>CAXTMX010000045.1:14662-21357 GCA_964245585.1 uncultured Sphingomonadaceae bacterium | reverse complement strand
CCTTCAGCCGGTACGAGGCGCTGGTCCTGCTGATGCACTCGCGGGTCGACCACGTCGTCCCGCCCGCCAGCTCGAGGTACTTCCTCGAGCACATCTCCAGCGCCGACGTCACCGAGATCTGGCTCGAGGACTCCTACCACGTGGCCACGCTGGACAACGACGCGGAGACGATCTTCGCCGGCAGTCTCGAGTGGGTGCGCCAGCACCCGTACGCCCCGGCCGGGAGCTGACGTGGCTGCATACGACTTCGCCGGGCCGCGGCTGTTCGTCGAGGCCGACCTCCGCGCGAGCGAGCCCGTACCGCTGGAACGTGCGCAGGCGAACTATCTCCTGAACGTCCTGCGGCTCCCGGCCGGCCGGGAAGTGCTACTCTTCAACGGGCGTGACGGAGAATGGCGCGCCACCCTCGCCGCGGCGGGCCGGCGTGACGCGGCGCTGCACCCCGTCGAGCAGACGCGCGGGCAGCCGCCGGCGCCGGATCTCCATTACCTCTTCGCCCCGCTGAAACACGCCCGGACGGATTACATGGTGGAGAAGGCGGTCGAGATGGGGGCCGGCCTGCTCCAGCCCGTCTTCACCCACCGGACGGCGGCGACGCGCGTGAACCGCGACCGGATGCGGGCGAACGCGATCGAGGCGGCCGAGCAATGCGGCATCCTGCACGTGCCGGCTATCGCCCCCGAGGACCGGTTCGAGGCCGTGCTCGGCCGGCTCGCGCCGGAACGATGGCTGGTCTTCTGCGACGAGGACGCCCCGATCGCCGACCCGGTGGCGGCGCTCCGCGAGGGAAGGGCCGGTGCCGGCGGGACGGCGCTGCTGATAGGCCCGGAGGGCGGCTTCGCCCCGGCCGAGCGGGCGCTGCTCCTCGCGCGGCCGAACACCGTGCGGCTTTCGCTCGGCCCGCGCATCCTCCGGGCCGACACGGCCGCGGTGGCGGCCTTCGCGGTCCTGCAGGCCGCGGTCGGCGACTGGCGCCGGGCATCGTGAGGCGGACCCGTCCGTCGTTGCAGCGTCGTGCGGCCCGGCCTATGAACCCGGCAAGTCAGCCGGGAGGGGGCGGGCACCCTCCGGGCGCTGCGCGCCCGCCCAGCTTGGCCGCCACACCCGGACGCAGCCGGCGCGCGACGGCCCGGCCGTTGGCATCGTCGCCGCGGGCAAGCGCATCCAGCATCGGGCCTGCGCGGCGGGTGCCCGCCTCATAGGGCGCGAGATACCGCTCGGAGTGGGTCAGCAGATAGCCGCGCTGACCGGTCTCGGCGTCCTTGACCGCGGACAACAGCTCCACCAACGCCCGCTCGACGGCGACCAGGCTCACCGATTCCGCGCTGTCCCGCGCCTGCTGGCGCGCGAACAAGAAGCTGCCGCCGACCATCGCCAGCAGCAGGACGAACCCGAGCACGAGATCATAGGGGAAGCGATTGCGGAGGGAAGCCGAGGCCATCGGGTGCGGCTATAACCAAGGCATCGTGACGCGCCTAGGGCCGATCTCGACCGGTCGTAGGACGGACGCGCTCAGCCCGCCTGCGCGACGATCTCCGCCCAGCCCGCCTCGTCGGTGGTCGCGACGCCGAGCTCGGCCGCCTTGCGCAGCTTCGATCCGGCGTCGGCGCCGGCGACGACCAGATCGGTGCTGCGCGACACCGATCCCGCGACCTTGGCGCCGAGCGCTTCGGCCTGGGCCTTGGCCTCGTCGCGCGACATCGTCTCGAGCTTGCCGGTGAACACCACCGTCTTGCCGCTGACCGACGACGCACGCGTCCCGTGGATCACGGGCGCGGGAGCGACCTCGCGCAGCAGCTCGGCGACGACCTCGCGATTGTGCGGCTCGGCGAAGAAATCGATCAGCGATTGCGCGACTTCGGGACCGATCTGCGGCGTCTCGACGATCGCCGCCAGCTCCTTGGCGATGCGGGCAGCGAACTTCGCTTCGGTTTCGCCGACCGCCGGAACCGCCGCTGCGCGGTGCGCGACCGCGCGCGCGATCATCTCGGCCAGGCGCTCCCAGGTCGCATAGCGCCGCGCCAGATCGCGCGCGGTGATCTGGCCGACGTGGCGGATGCCGAGCGCGAACAGGAAGCGATCGAGCGGGACGCTCCTTCGCAGTTCGATCGCGGCGATCAGATTGGCGGCCGAGACCTCCGCCCAGCGCTCGCGGGCCAGCAGCGTCTCCTTGGTCAAGCGGAAGATGTCTGCCGGCGATTGGATCAGCCCGTCGCGGAAGAAGCTCTCGATATGCGTCTGTCCCAGCTTTTCGATATCGAACGCGTAGCGCGAGACGAAATGGCGCAGCCGCTCGACGCGTTGTGCCGGGCAGATCAGTCCGCCGGTGCAGCGCACGACCACCTCGTCGGCCGCGCGCTCGGCGGTGGACGCGCATTCCGGGCAATGATCAGGGAAGGTGTAAGGCGCGCGTTCCTCGTCGCGCGTCAGATTCCCGACGATCTGCGGGATGACGTCGCCGGCGCGCTGGAGCACCACGCGGTCGCCGGGGCGCACGCCGAGCCGCTCGATCTCGTCGGCATTGTGCAGCGTCGCGTTGGTCACGACGACGCCGCCGACGGTGACCGGCTTGAGCCGTGCCACGGGCGTGAGCGCGCCGGTGCGCCCGACCTGGATGTCGATCGCCTCGAGCGTGGTCTCGGCGCGCTGCGCGGGAAACTTGTGCGCCAGCGCCCACCGCGGCGCCTTGGCGACCTGGCCGAGCCGCGCCTGCCAGTCGAGCCGATCGACCTTGTAGACCACGCCGTCGATATCGAACGGCAGATCGGCGCGCTGCGCCTCGATCGCCCGATAATGCGCCAGCGCGTCGGCGAGGGTGGCGGTCCGTTCGAGCAGGATCGAGCGCGGGAATCCCCAGCTTTGGATCGCTGCCATCACCTCATATTGCGTGGCCCCCGGCACGGCGGACGCGTCCCCCCAACCGTGCGGCAGGAAGCGCAGCGGCCGCGCCGCGGTCACCGCCGGGTCCTTCTGGCGCAGCGAGCCGGCGGCGGCGTTGCGCGGATTGGCGAACTGGCGCGCCTTTTCGGGATCGTCGGCTTCGGCGAGCATGCGCGCGTTGAGCGCGGCGAAATCGGCCTTGGCCATATAGACCTCGCCGCGCACCTCGAACACGTCGGGTATGCGTTCCCCGTCCGCTGTCCCGAGCGAAGTCGAGGGACGTTCGACGGTGGGAACGTGTCTCGACTTCACTCGACACAGCGGATTGGCGAGAAATTGCGGTATATCGCCAATGGTCGCGACATTGGCGGTGACATCCTCGCCCACCTCGCCATTGCCGCGGGTCAGCGCGCGCACCAGTCGCCCGCGCTCGTAGCGCAGCGAGCAGGACAGCCCGTCGATCTTGGGCTCGGCGGTCAGCGCGACCGGCTCGTCGGGGTCGAGCTTGAGGAAACGCCGCACGCGCGCGACGAACTCGCCAACCTCCTCGTCCGAAAAGGCATTGTCGAGGCTCGTCATCGGCCGTGCGTGCGCGACCTTTGCGAGATGCGCCGCCGGCGCGGCGCCGACCTGGCGCGACGGGCTGTCCGCCCGGATCAAATCGGGATGCGCGGCCTCGAGTGCGGCATTGCGGCGGACCAGCGCGTCATAATCGGCGTCGCTGATCTCGGGCGCGTCGTCGGTGTGGTACAGCGCGTTATGCCGCGCGATCTCGGCGGCGAGGAAGGCGAGCTCGTCCGCGGGCTCTCTCGCCGCATCGCGCTTGCTCACGCCGCCTCCAGCAGCCGCACCGCCTGGGCGCGGGCCTCGTCGGTCACCTCGGCGCCCGACAGCATCCGCGCGATCTCCTCGCGCCGCTCGGCCTCGCCGAGCGCGTGGACGCTGGTGCGCGTGACCGTCCCATCATGCGCCTTGGCGATCAGCCAGTGGCGGTCGCCCCGCGCCGCGACCTGCGGGCTGTGCGTCACGACGAGCACCTGCGCCGAATCGGCCAGCCGCGCCAGCCGCTCGCCGATCGCGCTCGCCACCGCGCCGCCGACGCCGCGGTCGAGCTCGGCGACCCCCATCCCCGCCGCCCCGCCTTCCTCGGCCAGCGCGACCTTGAGCGCGAGGATGAAGCGAGACAGCTCGCCGCCGCTGGCGATCTTGACCAAGGGCGCGAACGGCGCGCCCGGATTGGTCGAGATCTCGAACTCGACCCGATCGGTGCCCTGCGCGCTCCATTGCGCCTCGGCCAGCGGCTCGATCGCGACGCGGAACCGCGCGGCATCGAGCTTGAGGGGAGCAAGCTCGCCTGCGACCGCCGCATCGAGCCGCTCGCCCGCCGCCTTGCGCGCCGCCGACAGGGCAGTCGCGGCTTGCTCGTAAGTATTGCGCGCCGCCAGCGCCGCCGCCTCAAGTGCCGCCAGCCCGTCGCCGCCGGCCTCGATCCGCGCCAGCCGCGCCGACAGCTCCTCGGTCAATTCGGCGAGCGCATCGGGCGCGACGCGATGCTTGCGCGCCAGCGCGCGCAGATCGAACAGCCGCGTCTCGATCGCGTCGAGCCGCTCGGGATCGGCGCTGAGCGCGTCGCCGGCCGCAGCAAGCCGATCCTCGCCGTCGGACGCCTCGATCACCGCGCGATCGAACGCGGCGAGCGCATCGGCCAGCGCGGGATGCTCGGGCGCGATCCGCTCGAGCCGCCGCGCCGCCTGACGCAGCTGCGCGAGCGCGCCGTCCGATCCGTCGAGGTGGCGGGCGACGGCGGCCAGGTCTTCGGTCAGCCGCGCGCCCTTCTGCATCGTCGCGCGCGCCTCGGCGAGGCTCTCCTCCTCGCCCGGCACCGCGGCGAAGCGGGCCAGCTCGGCAACGGCATGCTCGAGCCACTCGCGATCGCGCGCGGCGGTGTCGAGTTCGTCACGCGCCGCCGTCAGCGCCGCTTCGGCCACCCGCCAGCGCTGGAAGGCGGCGGCGGCCGGGGCGCGATCGATCCGGCCGAACGCGTCGAGCAGCGCCCGATGCCCCTGGCGGTCGAGCAGGCCGCGATCGTCGTGCTGGCCGTGGATCTCCACGAGCAGCGCGCCGAGCTCGCGCAACAATCCGGCCGACGCCGGCTGGTCGTTGATCAATGCCCGGCTGCCGCCGTCGGCCTTGACGATCCGCCGCACCACCAGCGGCTCGTCCGCGGCGGCATCGAGCCCGTTGTCGATCAGCAGCGCGGCGGCGGAATGGCCCGGCGGCAGATCGAAGCTCGCGGTGACGACCGCTTGCGTCGCGCCCCGCCGCACCAGCCCGGTCTCGGCCCGCACCCCGAGCGCCAGGCCGAGCGCATCGAGCAGGATCGATTTGCCCGCGCCGGTTTCGCCGGTGAGCACGCCGAGCCCGGCACCAAACTCGAGATCGAGCGCCTCGATCAGGACGACGTCGCGGATGGTGAGCGCGGTGAGCATAAGATTTGATAGAGGAAGCGTCACCCCGGCGAAAGCCGGGGTCCGTGGGCGGCGTCCGCTCTCCACTTCAGCGGTTCCGTATCCATGGATCCCGGCGTTCGCCGGGATGACGGAAATATGCTCAAGCCGTGGCCGGCAGCTTCTTCTGGATCAGCTGATAGGCGCGATCGTACCATTTGCTGCCCGGATAGTTCGCGCCGAGCACCGCCGCGGCCTTGCGCGCCTCTTCGGGGACCCCGAGCGCAAGATAGGATTCGACGAGCCGCATCAGCGCCTCGGGCGCGTGGCTCGTGGTGTCGTATTTGTCGACCACGGTGCGGAAGCGGATCACCGCCGCCAGCCATGCGGCGCGGCTCTGGTAGAAGCGGCCGATCTCCATCTCCTTGCCGGCGAGATGATCGTTGACCAGGTCCATCTTCAGCCGCGCGTCGGCGGCGTAGCGGCTGTCGGGATAGCGGCGCACGACCTCGCCGAGCGCGCCGAGCGCCTGGCCGGTGACCTTCTGGTCGCGCGTGACGTCGCCGACCTGCTCGTAATAATCGACCGCGATCAGATAGAGCGCATAAGGCGCGTCCTTGTTGCCCGGATGGATCGACAGGAAGCGCTGCGCCGATTGGATCGAGGTCGGATAGTCGCGCGCCAGATAGTAGCTGAACGCGCTCATCAGCTGGGCACGCCGCGCCCACACCGAGTAAGGATGCTGGCGCTCGACCTCGTCGAACAGTTGCGCGGCCTGCTTGTACTGGCCGCGATCGAGCCGGGACTTCGCGCCGTTGTAGAGCGTGTCGACGTCGCGCGCGACGAACGAGGTATCGCCCTTCTTCTTGCCGCTGGTGGCACAGCCGGCGAGCGGGGTCAGCAGGACGGCGACGAGCGCCAGAGCGAGCGGGCGGGTGAAGGAGCGCATGGCGCGCTTCTTAGCCGAGCCGACGGCGCAGGGAAAGCGCGCTTAACCCAGCGGCCAGCTTTGTGTGGCAAGACGGCGCGCGATGCTGCGCGTGCTGACCCTGTCGACGCTGTTCCCCGACGCGAGCCGGCCGACCTTCGGCGGCTTCGTCGCGCGCCAGACGCTGACGCTTGCCGCGCGCGGCGACGTCGCGGTCGAGGTGGTCGCGCCGGTCGGGCTGCCGCCCGGGCCGCTGCGCCGCCACCCCCGCTATCGCGCGCTGGCCGCCGTGCCGGAACGCGAGGAGTGGCAGGGCCTGACCGTCCACCGTCCGCGCTTCGCGATCGTGCCGGCGATCGGCGGGCCGCTTCATCCGTGGCTGATGGCGCGCACGCTGCTGCCGCTGCTGCGCGAGATCCGCACCCGCTTCGCGTTCGATG
>CAXTMX010000045.1:0-14652 GCA_964245585.1 uncultured Sphingomonadaceae bacterium | reverse complement strand
TCGTGCTGCCCGTGGCCCAGCTGGTCTCCTGGTCGTTCGACGTGATCGACGCCGAATTCTTCTATCCCGACGGCCCGGCGGCGGCGCGGCTCGGCGCCGCGCTCGGCGTGCCCTGCTCGATCAAGGCGCGCGGCAGCGACATCCACGTTTGGGGCCGGCGGCCATTGTGCCGCCGCCAGATCGTCGCGGCCGGCCACGACTCCGGCGGGATGCTCGCAGTCAGCGCGGCGCTCAAGGCCGACATGATCGCGCTCGGCCTGCCCGGCGCGGCAATCCGCGTCCATCACACCGGCGTCGATCTTGCCGCATTCCGCCCGGCCGGCGACCGCGCGGCGGCGAAGGCGGCGCTCGGCGTCAGCGGCCCGCTGCTCGTCGCGGTCGGCAATCTGGTCGAGCGCAAGGGACATGCGCTGCTGATCGAGGCGATGCGGAGCCTGCCCGACGCCACGCTGCTGATCGCCGGCGGCGGGCCATATCGCGCCGCGCTCGACGCCCGGATCGCTGCGACGGGCACGGGAACGCGCGTCCGCCTGCTCGGCGCGCAGCCGTACGAGGCGCTGCCGGCGCTGTTCGCCGCAGCCGACGTCGCGCTGCTCGCCTCCGCCTCGGAGGGGCTGGCGAACGTCTGGATCGAGGCGCTCGCCTGCGGCACGCCGCTGGTGATCAGCGACGTCGGCGGCGCGCGCGAGGTGGTCGACCGGCGGGCCGCCGGGCGGATCGTCGCGCGCGATCCGGCGGCGATCGCCGCGGCGGTGCGCGAATTGCTGGCCGATCCGCCGGCGGCGGAGGCGGTGCGCGCCGCGGCACAGCGCTTCACCTGGGAAGCGAACAGCGCGGCGTTGTTCGAGCATCTCAGCGAGATTGCAGGAAAGAACTAAAGCGGCAGCAGCGCCGCGACGATCTGCCGGCCCTCGCCACGCAATATGCCCCAGGCGCGCGCCGCGGCGCGGCTGTCCATCGCCTCGAGACCGATCGCCCGGGCCTCGAGCGCAGCCGTCAGCGCCGGCGGCGGGCGGCATAGCGTCGGCCCGGTGCCGAGCAGGACGAACTCGGGATGGCCCGCGGTCAGCACGGCCAGATCGTCCGCCGTCAGCGCCTCGAGCGCGGGCGCATCCCAGGCCTGCGCGGCGCTCGGCGTCAGCCACAGCCCGCCGCGATAGACGGTCTCGTCGACGCGAAACCCGCCCTGCGCGAACCCCTGGACGATCGGACCCGCCGCTCCGGGATCGCGATCGAGGCGCATCAGGCTGACATCAGACGACGCCGTCCTCGCGCCGCGCGACGCGCTCGGCATTGGCCATCGCGCCCGTGCGCTTGTTCTTCGCCTCGAGCGGCTCGGCGCGCAGGCCGAGCGAGATCAGCAGCGACGACGAGACATAGACCGACGAGTAAGTGCCGACGACGATGCCGAGCATCATCGCCGCGGTGAAGCCGCGCAGCACCTGGCCGCCGAACAGCAGCAGCGAGGTCAGCGCGAGCAGCACGGTCAGCGAAGTCATCACCGTGCGCGGCAGCGTCTCGTTGACCGACAGGTCGATCAGCTGCGGCAGGTCCATCTTGCGGTATTTGCGCATGTTCTCGCGGATGCGGTCGTCGATCACCATCTTGTCGTTGATCGAATAGCCGACGATCGTCAGCACCGCGGCGACGATGTTGAGATCGAACTCGAGCCGCGTCAGCGCGAAGAAACCGAGCGTCATCAGCACGTCGTGCGCGATCGCGACGAAGGTCGACACGCCGAACTGCCATTCGTAGCGGAACCAGCTGAACACCGCGATGCCGAAGATCGCGAGCAGCACCGCGAGGATGCCGTTGCGGATCAGCTCGCCCGAAACCTTGCCCGACACGGTGTCGTAGCGCGTGAACACCACGCCGGGATAATCGGCGGCGAGCGATGCCTTTACCTGGTTGACCACCTTGTTGGTCGCGCCTTCGTCGCTCGACGGCGGCAGCGGCAGGCGGATCGAGACGATGTCGGGGCTGCCGAACTGCTGGAGCGAGGCATCGCCGACGCCGAGCCGATCGATGTCCGCGCGCACCTTGTCGAGATGCGGCGGCTGCTCGAACTTCGCCTCGACCATCAGCCCGCCGACGAAATCGACGCCGAGGTTGAGCCCGCGCGTCGCGACCAGCGCCACCGCCGCGACGGTCAGCAGCGCGGTCAGCGCGAACGCCCAGAAACGGATGCGGACGAAGCCGATGTTGGTGTCGTCGGGAACGAGCTTCAGCAGGCGCATGGTTCGCTCCCGATCAGATGTTGAGATGCGCCGGCCGCCTGCGGCGCAACCACAGCGCGACGAGCATGCGGGTGAAGGTGACCGCGGTGAACACTGAGGTGGCGATGCCGATCAGCAGCACCACCGCGAAACCCTTGACCGGCCCCGTGCCGAGCAGCAGCATGATCCCGCCGGCGATCGCGTGCGTGACGTTCGCCTCGAAGATCGTGCGCCGCGCCTCCTTGTAGCCGAACTCGACGGCCTGGACAGGACCGCGCCCGCGCCTCTGCTCCTCGCGGATGCGCTCGTTGATCAGCACGTTGGCGTCGACCGCGGTGCCGATCGTCAGCACGAAGCCGGCGATCCCGGGCAGCGTCAGCGTCGCGCCCAGCATCGCCATCACGCCCAGGATGACAAACACGTTGATCACCACCGCGAGGTTCGCATAGAAGCCGAAACGCCCGTAGGCGAGCAGCATGAACACGATCACCGCGACGGTGGCGATGGTCGACGCGATCAGCCCGGCGCGGATCGAATCGGCGCCGAGCTGCGGCCCGACGGTGCGCTCCTCGATCACCTTGAGCGCGACCGGCAGCTTGCCCGAGCGCAGCGCGATCGCGAGCTGGTTGGCGCTGTCGACGGTGAAGCTGCCAGAGATCTGCGCCGATCCGCCGAGGATCGGCTCGTTGATGTTGGGCGCGGACAGCACGCTGTTGTCGAGGATGATCGCGAACGGCTTGTGGACGTTCTCCTGCGTCACCCGCGCGAACTTGCGCCCGCCTTGCGAATCGAAGCGGATGTTAACGACCGGCTCGTTGCGCTGCTGGTCGAAGCCTTGGGTCGCGTCGATCAGCTGATCGCCCGAGATCATCACGCGTCGCTGCACCGCGATCTTGCCCGTCGGCGAGCCCGGATAAGGCAGGATCTGGCTTCCCGGCGGGGCCCGCCCGGCGGCGACGCCGGCCGGATCGGCGGCAAGATCGACCAGCTTGAATTCGAGCTTGGCGGTCTTGCCGAGCAGCGCCTTCAGCGCCTCGGGGTTCTGCAATCCGGGGACCTGGACGACGATGCGGTCGTTGCCCTGGCGGATGATCGTCGGCTCCTTGGTGCCGAGCTCGTCGATCCGGCGTCGCACGACCTCGGTCGCCTGCGCCATCGCGCTGTCGACCGCGGCGTCGAGCCCCGACTGGGTCGGCGTCATCACGATCCGGCTGGTGTCGACCACGGCGACGTTCCAGTCGCGCTGCCCGGTCATCCCCGCGCCCTGGGTCAGCCCGCGCACTTTCTCGACCGCCGCGTCGACCTGCGCGGGATCGCGCACCATGAAGCTCAGCCGGCCTTCGGCGGCCGAGATATCCCCGATCTCGATTTTAGGCGTCGCGCGGCGCATTTCGGTGCGCACCGTCTCGTCCATCAGCGCGATGCGCGATTTGGCGACATCGGCGGTGTCGGCCTCGAGCAGCAGGTGGCTGCCGCCCGACAGATCGAGCCCGAGATTGAAGCGCGGGTGGGGAATATAGGATGGGATCTGCGTCGCGATCCGCTCGGGCAGCAAACTGGGGATCGCCGAAAGCACGCCGAACGCCAGGAACAAGACGATCGACCAGATCTTCCAGCGGGGAAAGTCGAGCATCGCCGAGATCAGTCGTTGGCGGGCTTGGCGGTGCCGACGGGGCGGATGTCGCTGAGCGTGCTCTTGAGCGCCTTGACCTTGACCCCGGTCGCGATCTCGATCTCGACCTCGGTCTCGTCGACCCTGGTCGCCTTGCCGATCAGCCCGCCGCCGGTGATCACGGTGTCGCCCTTCCTGACCGCGTCGATCATCGCGCGATGCTCCTTGATGCGCTTCTGCTGCGGACGGATCAGCAGGACGTAGAAGATCGCGAAGATGAACAGCAGGGGCGCGAACTGCATGACCATCGCCGCACCGCTCGGAGCGGCGGCGCCGGCGGATTGGGCGAATGCGGGGGTGGAGAACATCGAGTGGGTCGCCTGAAAAGCTGCCGGCCGATACGGCCGAAGAAGGGCGCGCGCCTATCACGTATCGGCGGCGGGGCGCAACGCCTCCACTATTTCAAACTCGCAACCGTTCGGGCTGAGCCTGTCGAAGCCCCTCTCCTTCCTTCTCGCTCCGGGAAAAAGTGGGAAAAGACGGAAAGCCCTTCGACAGGCTCGTGGCGAACGGTGGATTGGCGCGCCCGCCTTGCCTTCGCCCGGCCCCCGCCTTAAGGCCCCAGCCTTGGTCGGGGCGTGGCGCAGCCTGGTAGCGCATCAGACTGGGGGTCTGAGGGTCGCAGGTTCGAATCCTGTCGCCCCGACCAATCCCCGCTATTTCCAAGATGCATGAGATCATCGCCTGAGCCTGTCCCCAGAACTGAGGACAGACGGAGCGCCTTCGCCTGTTTAGTCCGGCGTCCCTATCAAGGAAGACGATCCATGGCCAAGCCGTTTGCCTCCTCGACCGATCTGACCGCGAAGAGCGAAAAGCTCGAAATCCTCGCGGACGGCGTTTATGCGTTGACCGCCGAGGGAGATCCCAATGTCGGCGCGATCGAGGGCGAGGACTTCCTCGTCTGCTTCGAGGCGCGCGCCACCCCGGCGGCGGCGCGCGACTGGCTCCGGCAGCTGCGCCAGCACACGGCCAAGCCGGTCAAATATCTGGTGCTGACCCATTATCATGCGGTGCGCGTGCTCGGCGCGAGCGCGTTCGACGCCGAGCATATCATCACGAGCGAGACCACGCGCAAGCTGATCGAAGAGCGCGGCAAGGAGGATTGGGCCAGCGAGTTCGGCCGCATGCCGCGGCTGTTCAAGCAGCCCGAGGAAATCCCCGGCCTGACCTGGCCGACCGAGACCTTCGCCGACGGCCATGTGATCGAGCTCGGCGGCGATCGCGGACGGATCGACCTGCAGTTCTGCGGGCGCGGCCATACCGCCGGCGACATCGTCGCGTGGCACGACAAGACCAAGACATTGTTCGCGGGCGACCTGGTCGAGGCCGAGGCGGCGCTCTACACCGGCGACGCGTTTCACTTCGACTGGTCGACGGCCACGCTCGACAAGGTCAAGCAGTATCGCGCCGAAAATCTCGTCGGCGGCCGCGGCGCGATCGCGCGGGGCGTCGCCGCGAGCGACGCAGCGGTCGAGCAGACGCGCGAGTTCCTCAACGGCATGATCGGCCAGGTCGGCGCGGTCCACGCGCGCAAGGGCACGCTCAAGGAAGCGTTCAAGGCGACCCACGCGCTGCTCGAGCCCAAGTTCGGCCGCTGGCCGATCTTCGAGCATTGCCTGCCGTTCGACGTGCAGCGGCTATGGGACGAGTTCGACGGGATCGACTGGCCGCGCATCTGGACGATGGAGCGCGACCGCGAGGTGTGGGATCAGCTGCAGGACTGATCCGATGGCGAACGTGGCCGACATCCCGGTCTGGCGCGAAATGGGCACCTCGCCCCTGCCGGCGCAGGACGACCGCAAGCGCATCGTCATCGTCGGCGCCGGCCCGGTCGGGCTCGCGCTGGCGCTCGATCTGGGCCGGCGCGGTCATGCGGTCACGGTGGTCAACCGGCTCGATTTCGTCTCGGCCGGGTCCAAGGCGATCTGCTTCTCCAAGCGCAGCCTCGACATCTTCGACCGGCTCGGCGTCGGCGACGCGATCGTCGACAAAGGCGTGACGTGGAACCTCGGCAAGGTGTTCTGGGGGACCGATCCCGATCCGATCTACCAGTTCGATCTGCTGCCGGTGAAGGACCAGAAGCGCCCCGCGTTCATCAACATCCAGCAATATCATGTCGAGACCCGGCTGATCGACGCGCTGGCGGACTGTCCGTCGGTCGAGGTCCGCTGGGGGCATGGCGTGACCGGCGTCGCCAGCGATGCCGACGGCGTGCGCCTGCGGATCGATGTCGGATCGGACCGGTATGAGCTCGAGGCCGACTGGGTGATCGCGTGCGACGGCAGCCGCTCTACCGTGCGCGATGCGCTCGGCCTCGATTTCGAAGGCCGCGTCTTCGAGGACAATTTCCTGATCGCCGACATCAGGATGAAAGGCGACATGCCCTCGGAGCGCCGGTTCTGGTTCGATCCCGCGTTCAATCCGGGCCAGTCCGCGCTGCTCCACAAGCAGCCCGACGACGTCTGGCGGCTCGACTTCCAGCTCGGCTGGAACATCGATCGCGCCGCGGCCGTGCGTCCCGAGAACGTCGAACGCTACGTCCGCGCGATGCTCGGCGACGACGTCGCGTTCGAGGAGGAATGGTACAGCGTCTACACTTTCCAGTGCCGGCGCATGGCGCACTTCGTCCACGGCCGGGTGATCTTCGCCGGCGACAGCGCGCACCTGGTGTCGCCGTTCGGCGCGCGCGGCTGCAACGGCGGGCTCGCCGACATCGATCAGCTCGGCTGGAAGCTCGACCTGATCCTCGGCGGCGCGGCCCCTGCGGCGCTGCTCGACAGCTATGATCATGAAGCGGTGGCGACCGCGGACGAAAACATCCTCCATTCGTCCCGCACGACCGACTTCCTCACGCCCAAGACCAGCGCCAGCCGGATCTTTCGCGATGCGGTGCTCGAGCTGGCGCACGACCATGCGTTTGCCCGGCCGTTCGTCAATTCGGGCCGCCTTTCGACCGCGGTTGCTTACGCCGACAGTCCGCTCAGCACGCCCGACGAACCGGACGAGGCGTGGGCCGGGATCCCGCCCGGTGCAGTGGCGCTCGATGCGCCGCTGGCGCACGGCTGGCTGCTTGAGCGCCTCGGTCTCGGCGGGTTCAGCCTGCTCTGCCGAGATTCGGCCGCGCCGCGCGTGCCCGGCCTGCGCATCCTCGACATCGCCGATGACGACCCCCGGGGACTGATCACCGCGCGCTACGACTTGCGTGACGGGTCCGCCTATCTCATTCGACCGGACCAATATGTCGCCGCGCGGTGGCGCGCGCCCTCACATGCGAAGATTGCCGCGGCGCTCGACCGGGCCATGGGGCGCAACGTATGACGCAGCTGAACACCGCGCCCGCGATCGCGCATCCCGACGACCTCTATGAAGATCTGATCGCGATGCATCACGGGCTCGACGACCGCCAGAGCGCGCTTGCGAACGCGAAGCTGATCATGCTGCTCGCCAATCATATCGGCGACGAGCGCGTGATCCGCGAAGCCATCCGACTGGCGCGCGGCGCGGCGCCCATGGCCCCGCGGCCCGAGGCAGGAGACAGCTCCGTTCCGATCATTGACGGCGCATGGGAGAAATGATCCAATCCGGCGCGGCGATCGACCCGGCTCGGCCAAGGTCCGGCACCGTTCGCGAGAGGATCGAAAATGGAATTGGGCTCAGTCCTGTACGAGAAGCTGGTCAACGCGACCGGCTCCGCCGCGCTGGGCGACGTCATCCTGGCGGCGGCGGACGCCGAGGTCGGCGTAGACGAGGTCTTCGGCTATTGGTTCGAAAGCGGCGCCTCGCCCACCCAGATCGCTTCATCCGGCAAGGTCGGGTCGTCATTGGCCCGGGCGTCGCTCTACGCCGATCGCTTCTACGCCATCGATCCCTTCGCGTCGCTCGCGGCGGCGGCCAAGGAAGGCGAGCCGACCCGGTTCGGACGAATCATGGTCAGCGATATCTCTGACCCGACCTACCGGCGCGAATGCTATGACAGGCCCGGCTTTTTTCGAGAAGCTCTCCTTCGTCCGTCGGCGCGGTTCGCGCCATTATGTGCTGAGCTTCTATCGCAACCGCGATCGCCCCGGCGCGTCGGCGGATGCGCTGGGCACACTGGCCGAGATCGTTCTCCCACTGCTGAGAAAGCAGGTGGAGCTGATGCGCGGCGACGATCCGGACCTGCCTCTCGGCAGGCGCCTCGAGCAACGCCTGACGATGAGCTACCCCGCTCTCACCCGGCGCGAACGCGAGGTCTGTGCGCGCACGCTGATCGGCATGACGGCGGAAGCCATCGCCATCGCCCTCGACCTCGGCATCGGCGCGACCACCGTGCTGACCTATCGCCGGCGCGCCTATGAGCGGTACGGCATTTCCACGGCGCATGAGATGATCGCGAAGATACTTGTCTGAGCAAGCCGCGGACGCGGCGCTGCGCGATTCCGAGCCCGGGTGAACGCCCTTTATACTCCCCCTTTTCCGCGTGCACGACAGGATAGTCCCTGCCGTCGATTTGATTTATCCGTCCTTGCAGACAGGAGGAGTCGATATGCAGAACCTAGGCGGCGGGCCCGTGATTCAGCCTAATCTGGTCGAGCGGGTGAAGAACATCCTGCTCAAGCCCAACGACGAATGGAACCGGATCGACGTCGAGTCGACGACGGTCGGCGACATCTATCGCAGCCACGTCTTCCCCCTCGCCGCGATCGGGCCGGTGTGCGGGCTGATCGGCGCCTTGGTGTTCGGCTACGGCTTCTTCGGCGTGGTCTATCGGCCGTCGGCGGTCAGCGCGGTCAGCAACGCGCTGGTGCAATATGCGCTGACGCTGGGCATGGTCTATGTCCTCGCGCTCGTGATCGACGCGCTGGCGCCGACCTTCCTCGGCACCCGCAACCAGCTCCAGGCCTTCAAGGTCGCGGCTTATTCGGCGACCGCGAGCTGGCTCGGCGGCGTGTTCGGGCTGGTGCCGCAGCTCGCCATCCTCGGCGCGCTCGCCGGGCTCTACAGCCTGTACCTGCTCTATCTCGGCTTGCCCAAGCTGATGAAGGTCGCGCAGGAGAAGGCGATCGGATACATCGCGCTGATCGTGCTGGCCGCGATCGTCCTGTTCTTCATCATCGGCGTGCTGACCACATCGGTCGCCGGCCTGTTCGGCGGCGGCTTCGGCCGCTACGGCGCGGCCGAAGACCGGGGGACGGTCTCCGGCGAACTGGCCGTGCCGGGCGTCGGCTCGGTCGATCTGGCCAAGCTCGAGGCGGCGTCGAAGCAGATGGAGGCCAATGCCAGGAACATGCAGGCGGCGACGGCCGGCGGCACGCCCGGCGCCGGCGTGGCCGCGATCGACCCGTCGGCATTGCAGAACCTGCTGCCGGCGACGCTGGCCGGGCTCGCGCGCACCAGCATCTCAAGCTCCTCGGCGGGGGCCGCGGGCATGGGGGGTGCGCAGGCCGAGGCGCAATATGGCGGCGGCGCGGGCTCGATCAAGCTCGCGGTGACCGATCTCGGCGCGGCCGGCGCGCTGGCGGCGCTGGGCAGCGCGTTCAACGTCCAGTCGAGCACGCAGAACGCCGACGGCTATGAGAAGGTCGGCAAGGTCGACGGCCGCATGACCACCGAGAAATGGACCAACGCCTCGCGCAGCGGCTCGTACAGCGTGCTCGTCGGCGATCGCTTCATGGTCGCCGCCGACGGCGAGGGCACGAGCATCGATGCGCTCAAGGCCGCGGTGGGGCAAATCGATCTGGGCGCGCTCGAGCGCCTCACGCGGTCCTGAGCGCGACGCGGCAGGCCAGCGGAAAGCCTGCCGCCGCGGGGACGTAGTTACGGCTTCGTTAACCATTCCGCGGCCATATCGGGGCATGATGGCTGCAGGTTGAAAATGCCCCCCGAAGACGATTCTGGCCGGACGAGAATCTTGTCGATCGCCGCCATCGCGACGCGTTGGCACGCGCTCGCGGAGCATCTGTCCCGCAGCGTCAGCCAGATCTCGCTGGGGCGCACCGCGGCGACAGCGTTTGGACTCCAGGCAGCGATGCTGCTGTTGCTCGGTATCGGCGCGAGCGGAACGGTGTTCAGCGCGCTCGGCGACGTCGCCGATTTCAACGGCGTGGTCCGTCAGCAGGCCGAGCTGCGCGCGGCCCGCATCGCGCTGCTCACCGCCAACGGCCATATCAAGGCGTTCGCGCTGGTCCGCGACGAAGCGAGCGAGGCCGCTGCCCGCGCCGCGATCGCGCGCGCCGGCGAGACGATCGCCATCGCGACCGACGATGCGCTGACCAAGGACCACCGTGTCGCGCTCACCGCGGCGGGGGCCCGAACCAGCGTCGCCGCCCGCCGCTTCGATCAGATCGCCCGCAACCAGCGCGAAATCCATCGGGTCGTCGCCGGACGCATCCATATCGACGGTCCCGCGATCCAGAATGAACTCGATCAGCTCGCACGAAGCGCCAGCGCGCTCGGCGAGACGGCGGCGGCGGATCAGGCGCGCGAGGCCAGCGTCGATTATTCGACGACCCGGCTGGCGATGGAACGCTTCCTCTCCGATTCTTCGAAGGCGAACATCGATGCAGCCGCGGCGCAGTCGCTCGAGCTGGAAAGCAGGCTGAACGCGTTGTATCGGGCCACCAAGAACGCCACGTTGACCGCCCAGGCCGATCGCACGATCGCCAAGCTGATCGCCTACGACAAGGCCTTCGAATCGATCGTCGCGATGACGGTGGCGCGCGACCGCCAGCTCGCGGTGCTGCTCGGCCAGGATTATGTCGGGATGAACCGCGCGGTCGAGCTGGTCGGATCGCAGATCGACGCGATCCAGGGCAGCGCGGCGCACGACGCGCGAATGAAGCTGGGCTGGCTGCTGGTCATGTCGCTCGTGTTCAGCAGCGCGGGCGTGGCATTCGTGGCGTTGGCCAGCGTCGTGTTCAACCGCGCGGTGACCCGGCCGATCGTGGACATCTCCGGTCATATGCGCGTGCTGGCGGAAGGGACGCTCGATCGCCGCGCCGAATTCGTCGAACGGGCTGACGAGATCGGGGAGATGGCCCGCTCGCTCGAAATCTTCCGCACCAACGCGATCGAGGTGAAACGCCTGCAGGGCGAGGAAGCCGAACGCGTGATGGCCGAGGCGCTGGCGGAGCGTCAATCGCTCGATCAGCGCCGCACCGCGCAGGAAGAGGCCGAACGCGCCAAGCGCACGCTCCTGGCTGACTTGGCCGAACGATTCGAGACCCAGGTTGCCGCGGCGATGAGCCTGGTCGCCACCGCGGCGTCCGAAATCGACACCAGCGCGCGCCGTGTCGCCGGCGCGGTCGCGTCGAGCAACGCCATCGCCGCGAGCGTGACCAACGCCGCGGTCGAGGCGAGCTCGAGCACCGCGACGATCGCCGCGGCTACCGAGGAGATGAACCTGTCCCTCGCCGAGGTGTCGCGTCAGGTATTCAGCTCGTCGAACTTCGCCGCGACCGTGGTCGATCGCGTCAGCCAGACCGACGAGGTCGTCACCTTGCTGGCACGCGACACCGCCGAGATCGGCGAGGTCGTGTCGCTGGTCCAGAATATCGCGCAGCAGGTCAATCTGCTCGCGCTCAACGCGACGATCGAGGCGAGCCGCGCGGGCGATGCGGGACGCGGCTTCGCGGTGGTCGCGGCCGAGGTCAAGTCGCTCGCCCAGCAGACCGCCGACGCGACCGCGAAGATCGGCGAGCGGGTCGGATCGATCCAGCAGATCAGCCAGACGGCGATCCACGCGATCCACGAGATCGGGCTGGTGATCGACGAGATGGGCGCGCTCTCCGCGAGCGTCGCCAGCGCGGTCGAGCAGCAGGTCCACACCACCGCCGAGATCGCGCACAACACGACCCTTGCCGCGGACAGCACCAGCCAGGTGACTGAAGATCTGCGCCGTGTCCAAGACGGCGTCGCGAACAGCGGCGAGGCTGCCGAGCATGCCCGCCGCGCGGCCGAGCAGGTCAGTCACCAGACCAAGGCGCTGCAGCACGAGATCGAGGCGTTCCTGGCATCGGTGCGCGCGGCATGATCGGAACGAAGATCAAACTTGTCGGGTCGGCGACGAGGCGATGGCGGCCTGCCGCGCGACGAGCCGACATGAGAGGATTGATCGCGGCCGCCCTTGCCTTCGGCGCGCTGGTCGCCGGCGCCGGTTCTCCGGCGGCAGCCGGTACGGACCGCGCCGTTTGGAGCGGCGCGGTTTCCCGCCTCGTCACCAGCCATCAAAGCTATCCGCGATCGGCGGAGCTGCGCCACGAACAGGGCACCACGCGTCTTCGCGTCGCCGTCGCGACTGACGGCCGTATCGCGCAGGTCGACATCATCCAGAGCTCAGGCTCGGCGATCCTCGACCTCCAGGCCCGCTCGACGATCACCACTATCGGCAAGCTGCCGACGCCGCCGGTAGGGATCTCGAGCATCGTCATCCCGATCGTCTGGCGCCTCGATTAGGACATGTTGCGAGCCTAGCGGCGCCGCTCGCTCAAGCTGTCCTACATGTATCCAACTAGGTTAGTTTCCGATTCTGCTGCCGAGCGGAATGGGAGACTATCATGGATATCGACGTGCTTGTCGACGAGCTGATCTGCCGCGAAGGGGGCTATGTCGACCATCCCGCCGACCGCGGCGGCGCGACCTGCTGGGGCATCACCGAAGCGGTGGCGCGCGCGCAGGGCTGGCGCGGCGCGATGCGTGCGCTTCCGCGCGAGGAGGCGGCAGCGATCTATCGCCGTCTCTATTGGCTGCGCCCCGGCTTCGATCGCGTCGCCCCGCTCGCCCCTGCGATCGCCGCCGAGCTGTTCGATACCGGCGTCAATATGGGCGCGAAGGTCGCGACCGCGTTTCTCCAGCGCGCGCTCAACGCGCTCAACCGCGGCGCCAGCGACTATCCCGACGTCGCTCTGTCCGGCGCGATCGACGCGCCCACGATCGCCGCGCTGACCGGCTTCCTCGCGCGCCGCGGCGTGCGCGGCGAGCCGGTGCTGCTCAAGGCGATCGAGGCGCTCCAGGGCGAGCGTTATCTGCGCCTCGCCGAAGCGCGCCCGGCCAACGAGGCCTTCCTCTATGGCTGGCTCGCCAACCGACTCGGCTGATCTCCCTCACGCGAAAGGACCATCCCATGCTGATCGAAGGCATCGTCGCCCCCATCGCCAAGCTGATCGACAAGATCATCCCCGATCCCGCGGCGCGCGACGCCGCCAAGCTCGAGCTGCTCAAGCAGCAGGATTCGGCCGAGATGGAGGCGATCAAGGTTCAGCTTTCGGCGATCGTCGCCGAGGCGCAGTCGGCCGACCCCTGGACGAGCCGCGCGCGGCCAAGCTTCCTCTACGTGATGTACGCGCTGTTGCTGTGGGCGATCCCGATGGGCCTGATCGCCGCGGCCCAGCCGGCGATGGCAAGCGACATCGCCAAGGGCATGAACGCCTATCTCGCGGGCATCCCCGAACCGCTCTACGCGCTGTTCGGCACCGGCTATCTCGGCTACACCGTCGCGCGCGAATGGGGCAAGGCGAAGGCATCGGGGTGAAGCGAGACGTCTGGAAAACTTGCCAAAGCCGGCATTCCAACTATCTCTTGGTCAAGCTGCAGCAAGGATAGGTCGTGAGGGTCAGTTCGGAAGAGACTTTGCGCCGCGCCGCGATCGTGCGGGAGAGCGGCAAAAGCTGGATGGAGCTGACCCGCTCCAAAGGCGGGCTCGCGGCGGGTCTCGATTTCTTTTCCGGCGCCAAGCCGGCCAGGCGCGCAACGGGCCACGGTCCCGACGGGGTCCGCCCCGAACGCTAGGCGCGAAAGTTGCTCGAATCCGGCATCGTCGTCCTGTTCCTGGTGCCGGGCCTGATCGCTTATTGCGCGATCTACGGCGTCTTCCATTCCGGCAAGGCGATCGCGCCGACGCCCCCGACGGCGAACTCGATCGAGGCGGTCACCGTCATTCTCCTGGCCTCGGTCGCGGCGCACGGCATCACCGCGCTGCTGTTCGTCGCCAACGATCGGCTGTGCGGTGCCCTGCGCTGTCCGATCCCCCTGGCCGGAGGCGCGGATTTTCTCAGCGCCGCCGGAAGCGCGATAAGCGCGCGCAGCCTGAGCGCCGGTCCGGTCGCAGCCGGCCTGTCGCTGATCGGCGTGCAGGCGCTCGCCGTGTTCATCGCGGTCCGCCAATGGCTGCGCCTGCTCGCGCGCAAGGACGCGCTGCCGCCGTGGATCTATGGCTGGTCGACCGATATCGCCAACAGCCTCGACAATCCCGATCGGGCGATCATCGCTTATGTTCTGACCACGACCGACGTCCCCGCCGCGGACGGAGCCGGGAGCAGGACCGTGGTCTATGCCGGCATGCTGTTGGACATGGCGCTGCGGACGGACGGTGCGGTCACGCGCATCACGCTGTGGGACGGCGAACGCTATCTCGTCGATCTCGCGGCGCGGGAGGAGGCGCTGCCGATGCCGCTCGCCCGCTTTCCCCTGACGATCATCGACGCGGCCAACATCCGCAACATCGCCTTCGACATACTCATCCTCGGCGATCCCGCCGCGGAGGCCGCCCTCGCCTGATTGCGCCCGTCCGCTTCGCTCCCCATATCGCCGTCGCAGCGAGCGGAGCGGGAATGAGCAGAGACAAGATTGGCTGGCATGGCACGACGATCCTGTCGGTGCGCAAAAGCGGCAAGGTGGTCGTCGCCGGCGACGGCCAGGTCAGCCTCGGCAATACGGTGATCAAGCCCAATGCCCGCAAGGTGCGGCGCCTGGGCGATGGCGCCGTGATCGGCGGGTTCGCCGGCGCGC
>CAXTMX010000044.1:20377-21539 GCA_964245585.1 uncultured Sphingomonadaceae bacterium | reverse complement strand
GAGCTCGGCCTGACTTGGCCGGGCACCACCATCGTCTGCGGCGACAGTCACACCTCAACCCACGGTGCGTTCGGCGCGCTCGCCTTCGGTATCGGCACGTCGGAGGTGGAGCATGTGCTGGCGACCCAGACGCTGATCCAGAAGCCTGCGCGAACCTTGCTGGTGCGGGTCGATGGCGCGCTCCGGCCCGGCGTCACGGCGAAAGACCTGGCGCTGGCGATCATCGGCGCGATCGGGACTGCGGGCGCCACCGGCCACGTCATCGAATACGCGGGCGAGGCGATCCGCGCGCTCGACATGGCCGGGCGTATGACCGTGTGCAACATGTCGATCGAAATGGGCGCGCGGGCAGGCTTAATCGCGCCGGACGAGACCACGATCAGCTACCTGCTCAGCAGGCCGATGGCGCCGGACGCCGATGCGTTCGCTGACGCCGCCGCGCGATGGCTGGAATTGCGGAGCGACGGCGGGGCATTATTCGATCGACTGGTCGATATCGACGCCTCCATCGTCGAGCCGCTGGTCACCTGGGGGACAAGCCCCGAGTCGGTCACACCGATCGACGGCCGCGTTCCAGACCCCGCGCGAGAGACGGACCCGGAAAAGGCGCGACAGATTCGGCGGGCGCTCGACTATATGGGTCTTTCCGTCGGACAGAGCCTGCGTGGCCTGCCGGTGGACGTTGTTTTCATTGGCAGCTGCACGAACAGCCGTCTTGAGGACCTGCGCGAGGCGGCAGCGGTCGTTCGCGGCCGCAGGGTGGCCGGGCGGACGCGGGCAATGGTCGTGCCCGGATCGGGCAACGTCAAGGCAGCGGCGGAACGCGAGGGCCTCGATCGAGTCTTCCTGGATGCCGGATTCGAATGGCGGGAGGCCGGCTGCTCTTTGTGCGTAGGCATGAATCCGGACCGGCTCTCGCCCGGGCAGCGCTGCGCGTCCACGTCGAACCGTAATTTTGAGCATCGGCAGGGGGCAGGGGGACGGACGCACCTGATGTCGCCGGCGCTGGGGGGCCCGGCCCGCCAAGCCCGCGCTGCGCTGCGGGGCGCAAGGTTTCGCCCTCCACCGGCATGATCGAGGCGCTGGCGTAGGCGATCCCGGCGCGCAGCTGGTCGAGGATCAAATTCAGGCCCGCGTCGGGGTGGAAGGTGGCGCTGAGCAC
>CAXTMX010000044.1:16410-20367 GCA_964245585.1 uncultured Sphingomonadaceae bacterium | reverse complement strand
CTTACCGACGTCGAAGCGGTAACGGGCAGATTGCTCTAATGGAGCCGCTTACGATCTTGGAAGGGGTCGCGGCCGCCCTGCCTATAGCCAACGTCGACACCGACATGATCCTGGCGGCGAAGTTTATGAAGACGACCAGCCGTCGCGGGCTGGGCGCCCATCTGTTTGACGCGCTGCGCCGCGATTTGCGGGGTAAGCGACGGAGCGACTTCGTCCTTGAGCGCGCGCCCTGGAATCGCGCGCGCTTCCTGATCGCGCTCGAGAACTTCGGCTGCGGGTCCAGCCGCGAGCACGCGCCTTGGGCCCTCAAAGATTTCGGGATCCGGTGCATCGTAGCGCCGAGCTTCGCCGACATCTTCGCCAACAACTGCAGCAAAAATGGGATGTTGCCGCTGACGCTTGAGCGGGGTTGCTGCGACGCATTGATCGCGGACGCCTCCGATCCGGCTAAGGCGACACTGCGACTGAATCTCCCCGAACAGGTCCTGATCCGCTTTAACGGCGAGCGGATGAACTTCGACATCGCGCCTGAGCGCAGGCGAAGGCTCGTGGAAGGACTGGATGACATCGCCCAGTCTTTGACGTACGAGGACGCACTAGACCGGCATGACGCGCGTTTGAGCTACCTGCGCCCGACGGTGCCGGCCGACTTAGGGCGTAGCCGCTCGAACTAGGATACGAGCATGGAGCTAATTCGTGCACACTTGACGTGGTCACGCACGAACAGCGCGCGCTCTCGGTTTCGCAACTCTGCGGTCTAAGCGGAAAGCGACTTCCACAGCATACGACACTGAGAGAATATCGAGGCGTGGCCCAGATACCACTGAGTCTACCCATGCTTTGAACCACATTGATACCAAACGTCATCACGGAGCTTGAGGGTGACCTCTGCCGCCACCAAGGCCGGAAGGCTACGAGCTTACAACGTAATCAGCAAAATATTGCGAAGCCCGCTTCATAAATTTCTGACGTTGCGAATCTTCTTCTAATTCGAACGGTCTTGAAAGTTGTCTGCGCACTACTTCTTCACATGCCGCTTCCGGACTTCTCCCGGCATCAACATCACGGCAACCCCCGTGTCGCGGACTAGATTCCGCATATTCAGGGATGCTTCCGGTAAGTCATCAAGAGCCAAAGAGCCAGACGAAAGTGCAATTACGGCAGGTTCGGTCAGCCTTTCAATAAGCCCACGGATGAGGGATGCATTCTTAAGTGCATATGACGAGCAGCCTTTATACTTTATATAAAACACCTACATTTTCAATTTCTTGACAGAAGATACCATCCCAATCTTAGAACTGCATTTGCATAGCTTCATCAAAGCCCAGTTCGGGTGTCGTTTTTGCCAACCATAAACAGTCCTATATCTGACCGTTGAAACCGTAAATACACCACTATTCTAGTTGTCCTTAAGTAAGTGTCCTGCACGTCGTTTTCTATGGAGCCAAGCAGCACGGGCTGCCTCCATGCGAGCCGTGCCGGCCATGAGCTCGACGAGAGGTTCGGCCCGCGTCTCGATCGGCAGAGGCGCACCTCCGAACGGATCGAGCACAAGCTCGACACCGTCGCCGAAGCGCTCGGCACGTTCATCCGGCACCAGCTTACCCTGGTCGCGCACTAGCCGCCGTTCGACCGCGACACCCTTTTCGCCGGCATGCCCATGATGGTGGTGAACGCAGCGCCGCGACGATCGGCGTCAATCGTTGCCGTATCGTCCGCCTGCAGCAGGGATATGCTGCGATTGATGAGCGATGAGCACGCGAGCTAGAAGAAGCACAGGCCCTGGCGGGTGAAGATTGTCCCGCCGTTGTACCCCGTAACGCGCATGAATGAACGTCCAAAGCTGGGCAGCGCTTTGATGATGCCGAGCGTCCGCCATTAGGTAAGTTGCCGATGAGAGCTGTCGGCCAGGTTTTTCTCCCTTGGCTCGGAGCAAGCGCGAGTCTTGCAAGCGATCCTTCTCATGATGGCGCCACCGCGAACGCGCCGCTCAGCATCCCTGGCGGAAGATCGCGTTCGGACCTTCGCACCCCTTGCGCACCGGTACGGGGGTGGTCGTGCCGAGGAGGAGCTCGGCAACCGGGATCGCGCCGACGACGGCCAACTGCGCGGCGTGCGCAACGTCGTCGAACGAGTCGCTGCCGCCGTTCGGGCTCGTCGTGAACCGGCTGGTGCTCGCCGACCTCGGCCGGGTTTGAGCGATGACGATCACGTTGGCGGCGATCGGCAGCAGGCACATCGCTGCGCTGTTGCGTACGCCGACCGCCTGATGGCACGAAGCCTGCTGGGCGACGCGCCTTCCGGCGACGGAAAAGCCGACATCCTGCGGCGTGTGTATCTTCCATCTCCCAGGCTGGGTATCGATGTAGCTCTTCATGCTTCTGATCCTGAGGCCGACGTCGACCCTGCCGTTGAAGATGGCGATGTCGATCGTCGCGCGGTCGCCGCCTCGGCTAGTGTCGCTTATCATCGCCTGACACTCATAGGCGAAGCTTTCGCCTGCGCCTCCCCGGCGGCAGCGTACGGCGCCTGCCTGCCGGAACCCCATGATCGAGGGCAAACCCTTCGCGCGAAGGTGCGCCGCGAGCGCGCTTGGCGAGGCTATCGGGAGCGTCTGCGCGCCGGCTGCGCCCGATGCGACAAGCGCGGCGGATGCGATCGTCAGGCCAAAGAAGGAGGAAGGCATGAAGGCCATGATACTGCTCCCCAATCTCTAATCAAACGGACAGGCCGATGACGAGCGCGCTCCACCATAGGCGATCCGCTGCACGAGACGCAGGGTATAAAGGGGCGACGGACATGTCGCAATTGGAGCTTGGTTTACGATCTTTCCCTTCGGGGCATGGACCGTCGTGCGGACTTGGCAGGCATTATCGCGGTCGAGCCGTCAGCAGGCGCATAGCGACTTCGCATCCATTCTCGCCCCTCTCGAAGTGATCTCGCCATGACCAGATCCAGCGATGGTCTGCGGCCGCTTCGCCAAGCCTCCAGCGGAGTTCGTCGTCGATGTCGCCGCCCTGCATCGCGAGGCGGACGGCCGCGACATGCCGAACCTCGATGACCTCGTCGGCGAGCAGGTCGCGCAATACCGGATCGTCGGGGGCCGAGAGCGGCATCCACCGCGCAGCCGATATCCGTCGCGCAGCGATGAGGTCGATGCGTGCGTCATCCGCCGAGCCGAACCAGCAGGGATAACGCGACCAGACCGCGCGATCGCGGGTGGAGACCGCGGCAATGGCCAAGTCGCGTATATCGCGATCGTCGCGCAGGAAGGCATCAACCTCGCGCGCGGCGTGTGAGGCCCATCCGCGTCGCTCGTCCTGGCCATCGCCGTCGTTGGCCGTTTGAACCGCAGCGAACACGGCCGGTATGACGCCACGACGGATGATCGATTCGCTGAAACCCTGCCACAATTCGTCGAGCCCGATCTCTCGCGGCCCATCACCACGACCAAGCAGTGCACCTTCGATACAGCGCGCGGCGAAGCCTTCGAGCCACGCGCGCCGGCCTGGCGGCAGCTGGTCCTCGGCGAGCGCGGGGGCGGCCATCAAGGCGCCCACTGCCGCTCTCACCACTCTCGCGACAGCCGTCTGGTCACCGACGTTGACCGAATCAAGCAGCTCGGCGGCGCCAGCAATTATCGGCATCGACCTGCTTTCCGGATTCTAATGCCGGGGAGCCCCTCCGATGAAGTGCGTTTCATTCTGCGGACGGGGAAGCGGTGCCGTTACCGGTCCACGGTGAGCGTAAGCGCGCTGGGTCCATTGTCCTTGTACACCACGCCACGATCGACCGTGACGGTGCCTGCCGTGGACCGCCAGGTGGTTATTCTGTCGCCCGGCTTCTTCCGGAAGCCGGCAAGGCATTGGTCGGTCTGCCGCACCAGAGAGCCCTATCGCGCCGCGAGGGCCGCCGGCTGCTCCTTTTTCCACATGCAGAAATAGGATTTGTCGCGCT
>CAXTMX010000044.1:0-16400 GCA_964245585.1 uncultured Sphingomonadaceae bacterium | reverse complement strand
ATCCGATTCCACGTGGCATTCACTCGCTAAGGGCAGCCAAATCTTCGCATCGCGCCAACCGGGCATAAAATCATCTTCCGGCCCCGAGATTTTGGTGAAACCCGTTTTCGCGAATGAGAGGACGGTTTTCAGCTTGCCGCAAAAATCGTCGGCGCGCGCCGGCGAAGCGATAGCCGACGCGAGCGCCAAGGCCGCGCAGAAAGTGTGAGTCCGCATGTTTGCCCCCAGTTCAAGCGGCTTCAACCTGGCATGGGCGCGTGCGCATCGCAACATGCCCCTCGATCTTCCGACCGATCACCGACTTGGTGGTGCGCCCGCTCTCTTCAGCAACCGCGAGAACGCATCTCTCAGCCGGCCCGCGCCCGGCGCCGCCTTGTCGACCACGACCACGTTCCAGCTGCCGCTGCCGGCGGTGATCACGAACCGACCCGTGACGGGGTCGACTTGGCCGCCTTGGGCGTAGTTGTAGGCCATCACGACGCATCGCCGCCCGGCCCAGCAGCTGACGCGGCTCCGCGTGACCTCGACGCGGTCGACCGGTGCGCGCAGCTCCTTCGTCGCGCGTCCGATCGCGACGTCGAGCAGCATCATTCGCTCATTCTCAGGCGCTTGCATGATGCCGACCTCCAGAATCTCGCCAGCGCCGTCGCGAAGCCTAGCAGATGCCTATGTTTTGCTTATTGCAATAGCAGCACCAAGGCCTCGCTTTCCCATAGTATGAGCCAGTAAAATCGCAATCGGACAGGATGAACGAGTGTCCGCTTCTCGGAAGCGCTGAGGCCCGACCAAACGGCCGGAATTGGTCTGAAGCGGCTGGTCGGCTACCGATCAAGTTGGGCGTGAGAGGTTTGAGAGAACTCAGAAGACAATTTGCCCGCAGCCCCCCATTCATGCCGCAGGCTGATGCGGTCGCGTTTAGCCGCAAGCGAGCGCTGCAGGTCGTCGACCGCGGCAAGGATCGTCGGAGCCTCGGTGCGCATCAGCCAGTCGGGGCTGACATCGACGAAGCGAACGATGCGATCCTGGTCGATCAGGACGGCTGCGGGCTGCGACAACTCCCACGTGCCGGTCCCGGTCAGCGCGCCGGTCCAGCTGGCGTCGCCCGCCGCTAGCGCCGGCGTGTCATCCGGCTCGAAAGTCAGGCCGAAGCGGCGGCCCAGCACGTTGCCCCGGTCCGACGCGATGGTAAAACCGAGACCGTGGCGGACGCGGATGTCGTCGAGGCCGTGTTCCGGAAGGTGCGGGCTGACCGCGACCAGCCGGATGCCGGCGGCATCGAGCGCCGGGCGGAGCTGGCGCTCATAATATGGCAGAGCGAGGTTGCACGCCGGGCAGCCGGCGAATCGGAAGAAGATCAGCAGCACTGGCCCGTCGGCGGTGAGCTCCTCGAGCGTCAGCTTTCCGCCAGTCGACGGCTCGAGCGTGAAGGCGTCGACATGGTCGCCGACCGCCGCCACCTTAGACAGGTCGAACGCCTCGACGAGCGCGCGGCGCTGCGCGACGTTCCGTTCCAGCTTCTCCGGATCCCAGCTGGCGAGGCGTTCGGCGTGAAGCGCCTCGAACTGCGCGGTGAGGCTTTCGGCGGCAATGGCGGTCACAGGCATCTCCCGGTGCACGATCGGCAGGACGAGAACGATGCCTAGGTCCCGCGGGGAGAGGCGACCAACGAGAGTTTCGGATGAGTGGATTGACCGCGGCTCATAAGTGCCGCCGGCGCGTCACAGGCCCTTGATGACCTCAACCGCGAGATCGGCGAGGTGCGCGGTGGCCTGGTCGAGCTGCGCGCCGCGGCCGACCACGCAGGCAACGTTGGGCAGGCCGGGCAGCGCCGGTTTGGCGATGGCGGCTGCCTCGGACAGGAACAGGCGCGTCCGGCAGGTGACGCCGAGACCCGCCTCGACCGCGGCGCGCAGCGTCGACAGGTTGGGCGTCTCGACCGCCAGCCGGTAGCGTTGGCCGGCGGCCTCGAGGCTGGCGATGGCGGCCTCGCGGAAGCGGCACGGCTTCTCCAGCACCGCCAGCGGAATGACGTCGAGGTCGCACAGCGCGCCTTCGCCGTACCACTCCATCGGCGAGACCCGGATCGCCGCCGGATCGTCTCCCGCGGCATAGCCCAGGATGATGTCGAGCTGGCCGCGGTCGAGCATCGTCAGCAGCTCGGCGGTGCCGGCGACGCGGGCGTAAATCTGCGAGCTCGGATGCAGTTCAGCGAAGCGGGCGAGCAGGCCGCTCAGCAGGCTGTCGGCGAAGTCCTGGACCATGCCGACGCGCACCGGCCCGGCGTAATGCCCGGCGCTGACCGCGGCGACCGCCTCGTCGTGTAGGTTGAGGACGCGGCGCGCATAATCGAGGAGCACCTCGCCCGAGGGGGTCAGCGCTAGCCGCCGCCCCTCGCGCGTGAACAGGGTCTGCTGGACGAGCTCCTCGAGGCGCTTGATCTGGAGGCTGAGCGCCGACTGGGTCAGGAACACCTGCTCCGCCGCGTTCAGCATCGATCCGGTATCGACGATGGCGACGAAGCTGCGCAGCACCGTCGTCGGCAGGTTCACGGGCATCCGCGATTCCCTAGTTGTTCGCTAGGGAATATGCCACGCTGTTTCTCTTGAAAGCCGCCAAGGGATTCTTGTGGCACCCTCGAGGCTGATAAATTTCTTGCTATAATAATAGCTTAGACATACGTTTCGGGCGCTTATGAGCGTTGCTCATAGCAGCTTCCGGCGAACTCCATTGAACCGGCGGCCCAAAGCGAAGGAGTTTCGCGGGCATCGGAATGGTCCGATCGGAGCCGTCATGCGATCTGCGCCCAGCAAGCTGTTTCACGCATTGGGTCGAGCCCGCTGGGTCTCGCCGATGGTGCTCCTCCTGCTGTGGGAGCTGGGCTCCCGCACGGGGGTGATCCCGGCGCGCACCCTCGCCGCGCCTTCCGCGGTGCTGGCGACGCTGGTCGGCATGATCGCCTCCGGCGAGCTGCCCGCCAATCTGATCGTCTCGTTCGGACGGGTCGCGATCGGGTTGGCGATCGGGGTCTCGGCGGGCATCGTCCTGGCGCTGGTCGCCGGCCTGTCACGGCAGGGCGAGATGGTCGTCGACCCGCTCATGCAGATCAAGCGGACGATCCCGGTCGTCGCGCTGTCGCCGCTGTTCATCGTCTGGTTCGGCATCGGCGAGACGCCGAAGATCGCGCTGATCGCCTTCGCCACGCTGTTTCCGGTCTACCTCAACCTGTACAGCGGCATCCGCGGCATCGACGTGCGCCTGCTGGAGGCGGCGCGCAGCTTCGGCCTCGATCGCCGCGAGCTCATCCTCAATGTCATTCTGCCTGGCGCGCTGCCGGCGCTGCTGGTCGGCCTGCGTTATTCGCTGTCGATCGGGGTGATCCTGCTGGTCATCGCCGAGCAGATCAACGCCTCGTCCGGCCTCGGCTTCCTCATCAACAACGCGCGCGACTTCATGCGCACCGACATCATCGTTGTCTGCCTGATGGTCTACGCGATCCTCGGCCTCGGCGCCGACCTCCTCGTCCGACAGATCGAAAGCCGCGCGCTCGCCTGGCGCCCGAGCCTGGTGGAAACCTGAGCATGCGACGCGCGACCGCCACCGTCACCCGCTTCCCGATCCGCGGCGACCACGCTCGGCCCGAGGCGCTGCCCGAGCTCGTCGTCCGCCTGCGCGGCTTCAGCCGGCGGTTCGGCGCCAACACGATCATCGATAAGCTCGACCTCGACGTCGTGCCGGGCGAGTTCGTCGCCTTGCTGGGGCGCTCGGGCAGCGGCAAGACGACGCTGCTGCGCACGCTCGCCGGGCTCGACAAGCTCGACGGCCAGGACGTCGCCGTCCCCGCCTCGCGCGCGGTGGTCTTCCAGGACGCGCGCCTGCTCCCCTGGAAGGGCGTGTGGCGCAACGTCGCGCTCGGCCTGCGCGGCGAGGACGTCCGCGAGCGGGCCCAGGCGGCACTGCATGAGGTCGGCCTCGGCCACCGCCTGGACGCTTGGCCGCTGACCTTGTCCGGTGGCGAGGCGCAGCGCGTGGCGCTGGCGCGAGCGCTGGTCCGCGAGCCGCGGCTGCTGCTCCTCGACGAGCCGTTCGCGGCGCTCGACGCGTTGACCCGGATGAAGATGCACGCGCTGGTTTTGGCGCTGTGGCAGGCCCACCGGCCCGCGGTGATGATGGTCACCCACGACGTCGACGAGGCGATGGCGCTGGCCGACCGCGTGCTCGTCCTGGACCACGGCCGCATCATCGCCGAGGAGACGATCGGCGCGCCGCGCGGCGAGCGCACCGCCGCGGTCCGCCCACTGCGCACGCGCCTGCTGGGTCATCTCGGCGTCGACGCGCCCGAAGGCAGCTATGCCGACGCCGTCGCCCATTCGCAGAACGCGCCATGAACGCCTTCTCGCCGCTGATTCCGGCCGTGGATCTCTCCCCCTTGCGCGCGTTCGTCGGCGCCTTCGCCGAACTAATCGACGAGGCGGCGGACGACGCCGTCATCCTCGCGCGCGGCCACATCCTGCTCGAGCGGCTGGTCGCCAGAGACGACTGGCTGCCCGAAGCTTATGCCCAGCCCGATCCGGCGCGCTACACGCATTACCTCCTCCATTGCGACAGCCGCGAGCGCTTCTCGGTGGTCAGCTTCGTCTGGGGGCCCGGCCAGTCGACCCCGGTCCACGACCACCGCGTCTGGGGTCTCGCCGGGGTGCTGCGCGGCGCCGAGCTGGTCGAGGGCTTCACCCGCGACGCCGAGGGCGCGCTGCGATCGAACGGCGGCGCCAAGCTGCTGCCGGCCGGAAAGGTCGACGCCTTCGGACCCTCGCTCGGCGACATCCACCGCGTCGCCAACGCCCATGGCGACCGCGTGTCGATCAGCATCCACGTCTACGGCGCCAATATCGGCGCGGTCGAGCGCGCCACCTATGACGGCGCCGGCCAGGCCAAGCGCTTCATCTCGGGCTACGCCAACGCCGCGCTGCCCAACATCTGGGACCGTTCGGTCCGGACATGACGACGCTGTCCGCCCGGGATGTCCGCCACGCGCTGCTGGCGCGCGACGAGATCGCATTGCTCGACGTGCGCGATGAGCATGCCTTCGCGCAGGGGCACCCCTTGTTCGCGGCGCAGGTCTCCACCGATCGCATCACCGTCGAAGCCGAGACGCGCCTGCCGCGCCGCGACGTGCGCATCGTGGTCTACGACGACGGCGAAGGACTTGCCGCGCCGGCTGCCGAGGCCTTCGCCGCGCAAGGCTATACCGACGTCGCTACGCTCGCCGGCGGCCTCGGCGGATGGCGCGACGCCGGCTACGAGCTGTTCCGCGACGTCAACAGCTATTCCAAGGCGTTCGGCGAGCTCGTCGAGCATCGCCGCCACACCCCGTCGCTGCGGGCGGAGGAGGTCAAGGCGCTCATCGACGCGCGCTCAGACGTGGCGATCCTCGACGCCCGCCGCTTCGAGGAATATGCGACGATGAGCATCCCCGCGGGCGTCAGCGTGCCGGGCGCCGAACTGGTGCTGCGGGCGCGCGCCGTCGCCCCCGACCCGGCGACGACGATTATCGTCAACTGCGCCGGGCGGACGCGTAGCATCATCGGCGCCCAGTCGCTGATCAACGCTGGCGTGCCCAACCCGGTGAGGGCGCTGCGCAACGGCACGATCGGCTGGACCCTGGCGGGGCAGGCGCTGGAGACCGGCCAGCAGCGGCGCGCGGACGTCGCGCGCGAAGAGGCGTCCGACGCGCAGAAGCGCGCGCGCAGCGTCGCCTATCGCGCCGGGGTCAAGCGGATCGATCCCGATGGGCTGCAAGGCCTCGCCGCGGACACGGCGCGGACGCTCTACCGCTTCGACGTGCGCCAGCCCGAGGACTATGCGCGCGGGCATGTCCCCGGCTTCGCCAGCGCGCCGGGGGGCCAGCTGGTCCAGGAGACCGACCATTTCGCGCCGGTACGCGGCGCGCGCATCGTCCTTTCCGACGATCTCGGCGCGCGTGCCGACATGACCGCCTCGTGGCTCGCGCAGATGGGCTGGGAGGTCTACGTCCTCGACGGCTTCGCCGGGCCGCCGGAGAGCGGCGCGGGCGGCGCCGTCCCGTCGCGCGGGCCGCACGGCCGATACAAAAGACCCTACGAGGGCACCGACAATCCGGCCGCCGCGATGCAGGCCTATCTCAACTGGGAATACGGCCTGGTCGCGCAGCTCGAGCGCGACGGCACCCACGGCTTCTTCGTCATCTGATCCCCCGAGGAGAACATCCATGCCCGTCAACTTCATCGGCTATATCGGCTTCAACAACACCTCCGAGCTGCACAATGGCATACGGGCCCGTGCGCTCGACCGCGCCTATGTCGACGCCGCGGCGAAGGCGCAGGAAGACGGCGGCTTCGATCGCGTGCTCATCCCGTTCGGATCGAACTCGCCGGAAAGCCAGATCGTCGCGGGCCATGCCGCGGCGCTGACGAGCCGCGTCGGCTTCCTCGTCGCGCACCGCCCCGGCTTCACCCAGCCGACGGTCGCCGCGCGCCAGCTGGCGACGCTCGACCAGCTTTCCGGCGGGCGCGTCGCGGTGCACATCATCACCGGCGGCGACGACGCGGAGATGGCGCGCGACGGCGACATCGGCATCCACAAGGCGGAGCGCTACGCCCGCACCGACGAATATCTCACCGTGCTCAAGCAAGAGTGGGGCGCGTCCGCCCCGTTCGACCATTCGGGCCGCTTCTACGAGGTGCGCCAGGGCTTCAGCGCGATCAAGCCTACCAACCTGCCGATCTTCTTCGGCGGCACCTCGCCCGAGGCGATCGACGTCGCCGGGCGCCACGCGGAGGTCTACGCGACCTGGGGCGAGACGCTGGACGCCACGCGCGAGGTGATCTCGCGCGTCCGCGCGTCGGCGGCGCGCTACGGGCGCAACCCGGGCTTCTCCTTGTCGCTGCGCCCGGTGATCGCCGACACCGAGGAGGCGGCCTGGAAGCGCGCCGAGGAGATCGTCGAGCAGGTCCGCGCCAATCGCGAGGCGGCCGGGCTGCCGATCACCGGCCACCGCCCCCCGAACGACGGCGCGGGGCGCCTGCTCCAGACCGCTTCGGCGCTGCGCCAGGACAAGAGGCTGTGGACCGGCGTCGCCCAGATCACCGGCGCCGCAGGCAATTCGACCGGGCTGGTCGGCACACCCGAGCAGGTCGCCGACGCCCTGCTCGATTATTACGACATCGGCGTCGACCATTTCCTGATCCGCGGCTTCGAGCCGCTCGACGACGCGATCGCCTATGGCCGCGACCTGATCCCGCTTGTCCGCGATCTGGTCGCCGAGCGCGACGCGCGTCCGCTCGCCGCGGCGGGCTGACGTGGCGGACGCGGTGCGGGCACCCTCGGGCAGGGCGAGGCGATGGCCGATCCGGCTCGGCCTGGCCTTCCTCGTCGCCGGGGCGCTCTATTGGCTGGTCCTCGGCGGACGCGCCGACGACGGCCGGGTGCTGCACGTCGGCAGCCAGCGCGGCGGCACCAAGGCGATGATGCTGGCCTCGGGCGCGCTCGAGGGCGCGCGCTACCGGGTCGAATGGTCGGAGTTCCCGGCGGCTCAGCACCTTCTCGAGGCGCTCGGCGCCGGCGCGGTCGACGTCGGCGCGGTCGGCGACGCGCCGTTCCAGTTCGCCTATCAAAGCGGCAGCCCGATCAAGGCGGTCCAGGCGACGCTCTACGGCCCCCGAAACGCCGCCAGCGCGGTGCTGGTGACCGCCGCCTCGCCGATCCGCGCCGTCGCCGATCTGCGCGGCAAGCGCGTCGCCACCGGTCGTGGCTCGGCCGGGCACGACCTCCTCCTGCGCGTGCTGGCTAAGGCGGGGATCCCGCCCGGCGACCTCACCATCGTCTTCCTGCCGCCGGGCGACGCCAAGGCGGCGTTCGCCTCCGGCTCGATCGACGCTTGGGTGACTTGGAACCCCTATGTCGGGTCGGCGGTCCTGCACGACGGCGCGCGCGTCATTGCCGACGGGCGGGATTACGACACCAGCTATGGCTTCATGGTTGCCAGCGACGCCGCGATTGCGGATAAGCGCGCGATCCTCGCCGACTTCCTCGTCCGCAACGCCCGCGCCGAGGCCTGGGCGAGCGCGCATACCGACGGCTACGCCAAGGTCCTCGCGGCGGAGACCGGCCTGCCGCTCGACGTCGCGCACTATACTGCCGATCGGGCGCTGAGCGCGGTGCCCACCGACGCGAAGGTGCTGACCGCGCAGCGGCGGGTGCTCGCGCTGTTCCGCCAGGCCGGGGCGACGCCCGGGAGCCGGCCGCTCGACAAGGCGTTCGACACCAGCTTCGATCGGGATCTCGCCAAGGCGCGGTGAGCCGCGCTTCAGGCCGCGGCGCGCTTGCTCCGCGCCGCGGTATAGCGGTTGTCAGGGATGGGAAGGCCAAGGTTCTCGCGGAACGTGTCGCCTTCATACTCGTCGCGGAACAGCCCGCGCGCATGGAGAAGCGGCACGACCTTGTCGACGAAGAGGTCTAGCTGACCTGGGAGCGTCTCGAACAGCACGAAGCCGTCCGCGCCCTCGTTCTCGAACCAGCGCTGGAGCCCGTCGGCGACCGTCTCCGGCGAGCCGATAAAGGCGCCGCGCGGGGTGGCGAGGCGCTGCACCACCTGGCGCAGGGTGAGATGCTCGGCGCGGACCTCGGCGAGGATGCGCAGCGAGCCGCTCTGCTGGCTGTTGAGGCCGATATGCTCGACGTCGGGGAACGGCGCGTCGAGGTCATATGGCCGGAAGTCGTGATCGTTGAAGGTGCGCGACAGGAAGCCGAAGCCGGTGTCGAGCGATTCGAGCCCCGCCAGCTCCTGAAACTTCGCCTCGGCGTCGGCGTCGGTCTCGCCGATCACCGGGGCGATGCCGGGCAGCACCAGCAGCTGCGCCGGATCGCGGCCGAAGCTCTTTGCGCGCCCCTTGACGTCGCGGTAATAGTCCTGCGCCTGCTCGAACGTCTCGGCGTGGGTGAAGATCGCCTCGGCGCGCCGCGCGGCGAAGTTGCGCCCGTCCTCCGACGCGCCGGCCTGGAAGATCACCGGCTGGCCCTGCGGCGTGCGCTTGATGTTGAGCGGCCCGCGCACCTGGAAGAATTCGCCCTGATGGTCGAGCCGATGGAGCTTGTCGGGATCGACGAACACCCCGCTGTCCTTGTCGGCGACGTGGGCGCCTTCCTCCCAGCTGTCCCACAGGCCCTGGACGACGTCGAGATACTCCGCGGCGACGCGGTAGCGCACGTTGTGCGGCGGATGCTCGGCTTTGCTGAAGTTCGCGGCGGTGTCGCCGAGCCAAGACGTGACGACGTTCCACCCGGCGCGGCCGCCGCTGATATGATCGAGCGAGGCGAACTGGCGCGCGACATTGAACGGCTCCGAATAGCTCACCGTCAGCGTGCCGACGAGGCCGATGTGCGACGTCGCCGCGGCCAGCGCCGAAAGGATCGAGATCGGCTCGACGCGGTTGAGATAGTGCGGGCTCGACTTCTCGATGATCGACAGGCTGTCGGCGACGAACAGGAAGTCGAACCTGCCCTTTTCCGCGAGCTGCGCCTGGTGCTTGTAGTACGGGAAGCTGGTGCTGGCATCGGCGTCCCTGTCGGGATGCCGCCAGTCGTTCCAGGTGCGGCCGACGCCGTGGAGGATGAGGCCGAGCCTGATCTTGTGACGCCATGTGAATTCCCCGCGATAGGATGTGCGGACCATCTAAGCGCGCGTCTCCGCCGGGACGAACGGGGATTGCTCATAATATTCATGACGTTTGCTCAAGCGTCACGCGAGTATCCGCCCCGGTCATGAGAATAAACAATAAGCCGGCGGGGCTTAATCATAATACTTATCCGGCAGTCCAGCTATGAAGCGCCTATCACACTGATGAGAAAGGTGCCCTTATGTCCAGTGCTGCCGCCGAGGTTCTCGACCGTCCGATCGAGCGGGAGATCGTGATCCGCCCGCTCCAGCCCACGATCGGCGCGGAGATCGAGGGCGTCGATATCAGCCGTCCGCTCTCGCCTGCGCAGCGCGACGCGATCCGGGCGGCGGTCGTCAAGCACAAGGTCGTCTTCTTCCGCGACCAGCCGCTTGACAACGAGCAGCACGCCGCCTTCGCCCGCCAGTTCGGCCCGCTCTACACCCATCCGAGCACGACCCGCGACACCAAGATCGCGTCGATCCACAAGATTTCCGCGACCGAGAGCGCCAAATATGAGAAGCGCCTGCGCCGCGACGTCCCACCGGGCGACGAATATCACAGCGACACCAGCTGGCGCCTTGTGCCGACCTGGGGCGCGGTGCTGCGCGCGGTCAACCTGCCGGAGGTCGGCGGCGACACGATCTGGGTCGACGCCAACCTCGCCTACGAGGGGCTGTCGGCGGAGCTGAAGGAGCGCCTCGACGGGCTGCACGTCACGCACGACTTCCGCGAGGCGCTCACCGGCGCAGGCCACGAATATCCGGTCGTCGCCCACCCGGTGGTGCGCACGCACCGCGAGACGGGCCAGAAGACCCTTTGGGTCAACCTCACCCAGCGGCCGCAGATCCTCGGAGTCGAGCTCGCCGAGAGCCGCGCGCTGCTCGACGAGATCCTGCGCCAATACAAGCGCCCCGAGTTCCAGGTCCGCTTCTCATGGCGGCCGAACTCGGTGGCCTTCTGGGACAATCGCGGCGCGGTGCATTACGCGGTGCGCAACTACGGCGATTTCCCACGCGTCCTCGAGCGGATCCTGGTCGCCGACGAGCCGCTCTACGCCGATCTCTGACACGTCTCCCTAGGGCGTTGCGTCGGTCGTCGCAAGACGGCCGGCGCTTTCATTTGCGGCCTATGGGTCAATATATTTGGCGCGCTCATACAAGTCGAGATATAATCATAAAAATGAAAGGCAAAGTGCCGGCCGCGAAAGGGAAACTATTTTGCCAATATAGATAAGCGCGTCTTAGCTGTCCCCACGTCTAATTAAGGGGCAGGGCAAAATGCAATTGATCAAGGGGCGGCTTTTCTTGTCGTCGGCGATTCTCCTCGCGGCTCATCCCGGCTACGCGCATGCGGCGGACGAGCCGGCCGCCGCGGGGCCGGCGAGCCCGATCCAGCTCGCCTCGAACGACGTCGCTGCGGACGAGGCGGGCGGCGCCGACGCGGGGACGATCGTCGTTACCGGCGCGCGCGGCGTGCGCGCCCGCAGCGTCGCCGACAGCCCGGTGCCGATCGACGTCATCAGCTCGAGCGAACTCAAGTCCACCGGCCGCACCGGCCTCAAGGAAATCCTCGGCAACATCATCCCGTCACTGACCATGCCGGCGCTGGGCGGCGGGGGAACCTCGGCGAGCGTCCGGCCGATCTCGATCCGCGGCCTTTCCGGCGACTATCTGCTCGTCCTCGTCAACGGCAAGCGGCGGCACACGACGTCGCTGATCAACAACCTGTCGCGCATTTCCGGCGGCTCGACGCCGGTCGACATCGACCTCATCCCGACCAACGCCGTCGGCCGGATCGAGGTGCTGCGCGACGGCGCGGCGGCGCAATACGGCTCCGACGCGGTGTCGGGCGTGATCAACATCATCCTCGAGAATGCCCCGGAAGGCGGCGAGTTCACCGCCACCGCCGGGCAGCTCTACGAGAAGGGCGGAGCGCTTCTCCAGCAGACGATCGGCTACGGCACGCGGCTCGGCGACGAAGGCTTCCTGCGCGTCGCGGTGGAGGGCAAGTATCACGACGCTGCCGATTCCTCGGCTCAGCCTGTCCCGCGCGTGTTCCCCTTGGTCAACGGCGCCCCCGATCCGCGCGAGGCCAACGTCGACCATGTCATCGCCGGCGGCTACGGCCGCTCCAACCGCGACAAGATACTCAACGGCTCCTATACCGCAGAGCTGCCCATCGCGGAGGATCTGCGCCTCTACAGCTTCTCGACGCTCAGCTACCGCAACATCAAGGACGCTCGCGGCGCGGCTTTCCCTTCCCCAACCGGCTACGGTGGCTTGACCAACACGCAGGGCCAGACCTCGCTGCCGCAGATCTATCCCGCCGGCTTCCAGGCCTATCGCCGCATCTGGGAATGGGACTTCCAGTCGACCCTGGGCCTCAAGGGCGACGTCGCCGGCTGGAACTTCGACCTGTCGTCGAGCTACGGACGCGACCATGTCAGGCTCGGCGCCGAGAACACGCTCAACCCCTCGCTCGGACCGGCGAGCCCGACCCGCTTCTTCATGGGCAAGCAGATCCAGGATCTGTGGGTCAACAACCTCGACCTCAGCCGGACCTACGACATCGGCCTGGCCGAGCCGTTGAGCGTCTCGTTCGGCGTCGAGCACCGCTGGGAGAAGTTCCAGAACATCGCCGGCGAGCCCGACAGCTACCGGGACGGCGGCTACATCATCCCCAATGACGGCACGCCGTTCGGCCAGCTCTATGGCGGCCGTTCGCCATCGCCGGGGCTGGTGTCGTTCACCGGCACCTCGCCCGCCGACGCGACCTCGCTCAGCCGCAACAATTTCGCCGGCTACGTCGACCTCGCCACCAATATCAGCAAAGCGTGGTTCGTCGGGCTCGCCGCGCGGGTCGAGCATTATGACGACAGCGCCGGCAACACTGCCAGCGGCAAGTTCTCGACGCGCTACGAGCTGGTGCCCGGGTTCGCCGTGCGCGGCGGCGTCAACACCGGGTTCCGCGCGCCGTCCCTCGCCCAGACCGGCTTTTCGACGACGCAGAACACGGTGACGATCATCGGCAACGACCGCGTCCTGACCACATCGAAGTTCCTGCCAGTCAACAGCGCCGCGGCGCTCGCCCTCGGCGCGAAGCCGCTCAAGCCGGAGAAGTCGCTCAACTTCACCGCCGGCCTGACCTACGAAGGCGGCGGCTTCCGCTTCACCGCGGACGCCTATCAGATCCGCATCGACGACCGGATCGTGAAGACCGAGTTCCTCGGCACCGCCTCGAACGGCGGCACGGCGATCAGGACCATTCTCACCAACAACGGCGTCCCCAACGTCGACAGCGCGCAGTTCTTCACCAACGCGATCGACACGCGCACGCGCGGCATCGACGTGGTCGGCGAATATACGCTGCGCACCGCCGACCTCGGCAGCTTCCGCCTCAATGCGGCGTACAGCTACAATAAGACCAAGATCCTCAGCATCATCGCCAATCCGTCGCAGCTCAGCTCGCTCAACGTGGTCCTGTTCGGCCGCCAGGCGCAGCAGGACCTGCGGGTCGCGACGCCGCACAGCAAGGTCGTGCTGACCAGCGACTGGACGTCCGGCCCGCTTCACGCGCTGGTGCGGGCGACGCGCTACGGCGACTATGTCGAGGCAAGCAACGTCGCCAGTGGCGACCGGCATTTCGGAGCGAAATGGGTGACGGACGTCGAGCTCGGCTACGACATCAGCAAGCACCTCACCCTGTCGGCCGGCGCCAACAACCTGTTCGACGTCTATCCGCCGAAGAACGGGCTGATCGCCTATGACGGATCGGGACAATATGGAAATTTCGCTCCGTTCGGCCTTTCCGGCGGTTTCTACTACGGCAGGGTCGCCCTACGTTTCTGAAGAGCGGCTATCGCCCGGAAAGGCGCGCCGTCATGTGCATCGCTTATACGACCGGAAAGCCGGGAGGTATCGGCCGACGCGCCTTGCAGCGCACTTGCGAAGGCCACGCAAGCTATCATGGATGGCACAATCGCCGGCAACCAACGCCCGACTGCGGCCTAGCGCGTTTAAGACGTTGTCGAAGGTTCGGCATCCGTTTCTAGCTTTTCAGGCACACTGAGCTATCCGTTATCGACGGCACTTGTGCAAAACGCGGCCCATTCGCGCATCAGTCCGCGCCGCTTTTCGAGGAAGTCGGTGCAGCGATAGGCCGCTTCGACTTTGTTCGGATTGGCATGGGCGAGCGCGGCTTCCGCCACTTCGCCAGGATAGTTTGCCTGGTGCTTGCCGTTCTTCCAGCTTTGTTTGTGCTCCTCGTGGACGCGAGCGGCGGCGTTGCGGAAGGTCAGCACCGGGTCGACGACCTTCCCTCGTTCGGCGATCGGATCGATGCCTCGCGCGATCTGGCGCCGAACTCGGTCGCCTTCTCTCGCGCCTGGGCCAGCGTCAGAACCTCGAGCGAGCCGAGACTAATGTCGCGCCGCTTGCCCGCGATCATCGCTCTCATCACCCAGGTTTTGCGGTGCTGGACTTTACGAGGAGCATCAATCCGTCGCCGTCGGTGTATCGACCGGCTCATTGAGGCCTTATGATGCCCATGACCGTAAGCTGGCCCATGCTTGAATCCTCCAACCAATGCCCACGAGAATACCCACAGCAGCCTGTGGGCACGGGCGGATACTGACGCATCCAGGCGGACTGCCTGATGGCCGAGCATTGGCTGTTTTTGACGTTTTTTCGGAGATTTTGGAAGAGCCGATCGGCCTAGTTGGCGGAGACGGAGGGATTCGAACCCTCGGTACGAGTAAACCCCGTACGGCGGTTTAGCAAACCGCTGGTTTCAGCCACTCACCCACGTCTCCGGGAACGGCGCGCCGGCTATAGCACCGCTCCGGCTGGTTTCAACCGACCCGTGTCATCCGATCGAGCCGCCGCTTTTGCCTTCGGACCGTCGCGCGTTCATTGCGCGGCAAGGCCGATCGCGGTTAACGTCGTTTTCCGGCCCGGCGGGCCGGTTTGCACGGGGTGGATCATGACTGGTCGTCATTTGCTTCTTCATCTGTTCGCGGGGATGGTCGCGCTCGTCGCGCCGCCGGCAAGTGCGCAAATCCGCACTGTCGATCCGTCCTCCGCCGAGGTCTCCTCCGATCTCGCGCCGGTTCCACCCGACGACGCGAATTATGGCACACAGGCGGCGCCGCCATCCTCGGCCTTGCCGCCGCCTGTCTATTCGGGAACGGCGGAGCCCGCGCCCGCGCCCGCGCCCGCACCCGTCGCGGCCCCGGCCTATGCGACGCCGCCGGCCGATGCCGGCCCGTCGGGCGTCGCCGGGGCGCCCGGCGGTCCGGCATCCACCTATAAGCAGGACGAGCTGTTCGGCGCCGCCGAGCGTGTGTTCGGCAAGGGCGCCGAAGGCCTCGCCAAAATGCTGCAATCAATCCTCAAGGATCAGGGCGAGCCGAACGCCTATGTCGCCGGGCGCGAGGGCGGCGGTGCGATCGGCGTGGGCCTGCGCTACGGCGAGGGCCAGCTGTTCCACAAGGTCGAGGGGCAGAAGCCGATCTACTGGTCGGGACCGTCGATCGGGTTCGACGTGGGCGCCAACGGCGCCAAGACGTTCATCCTGATCTACAATCTGTTCGACAGCGAGGATCTGTACCGCCGCTTCCCCGCCGCGGAGGGCAATCTCTACGTGATCGGCGGATTGACGGCATCCTATCTGCGGCGCGGCGACATCGTGATCATCCCGATCCGGCTCGGGGTCGGCTGGCGGGTTGGCGCGAACCTGGGCTATATGAAATTCACGCACGGCGCCAAGGTGCTGCCGTTTTGAGCGCCGCTCAGGGGCGGTAGGTTTCCTGGAAGCGGATCGGGCGGCCTTCCGCCTGGTCGGCGAGCGTACCGTCCCACATCACGCGCCTGCCGCGGATGATCGTGCCGATCGGCCGGCCGGTGAGCCGCATGCCGGCGAACGGCGACCAGCCGCAGCGCGAGGCGAGCCAGCCGTCCTCGATCGTCCATTGCGCCTTGAGGTCGACGATCGAGAAGTCGGCGTCGTAGCCGGCGGCGATGCGCCCTTTGGCGACCAGCCCGAACACGCGCTGCGGCCCGGCGCTGGTCAGCTCGATCAGCCGCGGCAGCGTCAGCCGCTTGTTGGCGACATGATCGAGCATCAGCGGCAGGATCGTCTGCACCCCGGGCATGCCGCTCGGGCTCGCCGGATAGGTCCTGGCCTTTTCCGCCTTGGTGTGCGGCGCATGGTCCGACCCGAGCACGTCGGGCACACCCTGGTTGAGCCAGTGCCACAGCCCGTCGCGATGCGCGCCGCTGCGGATGGGCGGGTTCATCTGGGCATAGGTGCCGAGCCGCGGGTAGGCGTCCTCGCCGGCCAGCGTCAGGTGCTGCGGCGTCACCTCGCACGTCGCGATGTCCTTGTGCTGGCCAAGCAGCTCGAGCTCGGCCGGCGTGGTGACGTGGAGCACGTGGATGCGCCGCCGCGCCGTCCGCGCCAGCGCCAGGATGCGCCGCGTCGCGAGCATTGCGCTCTCGTCGTCGCGCCACACCGGATGCGAGCTCGGGTCACCGGGAATGCGCTCGGCGGTGCGCGCGTTCATGCGGTGTTCGTCCTCGGCGTGGATCGCGACGCGGCGCTTGCCAGACGCCAGCACTTCGGCGAGCGACGCATCCTCCGAGACGAGAAGGTCGCCTGTCGACGCGCCCATGAACATCTTGACACCGGCAGTGCCGGGCAGCCGCTCGA
>CAXTMX010000043.1:18408-22042 GCA_964245585.1 uncultured Sphingomonadaceae bacterium | reverse complement strand
CCTCCCCCCCGGCCCGGCGGGGGGGCCGGGGCGCGGCGCCCCGGGGCCCCCCCCCTGCGCCGGGGCAACTGCTGATCCTGAGTCCCAGCCCCGCATCGCCGATCGTGCCCGTCACCCACAGGCGGTCCCCTGCCCTCGCCCCGTCCCGCGCAGGAGCGCCGCAGGCGGGGGCGCGGCCGATCGCAGTGAGGCCGAACGCGCGCGCATTGCCCTTGGGCATCGCGACCGTGTCGCCGCCGAGCAAGGGCACGTCGAACCGGCGCAGCGCTTCGCCGAGCCCGGTCACGAACGCCGCGTTCCACGCGTCGTCGCCCAGCGCATAGCCCAGCAGCACGCCGAGCGGTGCCGCGCCCTTGGCGGCGAGATCGGACAGGTTGACCGTCAGCAGCTTCCACGCGACGTCTTCGGGCGGGTCGGAGCGCAAGAAATGGACGCCCTCGACCAGCATGTCGTGGGTCAGGACGAGATCGCCGAGCACCGCGGCGTCGTCGCGCAAGGCCCGCGCGGCCGGATGCGTCGCCAGCACGCGCAGGCTGTCGATGAAGGCGCTTTCGGACGCTATGCGCGCACCGTTTTCGCAACCGCGTCGAGCAGGCCGTTGACGAAGCTCTTCTCGCGCCGGGCATAGAAGGCGTCGGCGACGTCGACATATTCGCTGATCACGCTCGCGGCCGGCACGTCGGCGCGGGCGATGAGCTCGTAGGTGCCGGCGCGCAGGATCTGGCGCATCGGCTTGTCGAGCCGTTCGAGCGTCCAGCCGCTCGCCAGCTTGGCCGCGATCAGCGCGTCGATCTCGTCGCGGCGGGCGTCGACGCCGCGAACGAGATCGTCGAAGAAATCGACTTCCGCGTCGACATATTCGACGTCGTCGATCGTCGCGCCGAGACGGTGCTGGTGAAATTCGTAGAGCAGCCGCGTCAGCGGCACGCCTTCCATCTCCTGCTGGTAGAGCGCCTGCACTGCCGCCAGCCGCGCGGCCGAGCGCGAACGCCCGCGTTCGGAGACCTTGCTCACAGCCGGATCGCCACGGAGGCGGCGTGCGCGGGCAGCCCCTCGGCGTCGGCCAGCGCCACCGCCGCCGGGCCGATCGCGGCGAGCGCGGCGGCGTCGCAGGCCAAGAAGCTGGTCCGCTTCATGAAATCGAGCACCGACAGGCCCGAGGCGAAACGCGCGCGCCGCCCGGTCGGCAGGACGTGGTTGGGCCCGCCGACATAATCGCCGACCGCCTCGGGCGTGTGGCGGCCGAGGAACACCGATCCGGCGTGGCGGACGCGCGCGAACAGGCCTTCCGGCTCGGCGGCGGCGAGCGCGAGATGCTCGGGCGCGAGGCGATCGATCAGCCGAGGCGCTTCGTCGAGGTTGCGCAGGACGATGATCGCGCCGTTGGCCTGCCACGAGGTACGCGCCGTCTCCGCGGTGGCGAGCGTGTCGAGCTGGCGCTCAACCGCCTCGGCCACGGCATCGGCGAACGCCGCATCGTCGGTGAGCAGGATCGACTGGCTGGTCGGATCGTGCTCGGCCTGGCTGAGCAGGTCGGCGGCGATCCAGGCGGGATCGTTGGCGGCGTCGGCGGCGACGAGGATCTCGGACGGGCCGGCGACCATGTCGATGCCGACGACCCCGTAGAGCTGGCGCTTGGCCTCGGCGACCCAGGCGTTGCCGGGCCCGACGATCACGTCGACCGGCACGATCCGGTCGGTGCCGTAGGCGAGCGCGGCGATCGCCTGCGCGCCGCCGATCCGCCACACCTCGTCGACCCCGGCGATCTCGGCCGCCGCGAGCACCAGCGGATTGACCGCGCCGTCGGGCGTCGGGGTGACCATCGCCAGCCGCCCGACGCCCGCGACCTTGGCCGGGATCGCGTTCATCAGCACGGTCGAGGGATAGGCCGCGCGGCCGCCGGGGACGTACAGCCCGGCCGCGTCGACCGCCCGCCAGCGCGCGCCCATGCGCACGCCGGCGGCGTCGGTGATGTCGCTGTCGGTCGGGCGCTGCGTGGCGTGGTAGGCGCGGATGCGGGCGGCGGCGAGATCGAGTGCCGAGCGCAGCGCCGGATCGAGGGTATCGAGCGCCTCGCGGCGTTCCTCGCGAGGGACCTGCCAGCCGGTCGCCGCGAGATCGTGGCGGTCGAAGCGCCGCGTATATTCGGCCAGCGCCGCATCGCGTCTCGCGCGGACGTCGGCGACGATCGCGGCGACGTCGCGCGACACATCCTCATCCGCCTCGCGCCGCATCTCGACGAGAGCGGTGAAGGCGGCGGCGAAATCGGGGTCGGCGGTGGCGAGGCGTAGCGGGCCGGTCACTTCACCGCCTCGCGAAACGCCACGATCAGCGGCGCGATCTCGGCCGAGCGCGTCTTGAATGCGGCGCGGTTGACGATCAGCCGCGCCGAGACCTGCGCGACGACCTCGACCTCGACGAGCCCGTTCTCCTGAAGCGTCTTGCCCGACGAGACCAGATCGACGATCCGGCTCGACAGGCCGAGCGCGGGGGCGATCTCCATCGCGCCGTTGAGCTTGACGCATTCGGCCTGGACGCCGCGCGCGGCGAAATGGCGTCGGGTCAGCGCCGGATATTTGGTGGCGACGCGGACATGGCTCCATTCACGCGGATCGTCGCCGGCGGCGAGCTCGGCCGGCTCGGCCACCGACAGGCGGCAATGGCCGATGTTGAGATCGACCGGCGCGTAGAGCTCCGAATAGTCGAACTCGAGCAGCACGTCAGAGCCGACGAGCCCGAGCTGCGCCGCGCCATGCGCGACGAAGGTGGCGACGTCGAACGCGCGCACGCGGATCAGCGCAACGTCGGCGCGATTGGTGGCGAAGCGCAGCGCGCGGCTGTCCTGGTCGGCAAAAGCCGGCTCCGGCACGATCCCGGCGCGCGCGAGCAGCGGCAGCGCCTCGTGCAGCAGGCGGCCCTTGGGGACGGCAATGATCAGCGGCGCGGCCATGGCGGGCGGGGCTTAGCCGCCGCAGCCCTACCGGGCAACCGCGCCGCGTCACGGATAGCTGACGGTCAGCGGCACTTGCGGGATCGGAATGAACTCCTCCGCGTCGTCGGGAACGAGCGGGAAACGGCCGGCCTGCCAGTCGCGCTTGGCCTGCTCGATGCGATCGCGTGACGAGGAGACGAAGTTCCACCACACTTGGCGCGGCGTGGCGAACGCGCCGCCGCCGCACAGCATCGCGCGCCCGCCGCGCGCCGAGGGCAACGTCGCGGCGCTGCCTGGGCGCAGGAGATAGAGCGTCATCGGCTCGAGCGGCAAGCCGTCGAGGCTCGCCTCGCCGTCGGCGAGATAGAGCGCGCGCTCGTCGGCTTCGGCATCGATCGGGATCGCGGCGTCCGCGCCGAGCATGATGTCGGCGTAGATCGTCGGCGCGTGGCAGGTGACCGGCGAAGTCGCGCCCCACAGCGTGCCCATGATCACCCGCGCCGAGGCGCCACCGCAGGCGATCACCGGCATCGCGTCGGCCGGGACATGCTCGAATGCGGGCGCGATCTCCTCGCTGCCGTCAGGCAGCGCCAGCCACGTCTGGATGCCGGACAGCAGGGGCCCGTCGGCCCGCTCCGCCTGCGGGCTGCGCTCCGAATGGACGATGCCCAAGCCCGCCGTCATCAGATTGACCGCGCCCGG
>CAXTMX010000043.1:702-18398 GCA_964245585.1 uncultured Sphingomonadaceae bacterium | reverse complement strand
GATAGGTGACGGTGGAAAGATTGATATGCGGATGCGGGCGCACGTCGATGCCCTCGCCCGCCGCCAGCCGCGCCGGGCCCATCTGATCGAAGAAGATGAACGGGCCGACCATCGTGCGCTCGCGCGACGGCAAGGTGCGATGGACCTTGAACCCGCCGAGATCGTGAGTCGCCGGCGCGATCGTGCGCAGGATCGGGTCGGACGTCATGCCGCGTCGAGCTCCGGATAATGGCGGAAGATGCCGTTGCTGAAAGAGAGCCGGCGGTCGCTCGACAGATAGGCGCGCAGCGCCGGCAGGTTCGCCACCGCCTCGTGCAGCGCGAGCAGCTTGGGGCAATCGCGCGCGACGCTCGCCATCCGCTTTGGGAAAGCGAAACGCAGGCCCTCGACCAGGTGGAACAGCGAGAGATCGGCATAGGTCCACCTCTCGCCGGTAAGCCACTGGCCCTGCCGGGCGAGGACGCGTTCGAAATAGGTCAGATATTTGGGAATGCGACTGTCGCGGAACGCCTGCGCGGCGCGCAATGCCTCCTCCTTCTGGTCTTCGTAATAAGCGCCAGTGTCGACCGGGTGATGGACGTCGTGGGCCTCGGCCACGACGTCGGCGATGGTCAGCTGGAGCTGATTGACGAAGCGCCGCCCCGCCGGATCGGCCGGTGCCAGGCCATGCTCTTCGCCGAGAAATGCGAGAATGTTGGCGACCTGCGCGATCACCTCGTCGCCGGCGACGAGATAGGGCGGTGCGTAAGGCGGCCGGCCGCTGCGCCCGGCCATGTCTCTCATCAGCGCCTCTACGCCCTCTTCCCGCGCGCGATCGCGATAGGGGATCGCCCCGGCCTCGAGCGCGAGGCGGACGAACTCGCCGCGGCCGGGGAAATCGGGCCAGTACCACAGATCGTAGGTCATGCTTCTTCCCCCGGCGCGCGCGCCTTGATCGCCAGCGCATGGACGCGCTCGCGCAAAAGCTCGGCCAGCGCGGCATTGACCGCGCGCTGGCGCGCGACGCGGCTCTGCCCGGCGAACGCCGCGGCGACGATCTCGACGGTGAAATGGCTTTCGCCGCGCGCGTCGTGGCCGGCATGGCCGGCGTGGCTGGCGCTGTCGTCGGTCACGACCAGGCGGACGGGGGACAAGGCAGCGTGCAGCCGACGTTCGATTTCGGCCGCGACAGGGCCTTTAAGCGCTTGTGCCATCGCGCCTATATAGCAGCGAAACCGAGTTCGAGGAGCCGTTTTGGCGCGCGACGACAATCCCGAAGGGCCGCCGCACTACCGCCCGCGCACGCGCTTCCATGGACGCGTCGCGCGCGAGGCGCAGCCGTGCGCGCACGCCGGCTGCGCCGAGCCCGGCGAATTTCGCGCGCCGGCCGACAATGGATCGCGGCCGAGCGTCAATGGACCGCGCCAGTGGCGCTGGTTGTGCCTCGACCATGTCCGCGAATTCAACGCGCGCTATAATTACTTCTCGGGCATGAGCCCCGACGAGATCGAGGCCGAGCAGCGCCCGTTCGCCGGCTGGGAGCGCGAGACGCGCGCGTTCGCAACCAACGGCGCCGACCGCCCGCCGCGCTGGGCCGATTTCTCGGATCCGCTCGACGCGATCGGCGCGCGCTTCCGCGCCGCCGAGCGACCGCGCGCCGACGGGCGCGTGCTGAGCGAGGCCCATCGCCGCGCGCTGCGGGTGCTTGGTCTGGGAACCGATAGCGACCGCCGCGCGCTCAGACGGCGTTATGCCGAGCTGCTGCGCCGTTACCATCCCGACCGCAATGGCGGCGACCGCAGCCATGAGCAGGCGTTGCAGGCCGTGATCGCGGCTTACACCCAGCTCAAATCGGCGCCCGCCTTTGCGTGATGCGCCCCCCCTCCTCCGTTCGGCCTGAGCCTGTCGAAGGCCTCTTCTTCTTGCACCCCGAAAGAAGGTAAGGGCTTCGACAGGCTCAGCCCGAACGGTTTAGAGATTGAGAGACATGACCGACATCCCCAACGTCCAGCCCGATTCGCGGACCGAAACGGTGCTCGCCGCGCCCGACCGGATGGTGAAGGTGCGCGAGCTGTTCGGCATCGACAGCGACATGGAGGTGCCCGCGTTCAGCGAGGCGGACGAGCGCGTACCCGATCTCGATCCGGCCTATGTGTTCGATCCCGACACCACGCTGGCGATCGCCGCGGGCTTCGCGCACAATCGGCGGGTGATGGTGCAGGGCTATCACGGGACCGGCAAGTCGACCCATATCGAGCAGGTCGCGGCGCGGCTCAAATGGCCGTGCGTCAGGATCAACCTCGACAGCCACATCAGCCGGATCGATCTTGTCGGGCGCGACGCGATCGTGCTGCGCGAGGGCCAGCAGGTCACCGAGTTCCGCGAGGGCCTGCTGCCCTGGGCGCTGCAGACGCCGACCGCCCTGGTGTTCGACGAATATGACGCCGGGCGGCCCGACGTGATGTTCGTGATCCAGCGCGTGCTCGAGGTCGAGGGCAAGTTGACCCTGCTCGACCAAAACCGCGTGATCCGGCCCAACCCCTGGTTCCGCCTGTTCGCGACGACCAACACCGTCGGCCTGGGCGACACCACCGGGCTCTATCACGGCACGCAGCAGATCAATCAGGGGCAGATGGACCGCTGGAACGTGGTCGTCACGCTCAATTACCTGCCCGCCGCGGTCGAGGCGCAGATCGTGCTGGCGAAATCGGGCGAATATGACCAGCCCGACGGCAAGAAGACCGTCGACCAGATGGTCAAGGTCGCGGACCTCACCCGCCAGGGCTTCATCGCCGGCGACATCTCGACGGTGATGAGCCCGCGCACGGTGATCAGCTGGGCGCAGAACACGCTGATCTTCGGCGACGTCGGCTTCGCCTTCCGGATGAGCTTTCTCAACAAATGCGACGAGGCCGAGCGCACGCTGGTGGCGGAATATTACCAGCGCGTGTTCGGCAAGGATCTGCCCGAGAGCGTGGTGGGGAAAAGCGCTTGATGAGTCAGGGAATCGGTCGTCAACAACTTCAGCGACTCGCGGAAGCAAAATTTCGGACGCAGCTGCTTTGTTCGATGCCGGGCGATGGGCAAACGCCTACTATTTGGCTGGCTATGCCGTGGAATTCGCGTTGAAGGCGTGTGCTGCACGTCAATTCTCGGCCGAGGCAATTCCGGACAGGAAATTCGTCATTTCTCTCCATACGCATCAAATCTCCGAGCTGGTGGGCTTGGCCGGACTGCGGTCCGATCTGCGTGTGAAGCAGGACGAAGATAGCACCTTCGCCGCAAACTGGGGTATTGCCGCGGAATGGAGCCCGGAAACGCGCTATGATGCTACGGACAAGTCGTCGGCGCATTATCTGATCCACGCGATTTCGGAGCCGCATCATGGAGTTCTAGGATGGATAAGGACGTTTTGGTAAAGGAAGGTCAGAACCTCGTTCGAAGATTGGACGAGGGTAAGATCAAACCGAAAGGAGCTATTTGGGTTTACAGCTCGGATACTGATAGCTGGCGGCTGTGGATCGTCCCTTCGTCCAACATGACCGATAAAGCTGAGTTTTACAGGCTGGTTTCCGAGGCAATCTCTCGGCACCGCGATGAGATGTTCGGGCTGGACGTTAGCCTCGTGGAGTTAAAGCAGGCGGATCATCCCGCTGTCGCTGGGCTCGGCCACCTTCTTAGAATGGAGGGTTTGGGTGCTGCTACGATTACGAACAACCGCTTCAACGGCTTTTATTTGCCGGATGGCGTTGTCTTGAGGATGGCCGTTTGATCGCGAGCTAGCTCGTGGCTGAGCGCACTCCCATAGAGACGTTCCGCCTCGTGCTCGGCGGCGCCGCGCGCGCGCTGGCGCATGATCCAGAGCTTGAGCTGGCGTTCACTGCCGATGCGACGGTGTCGGCGGGAAAATCGGTCAAGGTACCGATGCCGTCGCGGACGATGCCGGCCGAGCAAGTCGCCGAAGCGCGTGGCAGCGCTGACGCGTTCGCGCTCAGGCTGCGCCATCATGACGCGGCGCTCCACGCCCGGACCGCGCCCGGCGACGCGGTCGCGCGTGCGGTGTTCGACGCGGTCGAGCAGGCGCGGGTGGAGGCGCTCGGCAGCAGGGCGATGGCGGGAGTTTCGGCCAATCTCGCGCACGCGCTCGACGCGCGGCTGCGTTCGGACCCTCTGGTGCGCGCGCGCACACGCGACGAAGTGCCGCTGCCATCGGCGATCGGACTGATCGTGCGCGAGCGGCTGACCGGCGCCGCGTCGCCCGAGATCGCCGCGGCGGGGCTGGCGCTGGTGCGCGAGTGGATCGAAGACAAGGCCGGCGCCGACCTCGACGCGCTCGGGCTGGCGCTCGACGACCAGCATGGGTTCGCGCGGCTCGCGACGCGGCTGCTCGAGCATCTCGAGCTGGTCGACGGCGAGGATGTGCCGGCGACCGATCCGGACGACGGCGGCGACGCCGATACCGAGGATCCCGCCGGCGACGATGGCGACGACAAGCAGGACGAGGATGAAGGCGACGGCGATGGCGCCATGGATGCGCGCGGCGAGCCGAGCGAAAGCGACGCCGACGACGGCGAGACCCGCGAGACCGACGACGACGACGGCGGCTTAGATAGCGATCGCGAGCCCGGCGACGGCGGCGAAGAGGGCATGCTGCCCGTGCGGCCCAACCGCCCGCCGGCCGATCCCGGCGCCCAACTCGACTATCAGGCCTATGCCACGCGCTTCGACGAGGTGGTCGAGGCGGGCGAGCTATGCGACGAGGAGGAGCTGACGCGGCTGCGCGCCTATCTCGACCAGCAGCTGGTGCATCTCCAGGGGGTCGTGACCAAGCTCGCCAACCGGCTGCAACGACGCCTGATGGCGCAGCAGAGCCGCAGCTGGGACTTCGACCAGGACGAGGGGCTGCTCGACGCCGCGCGGCTCGCGCGGGTGATCATCAACCCGACCCAGTCGCTGAGCTATAAGGTGGAACGCGACACCGATTTCCGCGACACGGTCGTCACTTTGCTGATCGACAACAGCGGATCGATGCGCGGCCGCCCGATCTCGATCGCGGCGATCTCGGCCGACATCTTGGCGCGCACGCTCGAGCGCTGCGGGGTCAAGACCGAGATATTGGGCTTCACTACGCGCGCGTGGAAGGGGGGCCAGGCGCGCGAGGCGTGGCTCGCGGCCGGGCGGCCGCCGACGCCGGGGCGGCTCAACGACCTCAGGCACATCGTCTACAAGCGTGCCGGCGAGCCGTGGCGGCGCGCGCGCAAGAACCTCGGGCTGATGATGCGCGAGGGGCTGCTCAAGGAGAATATCGACGGCGAAGCGCTGCTGTGGGCGCACGCGCGGCTAATCGCGCGGCCCGAGGAGCGCCGCATCCTGATGGTGATCTCGGACGGCGCGCCGGTCGACGATTCGACGCTGTCGGTCAATTCGGGCTCGTATCTCGAGCGGCATTTGCGCCAGGTGATCGGCTGGATCGAGGCGCGCTCGCCGGTCGAGCTGGTGGCCATCGGCATCGGCCACGACGTGACGCGCTATTACGCGCGCGCGGTGACGATCATGGATGCCGAGCAGCTTGGCGGAACGATGGTCGAGCAGCTCGCCAGCCTGTTCGAGGAGGAACGGTAGAGCCGAGGCATCGGCCTCGGCTCTGCGTCAGGTCTCAGCAATCACGATCGATCGCGCGGCCGGCGAGCGCACCGACTCCCGCCCCAACGATCGTACCGGCGGTGCGATCGCCATAGCGACCGACCGCGGCGTTGCCGACCAGGCCGCCGGCGATCGCGCCGAGGATCGTGCCGCCGGTACCGCGATCGCAGCGATAATCGCGCCCCCGGTAGCCGCCGCCGTAATAGCGGCGCGGAGCCTCGCGGTAATAGCCGCCACCATGACCGCCGTAGCCGCCGCCGTAATAGCGCGGACCACGATAATGGTCGTAGCCGCCGCCGTAATAGCGCGCGCCACGATAATGGTCGTAGCCGCCGCCACCGCCGTAATAGCCGCCGCCATCGTAGCGATGCGCTTCGGCAGCGGAGGGCGCCGCGGTCAGCGTGGCGGCAGCAAGCGCCGCGAGCGCGGCGAACGAAAATCTGCGTGCGGTCATCGGGCGTCTCCTCGATCTGCTTCGCGTCACCCTATCGGCCGAGTCGCGTGAGCCCGTCCTGAACGCCGCCGTTAGCTGTCATTCAGCTTGCCGCTGGCCTATGGGACGCGCGATGCGCATCACGCTCTCCCTCGCCGCCGCACTGCTGGCGCTGTCCCCCATCGCGCTGGCGCTTGCGGTCGAGCATCCGTCGCGGCTGTATGCGACGCCGGTGCCGCTCGATGCCGACGATCCAGGCCGCGTCCGGATAGGCGCGCTGCGCTATCTCGGCGGCTGGCAGCTGGCCAGCGACGAGCGCCGGTTCGGCGGCATTTCGGCGCTGATCGCCGAGCATGGCCGCTTCATCGGAATCGGCGACGCGGGCAGCATCATGCGCTTTCAGATCGACGCGCGCGGGCGCAGCATCGGATCGACGGTCGTCCCGCTCGAGCAAGGCCCGGGAACCGGCGGCCGCAAATCGGATCGCGATGCCGAGTCGGCGACGCGCGATCCGGCGACGGGGCGGATCTGGATCGGCTTCGAGACCGCCAACGCGCTGTGGCGCTATGCGCCCGACCTGCGCCGTGCCGAGGCGCACGTCGAACCAGCCGAAATGGCGAAATGGTCGCCCAACCGGGGGGCCGAGGCGCTGGCCCGCCTCCGCGATGGGCGCTTCCTCGTACTGTCCGAAGAGTCCGAGCGGCCCGACGGGTCGAACGCGGGCTTGCTTTATCCGAGCGATCCCACGACGGGGAAGGTCGTTCCGCTCCGCTTCGGCTATCGCGCGCCGCCAGGCTATGCGGTGACCGACGCCGCCGAGCTGCCCGATGGGCGGCTGCTGGTGCTCCATCGCCGCTTCACCTTGCTCGACGGCGTCTCGGCGAAGCTCGCGATCGTGGACCTGCGCGCCATCGCCGAGGGCAGGACGATCGGCGGCAACGTCGTCGCGACGCTCGCACCGCCGCTCACGGTCGACAATATGGAGGCGCTCGCGATCGAGCGCGACGGCGAGCAAACGATCCTGTGGATCGCGTCGGACGACAATTTCAGCGTGATGCAGCGGACGCTTCTGCTGAAGTTCGCGCTCGAGGAGCGATCTGTCCGCTAGGCGGAGATCGCGGCCTTCTTGGCGATCTCGCGCTTGAGCCGGCGCACGCGCAGGCTGAGCTTGTCCTCGTTCGTCTTGGTGAGCCAATTGTCGAGCCCGCCGACATGCTCGACCGAGCGCAGCCCGTGGGTCGACACGCGCAGCCGCACGCTGCGCTCGAGCGCGTCGGAGATCAGCGTCACGTTCTGCAGGTTGGGCAGGAAGGTGCGCTTGGTCTTGTTATTGGCGTGGGAGACATTGTGTCCCACCTGCCGGCCCTTGCCGGTCAGCTCGCAGATGCGCGACATGCTTTATCGTCCTGGATTCGGGTTGCCCGGAAAGACGGCGCGCCTAACCGGAAAATGATTTCGGGTCAACAGCGGCGCGGTCGTCCGGGCGATTGTTGCGGCGATGCAACCATGGCGGAAAGTGTTCGTTGGATTGCGGATGCCGTTTGAAAAGGAACCACGGATATGGCCACGGATAATCGCGACGACGTCAATTACAACAGGACCGAGCGCTCGTCGGGCGCTGGCAGAACGATCCTGATCCTCGTCGTGCTGGCGGTGATCCTCGGGATCGCAGCAGTCGCCTCCGGCTTCGTCAATTTCAGCGGCAAATCCGGTTCGCTGCCGAAGGTGGCGGTCGAGGGAGGAAGCCTGCCCTCCGTCGACGCCGACGTCGGATCGGTCGACATGGGCACGAAATCGACCACCGTCGACGTGCCTAAGGTCGAGGTCGGGACGACCAAGGAAGAGATCAAGACGCCGACGATCGACGTCAAGAAGGCCGGCGAATAACCGATGCGGGCTGCGCCGGTCGTCGCCGCGTTGCTCGTGCCGCCGCTCGGGGTCTATCTGAGCGAAGGCGTCACACGACACTTCTGGATCGCCGCCGGGCTCACGCTGTTCGCGTTCGTGCCCGGCGCGATCTATGCGGTCCTGGTTACCGCGCGGCCCGATCTCTTCACGCGACGCGTGACCGGCTGAGCTATCCCGCCGCGCCGCGGGCGATTATGTCGTGCGGCATGGCCTTTCCCTTGCCGAAGCCAATGCAGCGTGCGCTCGACCTCGCCCGACTTTCTGCCGCGGCGGGCGAAGTGCCGGTGGGGGCGGTAATCGTCCGCGACAATGCGATCTTGGCGACTTCGGCCAATGCGATGCGCACCACCGCCGATCCGACGGCGCATGCCGAAATCGTAGCGATCCGCGCCGCCGCGACGACATTGCGCACCTCGCGCCTCGACGGCTGCGACCTGTGGGTCACGCTCGAGCCATGTGCGATGTGCGCCGGCGCGATCGCCCATGCGCGCATCGCCCGGCTCTATTATGCCGCGCCCGACCCGAAGGGCGGCGCGGTCGCGCACGGCCCCCGCTTGTTCGGCCATCCCACCTGCCACCACCGCCCCGAGGTCTATGCCGGCATCGGCGAGACGGCGGCGGCGGCGTTGCTGCGGGAGTTCTTCGCCGCAAGGCGCTGAGCTGTCACGCATGGCGGTTGTCGCGGCGCGCGTTTCGCGGCAAAGATGCGCGGCGCCATGCCGCTTGCCCCTGCCCTCCATCCTTTTCCCTGGATCGATCTTGCGGTGATCATCGCGCTGGTCACGCTCAACGGCGTGTTCGCGATGTCCGAGCTGGCGATCGTCTCGTCGCGCCAGGCGCGGCTCGAGGCGCTCGTCAAGCTCAAGAGCCGCGGGGCGCAGGTCGCGCTCGACTTGCGTCAGAACCCGAGCCGGCTGCTCTCCACGAGCCAGATCGGGATCACGCTGATCGGCATCGTCGCCGGCGCTTATTCGGGCGAGAAGCTGGCCGGGCCGGTCGGCGAGCGACTTACCGCTCTCGGCCTGCCGCCGACGACCGCCGCGCACGCCGGCTTCGCGCTGGTGATCGGGCTGACGACCTATGTCTCGCTGATCATCGGCGAGCTCGTGCCCAAGCAATTCGCGCTGCGCTCGCCCGAGCCGATCGCGGCGATCATGGCGCGGCCGATGCTGTGGCTCGCGCGCGGCACCGCGCCGCTGGTGTGGCTGCTCGATCGGTCGAGCGCGGTGATCTTCCGCCTGCTCGGCATGAACCGCGAATCGGAGAGCCACGTCACCGCCGAGGAACTGCACCTGATCGTCGCCCAGGCGGCGGGATCGGGCGTGATCGAGGAGAGCGAGCGCGCGATCATCTCGGGCGTGGTGCGCCTCGCCGACCGCCCCGTGCGCGAGGTGATGACCCCGCGCAATCAGGTCGACTGGATCGACGCCGATGCCGACCGCGAGAAGATCCGCCAGACGCTGATCGATACCACGCGCACGCGGCTGCCGGTCGCCGAGGGCACGGTCGAGGCGGTCGTCGGCGTGGTCCAGGCGCGCGACATCGCGCTGGCGCTGCTCGAAGGACGGCCGCTCGACCTGCGCGCGCTGATGCGCGAGGTGCCGGTGATCCCCGACCGGATGGACGCGATGGACGCGCTGATCGTGCTGCGCGAGGCCGAGGTGCCGCTGGCGCTGGTCCACGACGAATATGGCCATTTCGAAGGGATCGTCACGCCCAACAACCTGCTCGCCGCGATCGCGGGCGAGTTCGCCTCGGACATGGACGAGGATACCGACCCGTCGCTGGTCGAGCGCGACGACGGCAGCTGGCTGGTGTCGGGATCGATCGCGGCCGACGCGCTGGCGGAACGGCTCGGCTTCGATCTGCCGGACGACCGCGATTATGCCACCGCCGCGGGGCTGGCGCTGTCGGTGCTCAAGCATCTGCCCAAGACCGGCGAGCATTTTCGCCATGGCGACTGGCGCTTCGAGATCGTCGACATGGACGGGCGCAAGATCGACAAATTGCTCGCCACCTGCATGTTCACGCCGGACGAGGACTGACCAGCTCGCTGAGGGTGAGCGCATCGCCGGTCGCCGCATAGGACGTGGTGTTGTCGAAGATGCACCAGGCCGGCGTGCCGACCGCTTCGAGCGCGCGCAGCTGCGCCGCGATGTCGCGGCAGCGTTCGCCATAGGGCGAGCGATAGATGCGCGGCGATCCGTGCAGACGATAATAGGCCAGGCCGGTCCATCCGCCGGGCATGTCGGCCCCCTCGGCCGGGGACGGATCGGCCGCGACGCGCGTGACGCGTAGGCGATCGAGCAGAGCGTCGGCGTCGGCGCTAAACCAGCTCGCGTGGCGCGGCTCGAACACGATGGCCACGGCGATCCGCTGGCGCAGCAGGGCGAAAAATGGCTCGGCGATCTCGGTGAAGGCGAAGCTCGGCGGCAATTGCACGAGCAGCGCGCCGAGCTTCGGACCCAAGCCGGCGACCTCGTCGGCGAAGCGATCGATCAGCGCCTCGCAGTCGATCAGGCGCTGGTCGTGCGTCATCGTGCGCGGGCATTTGACCGAAAAGCGAAAGTCTGCGAGCACCGCCGCCGCCCAGCGCTCGTAAGTCGCACGACGATGCGGGCGGTGGAACGACGAATTGATCTCGGCCGCGCCGAACCGCTGCGCGTAGCGCTCGAGGTGGCTGCCCGCCGGCTCGAACTGCTCGGCGAAGACGCGCGGGATAGTCCAGCCGGCGGTGCCGATGCGGATCATTCGATCGCGAGCTCGCTCGCCAGCTCGGCCGGGCGCAGTTCGTGCTCGAGCTGCTCCATCCGGCACTGGCGCGGCGCCTTGTCGGGCCGCCAGCGCAACAGTTTGGTGCCATGGCGGAAGCGATCGCCGGTAACCTGGTCGTAGCGCACCTCGACCACCAGCTCGGGGCGTAGCGGCTGCCACTCGGCCGAGCGGTCGGTGCTCCAGCGGCTCGGCCCGCCCGGCGCCTTGCCGGTGAAGCCGGGCCCGCCGACCAGCGCCTCGACCTTGGCGGTCAGCTCGGCGCGTGCGCTGTCGGCGATCGCCGAGGTGAAGCCGACATGGTTGAGCAGCCCGGCATCGTCGTACAGGCCGAGCAGCAGCGAGCCGACCTGGCGGCTGTCGCTTTCGTAGCGGAACCCGCCGACGACGCAGTCGGCCGAGCGGTGCTGCTTGACCTTGAGCATCGCGCGCTCGCCGGGGCGGTAAGGCTGATCGAGACGCTTGGCGACCACGCCGTCGAGGGCGCCGCCGCTACGCGCAAGCCACTCGTTCGCCGCCCGGGCATCCGCGGTGCGCGGCGACAGCAGCAGCGCAGGCGAAGCTTCGGCGCGATGGAGTTGTTCGAGCGCGCTGCGTCGTTCGGCGAGCGGCGCATCGAGCAGGACTTCGTCATTAACGCGCAGGCAATCGAACAGCATCAGCTGCGCGGGCGTCTCGACCGAAAGCTTGCGGATGCGGCTTTCGGCCGGGTGGAGGCGCATCTGCAGCGCGTCGAACGACAGGATCTCGCCGACGGGCAGGATCAGCTCGCCGTCGAGGACGAAGCGTGTCGCCGTCATGCCGCGCAGCAGGTCGAGCACTTCGGGGAAATAGCGGCCGAGCGGCTTGCCCGACTTGGACATCAGCGCGGCGGCGTCCCCGGCGCGGTAGGCGAGGCAGCGGAAGCCGTCCCATTTGGGCTCGAATTGCCAGCCGGCTTCGGCCGGCAGCTCCGTCACCAGCTTGGCCTCCATCGGCGCGAGGCCGGGGAGCAGCGCCAGCGCCGCCGCCTCGCTCATGCCGCATGCCCCGTGCGTACGGCGACGATCCGCGTCACCGCCATGTCGGCGGTGACGTTGCCGAGCGTGCGGAACAGATCGGGCAGCGTCTCGACCGCGAGCAGCAGCGGCAGCAGATCGAGCGGCACGCCCATCGCCAGGCTGATCGGGCCGAGCGCGGTGAAGAACGAGACCTGGCTCGGCAGCCCGACCACGGCGAGGCTGCACAGGGCCGCGACGCCGGCGCCGACGACCAGTTGGCCGATGCCGAGAGGAACCCCCGCCGCCGCGGCGACGAAGACGACCACCGCCATGTTGGCCGCCGGGCTGGTGATGCGGAACAGCGACACCGCCAGCGGCAGCACGGTATCGCGCACCGCTTCGGGCACGCCGAGCCGAGCGCGGCTGCCCTCGAGCATCGCCGGGAGCGAGGCGAGCGAGGATTGCGTGCTCAAGCCCACGATCTGGGCGGTGGCGACGCCGCGGGAGAACCGGCCGATGCCGATCCTGCCCGCCGAAACGGCCAGCGCGTAGGTCGCGGCGAGCAGCGCCAGCTGGACCAGCACGACGATCGCGACATAATGCAGCAGCGCGCCCGCCACGCCGAGCCCGGCGCCGGCGCCGACGCCCAGCGCCAGCGCGAACACGCCGAGCGGCGCCACCCATAATACCCAGCGCACCACCACCAGCATCGTCTCGACCACCGCGTCGAACAGCCCGACGATGCGCGCCTGGCGCTCAACGTCGATGCGCGTCGCGGCGAGGCCGAAAATCAGCGCGAAGACGACCACGGGGACCATCTGGCCCTCGGCGGCCGCCTTGATCGGATTGGTCGGCACGAAACCGAGCAGCCAATCGCCGAACGGCGGGATCGGCGGCACGCCGGACGGGCCGCCGGCGCCCAGCGCTCCGGGAGCGACCGGCCACAGATCGAGCAGCAGCGGCGTGAGCAAGGCGCCGAGCGCGGCCGCCGCGAGCAGCAGCAGCGCGAACAGCCCGATCGCGCGCCCGGCCACACCGCCCGCCGCTACCGTGCCCGCAGCCGAGGCGACGCCGGTGACGAGCAGCGAGAAGACCAGCGGCACGATCGTCATCTGCAGAGCGTCGAGCCACAGCCGCCCGATCGGGCGCGCGACCGCCAGCGCATGCGGCGCCCAGGGCGGACTGGCCGCCCCGAGCGCGGCGCCGAGCGCGAGCCCGGCGACGAGTGCAAGCAGGATCCGGTAAGTGTTCGACATGCCGCTGATCCCCCGAGATTATTAGCACGTGACGCCGCAACGCCGCTAAAGGCAAGAATCGCATCTCCTGTCGACGTGAGAAAGCCGTGCCGAAGACCGATGCCGCCCGCGACGCCCTGATCGCATTGCTCGAGGGCCTCGAGGCCGCCGGTTATGATTTCGTCACCCCGACGCCGACGACGCATGCGCGGGTCGTGGCGCGGCGCGATCGGACGCTTGCCGGGTCGTTGCGCGATATATTCGGATGGAGCCTGCCGTTCGCACCAGGCGATGTCGGAGCGGAGTGGGCGGCGTTGCTCGATCGTGCCGGCGCGCTCGAGCGACGCGGCGCATTGCTGGCCAGCCGCGTTCGCGTATCACGCGTGCGGGACGCGCTTTTCTTGCACTCGGCTTTCCCCACCATCGGTCGAGACGCGGTATTCCTCGGTCCCGATACCTATCGCTTCGCCGATTTCATCGCCGCACAGACCGCGGCGCTGCCGCGCGGCGCGCGCGTGATCGACATCGGCACGGGCGCGGGCGTGGGCGGATTGCTCGTCGGACGCGATCATCCCGAAATCCGCCTGGCCCTGATCGACATCAATCCTGAAGCGTTGTGGCTGGCCGCCGCCAACGCCCGCTATCTCGGCGTGACGGCCGAGCTGGTCGAGGGCAGCGGCTTGACCGGACAGGCGGGCCCGTTCGATCTGGTCCTCGCCAATCCGCCGTTCATCGTCGATCCCGACAAGCGCGCCTATCGCGACGGCGGCGACATGCATGGCGCGCGCCTGTCGCTCGAGTGGGCGCTGGCCGCGGCGGAGCGCTTGGCACCGGACGGGCGCGTGCTGCTGTACACCGGCAGTGCGATCGTGGACGGGAGGGATGGGTTGCGAAACGCGCTGGCCGAGCGGCTTGGGCGGCTCGGCTGCACGCTCGGCTATCGCGAACTCGACCCGGACATCTTCGGCGAGGAACTCGAGGGACCCGCCTACGCCGACGTCGAGCGGATCGCCGCGATCGGGGCGGTCATCACAAAAGGCCGTTCGGGCTGAGCTATCGGAGCCCTTCTCTCCTGGCGACGGCGCTAGCTAAGCGACCTTCAGACCTTCCTTGTTCATCGCGACGGTCAACTGCTTGTTCTGTTCGTCCGTCAGCTGCCGACGCAGCTCGGGGAAGATCTCATCTTCCTCCTCGCGCATGTGCAGCTCGATCATCTTGCGGAATTCGGCGACCTTGGGCAGCCACGCCGGATCGTTCTTCGGCAGGACGGTGAGGTCGTAGAGATACTGCTTCACATAGCCGTGATCGTGATTCAGGTGATCAGCCGCGTCGGTTGCGCCGTGATCGCGCATGGCGGCATAGATCGCATTCTCTTCCTCGACCGCGTGCTTGGACAAGGCATGCTTGAGCTGCATCAGCAGCGTCGAGCGCTTGGTGGTCTGCGTGTCGTTGGTCTTCTGGAGCAGATCGAACAAGGCGAGCGTCATCTTATGCTCGGCCGCCAGCGCCTCGTCCCAATTGCCCGCGGCGACGGTCGGCGCCTGGACGATCGCCTTGCGCACAAAGTTGGCGGCGAGGCCGACGGCGAGACCGGCGGTAGCACCGATAGCGAGCGAGCGATTGGACTGTTCGGTCGGCATGGCAGACTCCGTGAAAGGCATGAAGGCGAAATACTTCAACCGGATCAATGGTTCCGCCAGGCGGAGGAATCGGTGGCCGCCCGTTTCCCGCCGACTATAATCATTCCGACACGCGCAATGGGCGGACCAAACGATGATTGATCGGCCCCCGCGCCTGCACGAGGCGGACGGCCACGAGCCGGCGGCGGAAAAATCCGTCCTGCTGCTGGTCGCCCGGCACGACGATACGCCGCCGCCCGCGGCGAGCCTGGCGGGTCGGTTGCGCAGCGCGCTGGGCGAGCTCCGTGCGCGGATCGAGCCGCGCCGTTTCGTCCTGCCCTGGGCGGCGGGAGCGTCGCTGCTCGCGATCATGCTGCTGATCGAGCGGCGCCAGGTGCAGCCGGCCGGCGCGCCGGCGATGACGATGGCCGATGCGCCCCCGGTGGCGCCGGTCAAGCGCGCTGTTCCGCTCGATCTCGCCCCGCCGCTGCCGCCGGGTCTTGCCGGCGCCCCGCCGCCGCTCGTCGGCATCGTCGGCCGCTTGCCCGACGATGCCGTGGCGCTGGTGCGCAAGCCCGATGGGCGAACGCGGACGCTCGGGGTCGGCGCGGTGTTCGACGGCTGGACGCTCGCCTCGCTCGACCGCGACGAGGCAGTGTTCGAGCGGCGCGGGCAGCGGGTTACGGTCGCGCTGCCGCCGCCCGATCAGTAGATCCCCTGGATCTCCAGTTCGAGGCGTGGCCCCGGTGGATCGAGCAGCAGGTTGCCGGGCCGGTCGAGCGTCGATTCGGCCCCGCGCAGCCGATCGTATTTGGCGCTGGTCGCCGCCGTCGCCGAAGCGCGATCGCGCAGGATCGTCGGGCGCAGGAAGACGAACAGGGTGCGCTTGGTGTGGCTGCGCTGGCGGCTCTTGAACAATTCTCCCAGCACCGGGACGTCGCCGAGGATCGGCACCTGGCTACGCGTGTTGAGCCGGTCGTCGGTGATCAGCCCGCCGAGCACGATCGTCTCGCCATTGTCGGCGAGCACGGTGGTCTGGATGCTGCGGCGGTTGGTGATCAGGTCCGCCGCGCCCGAAACGCCGTTGGTCAGCGACGACACCTCCTGGCTCACCTCGAGCCGCACGACGTCGCCCGAATGGACCCGCGGCACGACGCGCAGCGTGATGCCGACGTCCTGCCGCTCGATCGTCGTGAACGGATTGAGCGTGTTGCCCGACGTCGTGAAGCTGCCGGTGCGGAACGGCACGTTCTGGCCGACGACGATCTCGGCGGGCTCGTTGTCTAGCGTGGTCAGGCTCGGCGTCGACAGCAGATTGGCGCGGGTCGACTGGCCGAGCGCCTGGATCAGCACGCTGAAATTATCGGCGATGCGGACGTTGCCCGTGACGCCGTTGGGCAGGATGCCCGCCGCGGCGGGCGCGCCGATCGCGGCGAGGATGCCGCTCAGCGGCAGGCCGAGCGTCGTGAACGAGGTCGCGGCGCCATCGGCGCGGTCGATCGCCGCCGCGCCGAGCCCGAGCTGGATGCCGAGCGCTTCGGACTGGTCGCCGAGGATCTCGACGATCGCCGCCTCGATCATCACCTGCGGACGCCGCACGTCGAGCTGGGCGATCAAGGGCTCGATCGTCGCGATCTGACTCGGCGTGCCGCGCACGACGATCGCGTTGAGCTCGGGCGCAGGCTGGATCGCAAGGCCTTGCACGGCGAAGCCGCCCGCCCCTGCGGCCGAAGGCGCGGCCGACGCGAGCGGCAACGACGCGGCTTGACCGTTCGTATCGATCGGCGATGCGCTCGGCACCACTCCGCTTCCGAGCGCGGGATTCTGCGTGCCGCGGTCGAGCGGCCCGGTGCCGAGGCGCGACGCGCTGCCTCCCGCCAGGCTGCGCGCGACCGGATTGGTCGCGGCTTCGGGGCCGCCGATCAGGCCGCGCAGAACCTCGGTGACCGATTCGGCGTCGGCATTGCTGAGCCGGAACATCCGCGTCGTCGGCGCGGCCCCGCCGCGCTGGTCGAGCAGCTGCGCGGCGCGGCGCGCCTCGGCGATCTTGGCGGGCTCGCCGCGGATCAACAGGATGTTGCTGCGCTCGTCGGCGACCACCTTGACCGTCTCGCCGAGCACCGCCTGCAGCGACGTCGCAACGTCGGGGGCGCTGGCGTTGCGCAACGCGATACTGTCGAACGTCGCCGCGCCGCCGCCGTCGAGCGAACGGGCCAGCCCCTCGATCCGCCGGACGTTCTCGGCATAATCGGTGACGATCACCGCATTGGGGCTCGTCACGGCCTGGATATCGCCGAACGTCGCGACCAGCGGGCGGAAGATCCGCGCCGCCGTCTCGGACGAGAGATTGCGCAGGCGGATCGAGCGCGTCACCAGATCCTGCGCGCCGACCGAGCCGCTGGCGATGCGCGCGCCGCCGTCGCGCACCGCCGACGCCTGCGGCACGATCCGCCACGCGCGGCCGCTGCGCACCGCCGCGAAACCATGAACGCGCAGCACCGACTGGAACAGGTCCCACACCCCGGCCACGCTCAGCGGCTCCGCCGAGGTGACGTTGACCGTGCCCTTGACCGTCGGATCGAGGATCAGCGTGCGGCCGGTGATCCGCGAGATCTGCTCGGCGACGTCGGCGATCTCCACGTCGCGCATGTTGACGACGACGTCGGCGATCGGCGCGGGCGCCTGCGCGCGCAGCGGCATCGGAGCAACGCCGATCGCGAGCAGCGCAGTCAGGTGAAAACGGGCGATCCGGTTCACGACGTCCCCTCAGCGTGGCGGGAAGGACAAGGTCATGCGCCTGCCGCTCCGCATTATTTCCAGGCGCCCGCCGCCCGAGCGGATCGCCGCGTCGAGCGCCCGGCCATCCCGCTCGACGTCCCCTGCGGCATTGCCGTTGACCTTCTCGATCACGTCGCCAGGCAACAGGCCCGCCAGCCGCGTCGAGGCTGACGGGGCCGGCCCGACTCGGTAGCCGCCATCCGTAGTCGTGACCCCCAGGGTGTCAAGAAAAGCCCCGGAATTGCGTGTCATCGGGGTTGCGGGGGGCGGCGGCGGGAAAGCGTAGGTCGCGGGCGCATCGATCGGCGCGGCACCCGGCGGCGCATTGCGCTGCGGGAAGCCGAGCAGC
>CAXTMX010000043.1:0-692 GCA_964245585.1 uncultured Sphingomonadaceae bacterium | reverse complement strand
CGGCACGACGCGGCACCTCGAGACGGTCAAGTGGACGATCGACAACGCGATCGCGTCGACGATCGCACCCCCGGCGACCGCCGGCCCGATCGACAGCGAGTGCGCCGGCCCGCCGCCGGTCGAGATCACGGCGGCCGAGGCCGAGCGCGGCACGGCAAGCAAGATCGCGCGCAATTGGATCCCCAAGCTGGTCGGCGACGCCGCGACCGGCGCTGCCCGGCCGAACGGCGCCAGCGAAACGATCGGGCCGATGTCGATCGGCGGCGCGGCCGCGGGCACCGTCGCGATGATTTGACCGTGCGCTTCATGCCCGGGATCGCCGGCAATCCGCCACGTCAGCCCGGCCAGAGCAGCCGCGACCGACACGACGATCAGGCCGATCGCGACGTCGACCGACTGACGGACGCGCTGTGGATTCACGAGTGGTCCGCCTCGACGAAGCCGATGAGCGAGACCGTCGGCCCCGCGCGCTCTGCCGGCCCCACGCGCACTTCGACCGTGCGCAGATCGGGATCGGGATTGCTCCGCGTGGTCACCGTCACCCGCCAGGTCCGGCCGAGCATCTCGACGCTGTCCGGCCCAGCCGGCGCGCGCAGGCGCAGCTCGGCCAGCCGATTCTGCGCGACCCAGCCGGCGCTCGCACGCTGCTCGAGCCCGCCGCTCGCATCGACATGCGCCTCGGACGCGCCGAC
>CAXTMX010000042.1:0-22075 GCA_964245585.1 uncultured Sphingomonadaceae bacterium | reverse complement strand
TAGCCGAGCCCCGCAGCGCCTTCCGTTCTCGCCCACTCGTTCAGCTTGTCGAAGAAGGAGCGGGGCTGGACGCCGGCACCCGGTGCCGGGATGGCCCGCACCACGCCGCCCGCTTTGATCACGTTCTTGAAGGCGTTGAAGGTGACGCCCTCCTCCGAGAACTCGGCCGTCACGTCCGCGATGAGGAGCGGGTTGCGCAGGTCCGGCTTGTCCGAGCCGTATCGGAGGAGCGCCTCGGCGTAGGGGATGCGCGGAAACTCGCCCGTGACGGGCTTCCCGTCGGCGAAGGCCTCGAACACGCCGCGCAGCACCGGCTCCATCGCCTGGAAGACGTCCTCCTGCGTGACGAAGCTCATCTCGACGTCGAGCTGGTAGAACTCGCCCGGCGAGCGGTCGGCGCGCGCGTCCTCGTCGCGGAAGCACGGCGCGATCTGGAAATAGCGGTCGAAGCCGGCGACCATCAGCAGCTGCTTGAACATCTGCGGCGCCTGCGGAAGCGCGTAGAACTTGCCCGGATGGACCCGGCTGGGGACGAGATAATCGCGCGCGCCTTCGGGGCTCGAGGCGGTCAGGATCGGCGTCTGGAACTCGGTGAAGCCCTGCGCGATCATCCGCTGGCGGATGCTGGCAATGACGTTCGAGCGCAGCACGATATTGTGGTGGATTCGCTCGCGCCGCAGGTCGAGGAAGCGGTAGCGCAGGCGGATGTCCTCGGGATATTCGGCCTCGCCGGCGACCGGCAGCGGCAGCTCGTGCGCAGCCGACTGGACGACGACGTCCTGCGCGACCACCTCGACCGCGCCCGTGGCAAGATTGGGATTGATCGCTCCCTCGCCGCGCGACGCGACCTCGCCGGTAACCGTGACGACCGATTCCGCCCGCAGTCCGTCGAGGATGCGCAGCGCTTCGCTGTCGGCGCGCGCCACGATCTGCGTGAGGCCGTGATGGTCGCGCAGGTCGACGAACAGCACCCCGCCATGATCGCGCTTGCGGTGCACCCAGCCCGACAAGCGGACGGTGGCGCCGACATCGCCCTCGCGCAGCGCGCCGCAATCGTGGGTGCGATAGATGTGCATCGGCTCGAATTCTTTCTGCTTCGTCATTCCGGCGGAAGCCGGAATCCATGGATGCGGCATGCCGGAATTCGGACCGGACGCCGTCCATGGATCCCGGCCTGCGCCGGGATGACGGTAGTAGGTACGCGGCGATTCCCTTTCGCGCCGCCCTTTGTCAACCCGCAGCCACATCGCTATGGCGCCATGATGCACATCCACCCGCTTATCACCGACAGCCAGGCGCTCGCCGATCTGTGCGCCCGCCTCTCGCAGTCGCCCTACGTCGCGATCGACACCGAGTTCATGCGCGAGAACAGCTTTTGGCCCGATCTCTGCCTGATCCAGATCGCCGATGCGAACGAGGCCGCCGCGATCGATCCCAAGGCGCCGGGGCTCGATCTCCGGCCGTTGCTCGATCTGATGGTCGCCAACGAGGAGGTGCTCAAGGTCTTCCACGCCGGCGGCCAGGACCTGGAGATCGTCTACAATCTGACAGGCAGAACGCCCCATCCGCTGTTCGATACACAGGTCGCGGCGATGGCGCTCGGCATGGGCGAGCAGGTCGGCTATTCGAACCTGGTCGAGAGCTGGCTCGGCATCGCGCTCGACAAGGGCGCGCGCTTCACCGACTGGAGCCGCCGTCCGCTTGACAAGCGCCAGATCGACTATGCCATCGGCGACGTTACTTACCTCGTCCGCATCTTCCCGATGCTGCTCGACAAGCTCCACCAGACCGGCCGCGGCGCCTGGCTCGACCAGGAAATGGAGCGCCTCGCCGATCCGGCGAGCTACGCCAACGATCCCGAGACAGCGTGGACCCGCCTCAAGCTGCCGACGCGCAAGCCCGAGGTGCTCGGCCGGGTCAAGGCGCTTGCCGCATGGCGCGAACGCGAGGCGCAGGACAAGGACATCCCGCGCGGGCGGATCATCAAGGACGAGACGCTGACCGACATCGCCGGCCACCCGCCGCGCGCGCAGGCCGATCTCGCCAGGGTGCGCGGCCTTTCCGCGAGCTGGGCCGCGAACGACATCGGCGCGCGGATGATGGCCGCCCTCGCCGCCGCCGTCCCGATGGCCGATGGCGAGCTGCCGTCGCGCGACGACCGCAAGCCCGGCCTCGGCAAGGACGGCGCGCTCGTCGCCGATCTGCTCAAGCTGCTGCTCAAGATCCGCGCTAAGGAAAGCGACGTCGCGCCCAAGCTGATCGCGCGCACCGACGAGCTCGAGGCGCTCGCCGCCGGCCGCCGCGACGGGCTCGGCATCCTCGAAGGCTGGCGGTTCGATCAATTCGGCCGCGATGCGCTCGATCTCGTCGAAGGACGGCTCGCGTTCGCGGTGGTCGGCGGCAAGCTCAAGATGACGCGCACCGCCGACGCCTGACGTTCAGGTCGAGCGGAACGACTCGCTCACCACCTGGCGCAGCCCCAACGCGCTGGCCAATGCCTTGTGGCGGCGCTCGACCGCTTCACCGTAGAGCGCGCGATCTTCGGCCGCGAGACGCAGGCACAGCTCGGAGCGCTCGATCACGATCGCGCTCGCCTCGAGCGGCGCGGCGACGCCGCCGCTGAGCCGCTGCCCGAGCCGCATCGCCAGCCCCCAGCGCGTGGCGCGCAGCCGCTCCTCGGGCGAGATCAGCTGGTCGATCAGCGCGACCGGCCGCTCGCCGCCGAAATTCGTGTAGAGCGCCTGTCCCAGCATCGCCCGCCCCCGCGCATCGATGCCGACCCAATTGCCGTGCAGCGCGATCTCGAGCCCGCGCTCGGCGCGGAAATCGGGATGCGCGCGCCAGCCGATGTCGGCCAGCAGGCACCCGGCGCGGCGCAATCGCACGTCGCCTGCGCTGTCGTCGAACAAGGGAGCGATCCAGCGGTCGAGCACGTCGCCATGCTCGGGAAAGCGGCCCTGGCGCCGCCCTTCCTCGCGCGCCGCCTCGATCAGCGGATCGGCGCCGCGCAGCTCAGGCGCGAGATCGCGATAAAGCACCCCTTCGCGCAGGCCGTAGGAGGAGACGATCAGCTCGCGCGAGCCGAGTTCGCGCACCAGCAGAGCGAGCAGCATCGCGGCGTCGGCGAGATTGGGCGTGCGCGCCGACGATAGCGACGGCACGGCGCGCAGCCGCGGCTTGCCGATCTGCGCGAGCACGCGGACGAGCCGCGCGGGCGCGGTCGCGTCCATCCGATACTGGTGGATGATCGGCAGCGGATAGTCGCTCAGGTGCATGTCGAGCAGCGCCAGCGAGCGCCACGATCCGCCGACGAGGTAGAACGGCAGCGCGGCGCCCTTTCCCTTCCACTTGGCCCCGAGCGCCTTGCGCACCGCCCGGCGCAGCGCCTGCTGCCCGCCCTTGCGGATCGCTGCCACGCGCAGCACGCCGAGCGGAAACGACACGCGTTCGCTGATCTCGCCGCGCGTGATACACGCCAGCTCGAGGCTGCCTCCGCCAAGATCGCCGACGATCCCTTCGGCTTCGGGAATGCCGGCGAGCACGCCAAAAGCGGCGGCCTCCGCCTCCTCTTCGCCCGACAGCGTTTCGACTTCGAGCCCGAGCGCGTTCGCGCGCCCGATCAGCGCCGCGCCGTTCGACGCCTCGCGCACCGCGGCAGTGGCGACCGTGCGCAGCCGGCCAACCTGCATCTGCCGCGCCAGAGCGGCGAACCGTGCCAGCGCCGTCGCCGCGCGTTCGATCGCCGCGGGATCGAGCGCCCCGCTCTGTGCGACGCCGCGGCCGAGCCCGGCCATCACCTTTTCGTTGAACAGGATCGGCGGATTGCGCGCGTGCCCGTCGTAGACGACCAGGCGGATCGAGTTCGATCCGATGTCAATGATCCCGATGCGGCTTTCGGCTCGAGATTCGCCGCGGGAAAGGAACGGGAGTCGGACCACGAGAGCGGGAGCTAGCGCCTTATCGTTCGGGCGTCATGCTGAAGTTGTCAGGCATCCCTGCCACCCACCCCGTTCGCTCTGAGCCTGTCGAAGGGTTTTCTTATCGCCAAAGAAAAGAAGAGTGCTTCGACAGGCTCAGCACGAACGGATAAGGCAAGGTCACCCCCCGCGCCGCAGCTTGAGCGTCGGCACGCCCTCGCTCTTGCGCAGCGCCGCGCCGCGCCCCGACAGCGACGGGTTGGTCATGAAATAGCGGTGCAGGTTGAACGGCCGGCCCGACGGCGCGGTCCGTTCGTACGAACCGTCCGGGAGCAGCCGCCAGCTCTGCTCGGTGTCGATCAGATTGGCGACCATCACCTGGTCGAGGATCTGCGCATGCACCGTCGGATTTTCGATCGGCAGCATATATTCGACGCGCCGGTCGAAGTTGCGCGGCATCCAGTCGGCCGACGAAATGAACACCTTCGCCTGCGGATTGGGCAGCGCCTCGCCGTTGCCGAAGCACATGATCCGGCTGTGCTCGAGGAAGCGCCCGATCACCGATTTGACGCGGATATTGTCAGACAGGCCCGGCACCTCGGGACGCAGGCAGCAGATGCCGCGCACGATCAGGTCGACCTCCACCCCCGCGGCGCTCGCCCGATAGAGTTTCTCGATGATCGCAGGGTCGACCAGCGAATTCATCTTCGCCCAGATCACCGCCGGCCGGCCGTCGCGGGCCTGATCTATCTCGGTGTCGATCAGCGCGCACAACTTGTCGCGCAGGCCGTGCGGCGACATCGTCAGCAGCTCGAGGTCGCGCGGCTCGACGTAGCCGGTGATGTAGTTGAACAATTGCGCCGCGTCCCGCCCTGCGCGAGGATCGGCAGTGAAAAAGCTGAGATCGGTATAGATGCGTGCGGTCACCGGATGATAATTTCCGGTGCCGAAGTGGCAGTAGGTCTTGTAGCCGCCGCCTTCGCGCCGCACCACCATCGAGACCTTGGCGTGGGTCTTCCAGTCGATAAAGCCGTAGACGACCTGGACGCCGGCGCGCTCGAGCTGCGCCGCCCACATCAAATTCTGCTCCTCGTCGAAGCGCGCCTTGAGCTCGACCACCGCGGTGACCGATTTGCCCGCCTCGGCCGCATCGATCAGCGCGCGGATGACCGCCGATTGCTTGCCTGCGCGGTACAGCGTCTGCTTGATCGCGACGACGTCGGGATCCTGCGCGGCCTGCTTGAGGAAGGCGAGCACCACCTCGAAGCTTTCATAGGGGTGGTGGACGAGGATGTCCTTGTCGCGGATCGCGGCGAAGCAATCGCCGTCATGCTCGCGGATCCGCTCGGGGAAGCGCGGGCTGAACGCCGGCCATTTGAGATCGGGCCGGTCCTCCTCGACCAGCTGCTCGAGGTCGGCGATGCCGAGGAAGCCGGTCGCCTCCGACACGATGGCCCCCGCCCCCGTCTCCTTGCAGATCATCTTCTCGATCGACCCGGGCATGCCCGCCGCGAGCCGCAGCCGGATCACGCGCCCGCGCCGGCGCCGCTTGATCGCGCTGCGGAAATAACGGACCAGGTCCTCTGCCTCCTCCTCGATCTCGATGTCGCTGTCGCGGATGATGCGGAAGGCGCCGTGGCCCTGGACGCTGTAGCCGGGGAACAGAATATCGGTGAAGCGCCGGATCAGCGTCTCGATCGCGATATAGCGCGCCGATTCGCCCGGCAGGCGGATAAAGCGCGGCAGCGTCGTCGGCACCATCAGCAGCTCGAGGATCGGCTCGCCGTCCGACAGCCGCTTGAGATCGAATACGAGGCTGAAGCCCTTGTTCGGAATGAACGGAAACGGATGCGCCGGATCGAGTGCCTGCGGGGTCAGCACCGGAAAGATCTGCTCGCGGAAATGCGTGCCGAGCCATTCGACCATGTCGTCGTCGATGTCCTTGGTGCCGAGCACCTGGAAATCGACGGCGGCGAGCTGCTGCCGCAGATCGCGCCACACCGCCTGCTGGCTCGCCATCAGTTTGTCGGCGCGCTCGGTGATCGCGGCGAGCTGCTGCGTCGGGGTCAGCCCGTCGACCGAGCGCTGTTCGACCGCATTGATCTGCTGCCCCTTGAGGCCGGCGACGCGCACCATGAAGAATTCGTCGAGATTATTGCCCGAGATCGACAGAAAGCGCAGCCGCTCGAGCAGCGGATGAGCGCTGTTGCAGGCTTCGTCGAGCACGCGCTGGTTGAACGCCAGCCAGCTCAGCTCGCGATTGAAGTAGCGCTCGCGCGGCGCCAGCGGCACGGCGGTCGCGCCCTCGGTTGGGGTAAGCTCGTCAGTGGCGGAGAAAGTTTTGGCGTCGTCCATCCGGCCACCATAATCTTTTAATTATGAAGCGTCGATGACACCGGCTTCGATCAGTGCGCCACGCGCGAGCGGCACGGTCAGCCGTCGCCGCCGCGCCAGCGCGCTTTGGTCGAGCGTCTCGACGATGCGCTGGAGCGCGACATAGCTGCGCTCGACCCGCGGCAGCAGGTAGGAGACCAGCCCGGCCGGCGCGATCAGTCCGCGCTGGCCGAGCAGCTTGTGCAGCAGCGCGGCGATCAGCGCGTCGTCGGGCGGCAGGATCGCGGTCCGCGGCGTCGCGGCGAGGCGCGAGGCGAGATCGGGCAGCCGCACCTCCCACTGCGGCGGGAAAGCGTCGGCAACTATCAACAGCGGGCGACGGCTTGCCTGCGCCTCGTTCCAGGCGTGGAAGATGTCCTCTTCGTCGCGCTCCTGGGCATCGTCGATCAGCTGGCCGTGCGTCTTGGCCGCGAACAGCCGCCCGATCAGGCTACGGCCCGATTTGCGCGGGCCGGTCAGGATCGTCGCCATCACCGGCCACAGCGCCCAATGGTCGAGATGCCGCGTAACGGCCTGGTTGGCGGCAGACACGATGAAATCGTCTTCGCGTTCGTCCGCCGGCCAATCGAGCGGCAGCGCGATCTGGTTCATCGCGCCGGTTCGTCCTCGGGCGGCACCGGCAGCCCCTGGCGGCGTAGGCGCAGCGTCGTGCCTGCCTCTTCGATGCGCCAACCGCGCGCGGTCACCGCGACGCGCAGCGCGGCGAGGTCGCCGTCGAACGTCAGCCGCAGCAGCGACACCCCGCCCAGCGCGAGGCTCGTCACGCCGGCCGAGCGCACCCCCGGCACCGCGCGCAACGCGGCCTCGACTTGGCCGACCGCCGCCGCGTCGGGGGTGTCGACCTGCAACGTGTAGGGCGTGGCTGACAGGCCCGCCATCACGTCCGCCAGCGGGTCCTCGGCGAGCGAGCTGTCGAGCAGTTCCGTCGGCACCGGCTCCTCGATGACGAGCGACGGGTCCGGCTGCAACGCGCCGCTGCGCAGCGCCGCAGAATAAATCTCGTCGATGCGGCGCACGCCTTCGTCGAGCATCTGCGGCAGATCGTCGCTGCTCGCCGCGCGCAGCGTGAAGCTGTCAAGCAGCTGCGCGTCGGGCCCGTGCCGCGCGAAGAAGCGACCGGCGACCGGCCCGCCGGGCCATAGCCGGGTCAGCATCACCTCGGGCACGACGACGTCGGCGGCGCCATATTGATCGAGCAGCATCCGCCACCAGCTCCGACCGCGCCGCCGGCTCTGCGCGACGTTGAGCAGCAGCGGATCGACCCCCGATCCGACCGGGCGGACGTAGTCGACCGGGCTCGCGCCCGCGCGGAAGCGCGCCCACGCCTTCTGCCACTCGGTGCGCGCCTCGAACGTCTGCGGCGCGCCGCCGCTCCACATCACCGGGATCACCAGCATCGGCGCCGATCGCGCCGCCTGACCCTGCACGCCGAGCATCTGGCCGGTCCGCGCGCGATCGAACAGCACGCCGAGCCGCGCAACATAACGCGTCGGCCCGATCGATTCGTTCTCGACGACGATTCCGGCGACAATCGAATCGAGCGTCGAATCGGGCAGCCCCGGCGCGCTTGCCGCCGGTACGCCGTGCGCGCGGCCCCATAGCATCTTCCATCCGCGCCGCTGCGCCTCGCGCCAGCCGCCGAGCCGCGCTGCCTCCGCGGTGCGCGCCGAGACGTCGACGGCGATGCCGGTGACTTCATAGCTCGACGAGCTGTCGATCGGCGCGACGCCGCGCTCGCCCTCGGCAAGCTGGGCAAGCACCAGCCCCGCTCCGCCGACGAGCGCGAGCAGGGCGAGCGGCCACCAGCGGCGGAGATTGCGTGGCCATCCCATCGCTCGCCTTCTGGCGAGTTGGTCGTGGAAATCCAAGTGCGATGTGGCTAGGCGCTGGGTCCATGGTGAACAGCACGCACAACCAGGAACCCTATACCTACGCCAAGGCCGGGGTCTCGATCGCGGCCGGCAATGCGCTGGTCCGCGCGATCGCGCCGCTGGCGCGCGCGACGCGGCGGCCCGGCGCGGACGCCGACCTCGGCGGGTTCGGCGCCTTCTTCGATCCCAAGGCGGCGGGCTATGCCGATCCGCTGCTCGTCGCGGCGACCGACGGCGTCGGCACCAAGCTGCGCCTCGCGATCGAGCACGACCGCCATGACACGGTCGGGATCGATCTCGTCGCGATGTGCGTCAACGATCTGATCGTCCAGGGCGCCGAGCCGCTATTTTTCCTCGATTATTTCGCCACCGGCGTGTTGAACGCCGGCGTCGCCGAGCGCGTCGTTGCCGGCATCGCCGCGGGCTGCCGCATCGCCGGCTGCGCGCTGATCGGCGGCGAGACCGCCGAGATGCCGGGAATGTACGCTCCCGGCGACTACGACCTCGCCGGCTTCTCGGTCGGCGCGGTCGAACGCAGCCAGGTGCTCGCCGCGGACAGGGTCGTGGCCGGCGACGTCCTGCTCGGCATCGCCTCGTCGGGCGTCCATTCGAACGGCTTCTCGCTGGTCCGCCGCCTCGCCGCCGACAAAGGCTGGAAGCTCGATCGTCCGGCCTTGTTCGATCGCGACGCGCTGCTGATCGACTTGCTGCTCGCCCCGACCCGCATCTACGTGCAGCCGCTGCTGCCGCTCGTCCGTTCGGGCAAGATCCACGCGCTGGCGCATATCACCGGCGGGGGGCTGCTCGAGAACATCCCGCGCGTCCTCCCCGCCGGGCTTCACGCGCAGATCGACGCGGGCTCGTATGCGCAGCCGCGGCTGATGGCGTTCCTCCAGGCGGCCGGCAACATCGAGCCCGAAGAGATGGCGCGCACCTTCAACTGCGGCGTCGGCATGGTCGTCGTCGTCGCCGCGGAGGAGGCCGCTGCGGTCGCGCAGGCGCTGACCGACGCCGGCGAGGCGGCGTTTCCCATAGGCCGGATCGAGGCCGGCGCGAAAGGTTGCACCGTCAGCGGATCGGCCGAGACGTGGAGCGCGCGAGCCGCCTGGTCGGCGACATTCAATGGCTAGTCCTACTCCGTCACCCCGGCGAAAGCCGGGGCCCATGGATATGGCACGCCCGAAGTCGAGCGTCGCCTTCGTCCATGGAACCCGGCTTTCGCCGGGATGACGGCGAAAGTGGAACGGACACGCCTTGCCGTCCTCATCTCGGGTCGCGGCTCGAACATGGCCGCGCTGATCGACGCCGCACGCGACCCCGATTGCCCTTACGACGTCGCCCTCGTCGTTTCGAACGTCGAGGACGCCCCCGGCCTCGCCATCGCGACCCAGGCCGGTATCCCCACCTTCGCCCATTCCCACCGCGGTATGAAACGCGCCGAGTTCGACGCGCTGATCGACGCCCGGCTGCGCTCGGCGCAGGTCGAGCGCATCGCGCTCGCTGGCTATATGCGCCTGCTCTCGCCCGAGTTCATCGCCCGCTGGCAGGGACGCATCGTCAACGTCCACCCCTCGCTGCTGCCGCTTTATAAGGGGCTCGACACGCACGCGCGGGCGATCGCGGCGGGCGACCCGCGCGCCGGATGCAGCGTCCATCTCGTCACCGCCGAACTCGACGACGGCCCGGTGATCGCTCAGGCCGAGGTGCCGATCCTGCCCGGCGACACCGCCGAGCTGCTTGCCGCGCGCGTGCTGGCCGAGGAACATCGTCTCTATCCGCGCGCTGTCGCGGCGTGGATCCGGGAAGAGTCCGATGGCTGAGCAAGAAACGCCCACCGAAATGGCCGAAAAAGCCGCGATCCGCCGCCGCTGGCTCACGCTGGGCGAGCTGCTCGGCGTCGCGGCCGTAGCGATCTCGGCGCTGACCTTCTGGAACAGCTACCGCGAGCGCACCGGCGCCGAAGCCGAACGCCAGGTCGCCGAGCAGCGCGCCGGCGTCAAGGCGGCCACCTTGCTGCTCAAGGGCACAGCCGAGCTCGACGGCACGCGCATGGCGGTCACCCCGCTCGATCCCGGGCAGAACGTGCAGGACATGAAGATCCTGTTTCCCGCGGGCGTCAGCGTCAACCCGATCGAGACGACCGGCGACGCCCGGATCGAAGCCGCCTGGTTCGATACCGGGCTCAAGCGCGCGCGCAAGGCGGCCGGCCGCGACGACGAAAGCAAGGGCGACGAGCGCCTGCCGGTCGCGCTGGTGACGCGTTTCCTCAGCGAAGGCGCGGCCTATGACGATGTCGCGATCTACGACATCGGCTATGCGATCGACGGCGAATTCCTGAAGGGCAAGGTCGTGCGCTTGCGCGGGCTGTCGCTGGTCGCGCGGACCACCGCCAAGGCGGCGCAGGCGAAGCTCGACGGGCTATGGCGGGAGCGGACGGGGAAGAGCTAAGCGGCCCCCACCAACCTTCCTGTTTTTAAAATCTCAACCGACGATCTCTTCGGGCTTGAAGAAGAAGGCGATCTCGGTCGCGGCATTCTCGGCGCTGTCCGATCCATGGACCGAATTGGCCTCGATCGATTCGGCGTGGAGCTTGCGGATCGTGCCCTCGTCGGCATTGGCCGGGTTGGTCGCGCCCATCACCTCGCGGTTCTTCGCTACCGCATTCTCGCCCTCCAGCACCTGCACGACCACCGGCCCCGAGATCATGAAGCTGACCAGGTCGTTGAAGAACGGCCGCTCCTTGTGGACGCCGTAGAAGCCCTCGGCCTGCTCGCGCGTCATCTGTATGCGCCGCGAGGCGACGACGCGCAGGCCGGCATCTTCAAGCAGCTTGGTCACCGCGCCGGTCAGGTTGCGGCGGGTGGCGTCGGGCTTGATGATCGAAAAGGTGCGTTCGGTCGCCATGGCCGATCGTTCTCCCGTGGCTTGAAGGGTGGAAAGTGGCGGTGCCCTAGAGCCTGCGCCGGCCAAGGGCAAGGCTCACGCCGCCTTGATCCACTTGCCGCCGCCGTCCTGCTTCCAGAAATTGCGCTCGACCCCGTCGCGCGACGCGAGCGCCTTCCAGGCCAGCCGGGCCGCCGCGATCGCGCCGTCGTCGAACAGATGGAAGGCGCGGTTGAACGTCAGCGCTTCTTCCCGCCACACGCCATCGACCAGTGCGACGTTGCGCGCGCCGTTCGCCGGCTCGGGCAGCGACGCCAGCAGGACCGGCTGGCGGGCGACATCGTCGCGGCCATGCGGCAGGAACGCCTCAGGCTGATAACTCCACAACGCCGCATCGAGCGTGGCGAGCAGATCTTCGTCGCCCGCGACGATCAGCAGCCGCCCTTCCGCAGCGAGCACACGCTCGGCGATCTGAGGCAGCACGCGCTCGATCGGGCTCGCCGAAAGATGGTAGAAATCGACCTGCAAAGCTAACTTTCAAACAAACCAAACCCGTTCGGGCTGAGCCTGTCGAAGCCCTCTCCTTCTCTGAGGTCAAAAAGAAGGAAAGTCCTTCGACAGGCTCAGGACGAACGGATCCGGGCGGTCATCCCTCGAAATTGTCCGCGACGAAGCGATCGAGCAGCCGCACGCCATAGCCCGTCGCGCCCTTGTCCCACAGCGCGCCCGGCTTGGCCGCCCAGACCATCCCGGCGATGTCGAGATGGGCCCAGCGCACGCCCTCGCCGATATAGCGCTTGAGGAATTGCGCGGCCGTGACCGATCCGGCCTCGCGCGGCCCGACGTTCTTCATGTCGGCGATCGGCGAGTCGATCAGTTTGTCGTAAGGCTCGCCGAGCGGCATGCGCCACAATTTGTCGCCCGAAGCCTCGCCCGCCGCCCGCAGCTGGTCGGCCAGCCCGTCGTCGTTGGCGAAGATGCCGCCATATTCGTGGCCGAGCGCGACGATCATCGCGCCGGTCAGCGTCGCGAGATCGACGATCGTCTTGGGCTGCCAGCGCTGCTGTACCCAGCTCAGCGCGTCGCACAGCACGAGGCGCCCCTCGGCGTCGGTGTTGATCACTTCGATCGTCTGCCCCGACATGCTGGTGACGACGTCCCCCGGCCGCTGGGCGTTGCCGTCGGGCATGTTCTCGACCAGCCCGCACACCCCGATGACATGCGCCTTGGCCTTGCGCCCGGCGAGCGCCATCATCGCCCCGGCGACCGCGGCAGCCCCGCCCATGTCCCACTTCATGTCCTCCATTCCCGCGGCGGGCTTGATCGAGATGCCGCCGGTGTCGAACGTCACGCCCTTGCCGACCAACGCGACCGGATCGCGTGCCGCGCCGGCCCAGCGCATCGCCAGCAGGCGCGGCGCGCGCACCGATCCTTGCGCGACGCCGAGCAGCGCCCCCATTCCCGCAGCGCGCATCGCCGGCTCGTCGAGCACTTCGATCTCCACGCCGAGATCGCGCAGCGTCTGGCAGCGTTCGACGAAACTCTCGGGGAACAGGATGTTGGCCGGCTCGGCTACCAGCGCGCGCGCGAACATCACGCCGTCGGCGACCTTGGCGAGCGGCTCCCACGCCGCGCCCGCCCCCGCGCTGCCGCCCACCACGACGAGCTCGACCAGGCTGGGCTTCTGCTTGGGCGTCAGCTTCGTGCGATACACGTCATGCCGCCACGCGCGCAGCACCGCGCCATAAGCGACTTTCGCCGCCGATTCCGCATTTGCCGCCGGGGTGTCCGCCAGATCGATCACCAGCCGAACCTCGCCCGAGGTCAGCAGCCGCGCGACCAGCGCCGCCCCGAGCTTCTCGAACGCAGCCTCGCGCGGCTCGCCGCCGATGCCGGCAAGCAGCACGCGGCGCGCGCCCTCGCCCTCGGCGACGAACAGTTCGACCAGGCCGCCGGCCTCGCCCTCGAAGCGCGTCGCGGCCGCAGTCCGCGCGACGATGTCGGCGATCGCCGGATCGAGCCCGGCGAGCCGCTCGGCCAGCGTCGCGCCGGCGAACGCCAACGCCAGCGCATAGGCTCCCTCGGGACGGCGATCGACAAAACGCACCTGCATAAGCCTGACAACTCCTCATGGATCGATCTTCTCTAGGCCCGCCGGCCGCGCAGGCAAAGCGCGCGATTGCAGCCGCGCGCGTGGTGCGATAGTCGGCGGACGCCAACACGGCGGTGCGGGGTGACGTGACGATCTATCGGCTCAACTGGCTCGCCGCCGCGTCCGTCGTCCTGCTCGGAGCAAACGCCGCCGACGCGCAGGATGCGCCTTTACTGTCGCGGCCGACGGAGGCGCCGGTCCCGCCCGACACGCCCGCCGCCACGCCGCTCGGCCAGGACGAGGTCGGCTTCAGCGCCAACGATCTGTTCTATGATACCGACGGCAATACGGTGACCGCATCGGGCGACGTGCGGATGACGCGCACCGGCTATCGGCTGCGCGCCGATCGGGTGAAGTGGAACCGTGCGTCAGGCGCGGTGCGCGCCGAGGGCAATGTCGCGATCACCAGCCCCGAGGGCGACACCGCGTACGGCGACAGCATCGACCTGACCGACACGCTGCGCGACGGCGTGGTCGAGAATCTGCTGGTCGTGCTCGAGGACGGCGGGCGGATCGCCGCCCGCCACGGCGCCCGCAGCAACGGCATCGTTACGCTCGATCACGCCGCTTACTCGCCCTGCCCGGTCGTCGGCGAAGATGGCTGCCCCAAGGAGCCGGTATGGAAGGTCACTGCGGTCAAGGTGACCTACGATCCCGCGCGGCATCGCATCAGCTACAGGGGTGCCACGATCCATCTGTTCGGCATGCCGGTCGTCGCGCTGCCCGGCCTGTCGCATCCCGACGGCTCCGGCGGCGGCTCGTCCGGCCTGCTGATGCCCGATCTGCGCTACAGCCGGACGAACGGATTCGAGCTTGCCGCGCCGGTCTATCTGCGGCTCGCCGCGGACCGGGATCTGACGCTGACGCCGCATGTCTATTCCAAGGTGCTGCCCGCCTTCGAAGGCCGCTATCGTCAGTTGACCGAAGCCGGCGCGTTCCAGATCGGCGGCTTCGCCACTTATGGCACGCGTCGGTCGACCAGCACGGCAAACAAGAGCGAACGCGATTTCCGCGGCTATTTCGACGCCAACGGCAGGTTCCAGCTCGATCCTTTCTGGTCGGTCACCGCTTCGATCCGGCGGACCACCGACCGCACGTTCCTGCGCCGCTACAACATCTCGGACGACGATCGCCTGCGTAGCCTGGTCCAGGCCGAGCGGATCGACGACAGCTCCTATCTGTCGATCGCCGGCTGGTCGTTTCAGGGGCTTCGCAGCACCGATCGCCCCGGCGAGACGCCGATCGTCTTTCCCGAGATCGACTATCGCAAGCGCATCGCGGGCCCGATCGTCGGCGGCAGGATCGCCCTGCAGCTCAACAGCTTGTCGCTCGTGCGCACTTCGGGCCAGGACACCCAGCGCGCGTTCGCCGGCGCGCGCTGGGACGTCCACTGGATCACCCCGTTCGGCCAGGAGCTGACCCTGACCGGCTATGTTCGCGGCGACGTGTATCACAGCGACGAGGCGCAGAGCACGGCCACCGTGGCGTATCGCGGCCAGAATGGCTGGAACACGCGCGCGATTGCCGCCGCCGCCGCCGATCTGCGCTGGCCATTCGTGGGTGAGTTCCTCGGCGGGACGCAGCGGATCACGCCGCGCGTCCAGATCGTGGCCTCTCCGCCGACGCGAAACCTGCAGATGCCCAACGAGGATGCCCGGTCGATCGAGCTCGAGGATTCCAACCTGTTCGCGCTCAACCGCTTCTCCGGCTACGACCGGTGGGAGGATAGCACGCGCATCACCTACGGCGGCGAATATGCGCTCGATCTGCCGCGCTTCTCGCTTCGCACGACGATCGGGCAAAGCTATCGTCTGACGCGCAAGCCGAGCCTGTTCCCGGCCGGCACCGGGTTGACGCGCCGCAATTCCGACATCGTCGGACGGACCACGCTCAAATACGGCCGCTTCCTCACGGTCACCAACCGCTTTCGCCTCGACAAGAACAGCCTCGCGCTTCGCCGCAACGAGCTCGATGCTACGGTGGGATCCTCCCAGACCTATCTTTCGCTCGGCTACCTCCGGCTCAACCGCGACATCGCCCCGTCGATCGAGGATCTGCGCGACCGCGAGGAGATCCGGCTGGGGGCGCGGATTCGCCTGGCGCGGCACTGGTCGGTGTTCGGATCGACGATCATCGATCTGACCGGCCGCAGCGAGGATCCGTTGTCGATCGCCGACGGCTATGAGCCCGTGCGCCATCGCGTGTCCCTGTCTTACGAGGACGATTGCTTTCAATTCGGGCTGAGCTGGCGCCGCGCCTACGAGCAAAACGGCGACGCGCGGCGGGGCAACACCTTCCAGTTGCGGCTGGCGCTGCGCAATCTCGGCGGCTAAGCGGGCGTTCAGACAGGAAATGCCATTGGCTGCCGGCACGGCAGGCGTCAATGAAGCGAGCGGGAGCGGGCATGGTCAAGTCAAGCTGGGCGAAGACGATAGGGTTTGTCGCCGCATCGTTGCTCGCCGCCGCGGCGATCGCGCAGGACGTCGGCGAGGACGCGGCCCCGCCGTCGGCGGATGCGCTCAACCTGCCGACCGACCTCACGATCTTCGGCAGCAGCGATCCGACTCTGCACAAGGCGACTGCGATCATCAACGGCACGATCATCACCGACACGGACGTCGATCATCGGCTCGAGCTCGTGCTGCTCGCCAACGGCGGCAAGATCGATCCGGCCGAGCGCGATCGCCTCAAGCTCCAGGTGCTGCGCAACCTGATCGACGAGACGCTCCAGATCCAGGAGGCCAAGGCCCACGACATCGACATCTCGAGCGACGAGATCAATCAGACCTTCGCTCGCGTCGCCGCCAACTTCAAGCGCAAGCCGGCCGAGTTCGCCGCCTATCTGTCCGAACATCAGTCGTCCGAGACGTCGATCAAGCGCCAGATCGAGGGGGAGCTCGCCTGGCGCCGGCTGCTCAGCCGCCGGGTCGAGCCGTTCATCAATGTCGGCGAGGAAGAGGTCAAGGCGGTGATCGATCGCCTCAATGCGTCGAAGGGCGCCAAGGAATATCGCGTCGGCGAGATCTTCCTGTCCGCCACGCCCGAAACCGCCGCGTCGATCAGGACCAACGCCGCGCAGATCGTGACGCAGGTCCGCCAGGGCGCATCGTTCGTCGCTTATGCCCGGCAATATTCGGAAGCGTCGACCGCCGCGGTCGGCGGCGATCTCGGCTGGGTCCGCGCGGCGCAGCTGCCCGACACGCTGTCGGCTGCGGTGCAAAGCCTGGCGATCGGCCAGATCAGCGATCCCGTCGCGGTGCCCGGGGGCTTCTCGATCATCGCGCTGCTCGACCAACGCCAGGTCCTGACGGCCGATCCGCGCGATGCGGTGCTCAGCCTCAAGCAGATCTCGCTCGCTTTCCCCGCCGGATCGACCCAGGCGCAGGTGGCGCCCAAGGTCGAGGCGCTGTCCGTCGCCACGCGCGGCATGGCCGGCTGCGGCGCGGCGGAGGCGGTCGCGGCCAAGGTCGGCGCGGAAGTCGTCGAGAACGACCAGATCCGCGTCCGCGAATTGCCGCCGGCCGTCCAGCAGATGCTGCTCAAGCTGTCGATCGGCCAGTCCACGCCGCCGTTCGGATCGCTCACCGACGGCGTGCGCGTGCTCACCTTGTGCGGCCGTGACGACCCGCAGGTGGCGAGCGGGCCGTCGTACGATCAGATCTATGCGGCGATGGAGGAGGATCGCGTCAACCGGCGTGCCCGCCGCTATCTGCGCGATCTGCGGCGCGACGCGGTGGTCGACTACCGGTGAGCGGAGCGGCGCGCTGAACCCCCTCGCCGTAGCGCTCGGCGATCCCGCCGGGATCGGCCCCGAGGTCGTCGCCAAGGCCTGGGAAGCGCGCACCGCCCGCGACCTTTCGCCCTTCTTCGCGGTCGGCGACATCCGTTCGGTCGAGGCGGTATGGTCGGGGCCGGTGGTGCGGATCGACAATCCTGCCGCCGCCGAGCGCTGCTTCGCCGATGCGCTGCCGGTGATCGAGGTCGAGGACGCGGGCGAGATCCGGCCCGGCGAGCCCAACGTGCCGGGCACGCGCTGCTCGCTCGACGCGCTCGAGCTCGCGTTCGGGCTGGCGCGGACCTGCGCGGCGAGCGCGCTGGTTACCGGCCCCGTCGCAAAAGCCGATCTCTATGCGATCGGCTTCACCCATCCGGGCCAGACCGAATTCATCGCCGAGCGGTGCGGCGTCTCGGCCGGGAATGTCGCGATGATGCTCGCGGGGCCGAGTTTGAGGACCGTGCCGGTAACGACCCATGTTCCGCTCGCGGACGTCCCCAAGCTGCTATCGATCGAGCTGATCGCCTCGTGCCTCCGCACGACCGCGCGCGGCCTCCAGCGCGATTTCGGCATCGAAATGCCGCGCATCGCCGTGGCGGGCTTCAATCCGCATGCGGGCGAAGGTGGATCGATCGGGCGAGAGGAGATCGAATTCATCATTCCGGCGATCGAGCTGGTGCGGGCCGAAGGGATCGATGCGATCGGTCCCCTGGCCGCGGACACGATGTTCCATCCCCGCGCCCGCGAAACCTACGACGCGGCGGTGTGCCTCTATCACGATCAGGCGCTGATCCCGCTCAAGACCCTTCATTTCGACGACGGGGTCAATATGACGCTCGGCCTGCCGATCGTGCGCACCGCGCCCGATCATGGCACTGCCTTCGACATCGCCGGGCAGGACCGCGCCGATCCCGGCGCGATGATCGCCGCGATCGCGATGGCGGGCGATTGCGCGAGGCGCCGCGCCGCGCTGGCATGACTGCGCTCGCCGCGTTGCCGCCGCTGCGCGAGGTGATCGCGCGCCACGGGCTCGCCGCGAGCAAGGCGCTCGGCCAGAATTTCCTGCTCGACGAACAGCTGCTCGATCGCATCGCGCGCGTCCCCGGTCCGCTTGCCGGCCAGCGGGTCTATGAGGTCGGCCCCGGCCCCGGCGGTCTCACCCGCGCGCTGCTGCGCGCCGGCGCCGAGGTGGTCGCGGTCGAGCGCGATCGGCGCTGCCTGCCCGCGCTCGCCGAGCTCGCCGCCGCCGCGCCGGGCCGGCTGACCGTGATCGAGGGCGACGCGCTGGCGATCGACGAGCCGTCGGTGGCCGGTGCCGGCACGCATGTCGCCGCCAACCTGCCCTATAATGTCGGCACCGCTCTGCTCGTCCGCTGGCTGACCAGCCCGGCCTGGCCGCCGTGGTGGGCGTCGCTCAGCCTGATGTTCCAGCAGGAGGTCGCCCGGCGCATCGTCGCGGCACCGGGCAGCGGCGCTTATGGCCGGCTCTCGGTGCTCGCCCAGTGGCGCAGCACGGCCGCGCTGGCGCTCAACGTCCATCGCTCGGCGTTCGTCCCGCCGCCCAAGGTGATGTCGGCGGTGGTCCATATCTTCCCGGCGCAAGCGCCTGAAGGCGTCGGCATCGCCACGATCGAGGCGCTCACCGCCGCCGCTTTCGGCCAGCGCCGCAAGATGCTGCGCCAGAGCGTCAAGAGCCTGCCCGGCGCGCTCGATGCGCTTGCGGCGGTAGGGATCGATCTGGAGAGGCGCGCGGAGACGCTCAGCGTGGACGAGTTCGTGGCCGTAGCCCGCAGGATGGAAATCAAAATTCGTCATTCCGGCGAAAGCCGGAATCCATAGTAGCGAAACAGCCGATAGCGAGCGGACGCCGTCCCTGGATCCCGGCTTCGCCGGGATGACGTTCGAAGGTCAAGGCTTGGTCGTCTTCGCCTCATCACCCTTGGGAGGGACCTTGTCGGTCGCCTGCGCGGTGATTACCGGCGGCGGCGGGCCCTTCGCGATCGATGCCGCGAGCATCGCCGCCGGCGGGCATTCGGCCTTGCACAAAGTGCGGATCTTGGCGAGGTTGGCCTTGGCCCGATCGAGCGCGCCGCGCTGGACCATCGCGTCGCCTTGTGCCGCCAGCGCCGCCAGGTCGGCCGGATCGAGCGTCAGCGCATCCTTGTAATAGCGGATCGCCTTGCCCGGCAGCGCCTGCGCTTGCGCCACTTTGCCGAGGCCGACGAACGCCGCGCGGTTGCGCGGGTCGACCGCCAGCGCGGTCTCGAACGCATCGATCGCGGCGGAATGATTGCCTGCCCGACGCGCCGCCTCGCCGCTCGCGACCAGCGCGATCGAGCGCGGATTGATCTGGTCGTCCGGACGCTGGCTCTGCACCCCGCTGGAAACGGCGGCGAGCGCAAGCGACAATGCGGCGGCAACAGGCAGGAAACGCATCAGATACTCCGTCAACCGCGGTTTGGCCCGCTCTAGCACGGCGCTTCTAGTCTCGCGACGAAAAAGCCGTCGGTCCCGTCGCTTGCGGGGGTCAGCCGCCGTCCCGGCCCATGTCTGCTGCCGGCCGCCAGCCCGGGATCCCCGGCGCGCCAGCCGGGATGACGCGCGAGAAACGCCTCCGCCTGCCCCGCGCCTTCCTCGTCGAGCAGCGAGCAGACGACGTGGACCAGCGCCCCGCCGGGCCGCACCAACGTCGCGCCGAGATCGAGCAGCCGCCCCTGCAACGCGAACAGCCGGTCGAGCCGGTCGGCGCTCAGCCGCCAGCGCGCCTCGGGATTGCGCCGCCACGTCCCCGTGCCCGAGCAGGGCGCGTCGACCAGCACGACGTCGGCGACGCCAACCATGTCGGCAAGCGCCTCCGCCTCGCGGCCCGGATCGAGCAGCCTTTGCTCGACCTGCGCCCCGGCGCGCGCCGCGCGCGGCGGCAGCCGCTGAAGGCGACCGCGGTCGGTATCGCAGGCGATCAGCCGCCCCCGCCCCTCCATTTCCACCGCCAGCGCCAGCGTCTTGCCGCCGGCCCCCGCGCACAGGTCGATCACCGTCATTCCCGGCGCGGCGCGGCACGCGCGCGTCACGAGCTGGCTGCCCTCATCCTGCAATTCGAACAGGCCCTGGTGGAACTCGGCCAGCCCCTCGACCTGAATATTGCCGTCGAGACGCAAACCGTCGGGCGCGAACGGCGTCGGCTGTGCGCCCGGAATGGCCGGCCGGAGCGCGTCGCGCGTCGTCTTCAGCCGGTTCGCCCGAAGATCGAGCGGCGCGCGGCCGAGCAATCCTGCCATCTCTGCGGCGCTGAGCGATGCGGCCAGCCGCTTGGCCAGCCACGCCGGGGCGATCCCCGCGGCGGCGGGCTTGTCGGTCGCATGGACGAGCGCCGGGCCATGCTTCGACCCGTCGAACAGCGCGGCAAGGTCGGGATCGTCCTGCGCCAGCCCGAGCAGCGCGCTATGCCCGTTGGCCGGCCGCTCGCCGGCGCGACGGATCGCGGCATAGACGAGCTCGCGCACCGCGCGGCGATCGCCCGAACCGGCATAGCGCCGCGTCTTGAAATAGCGCGCGATCAACGTGTCTGCGGCCGCCCCCGCGTCGCGCGCGGCGGCGACGACCTCGTCGAGCAGCTCGATCGCCGCTTGGGCCCTTGCCTGGGGCGTCATTCCCCTCTCTCCGTTCGTCCCGAGCGAAGTCGAGGGACGCAAGCCGGGCGCAACGTGTCTCGACTTCGCTCGACACGAACGGTCTTACGGCTGTTAGGCTGATTAACGCGTCGGATAATTGGGCGCTTCCCGCGTGATCGTGACGTCGTGGACATGGCTTTCGCGCAGGCCCGCATTGGTGATGCGCACGAAGCTCGCGCGCTCCTGCAGCTCGGCGATCGTGCGCGCGCCGGTATAGCCCATCGCCGCGCGCACCCCGCCGACGAGCTGGTGAATCACGTCGCGCGCCGGGCCCTTGTAGGGCACCTGCCCCTCGATCCCTTCAGGGACGAGCTTGAGCTGATCCTTGATATCCTGCTGGAAATAGCGATCGGCCGAGCCGCGCGCCATCGCCCCGACCGAGCCCATCCCGCGATAGGATTTGTAGCTGCGGCCCTGGTACAGAAAGATTTCGCCCGGCGCCTCCTCGGTTCCCGCCAGCAGCGATCCGATCATTACCGACGCCGCGCCCGCCGCGAGCGCCTTGGCGACGTCGCCCGAGGTGCGCAGGCCCCCATCGGCGATCACCGGCACGCCGGCCTTGGATCCCTCCTCCGCTGCGTCGAGGATCGCCGTCAGCTGCGGCACGCCGACCCCGGCGACGACGCGCGTGGTGCAGATCGATCCCGGCCCGATGCCGACCTTGATCCCGTCCGCGCCGGCGCCGATCAGCGCCTTGGCCGCCTCGGCGGTGGCGATGTTGCCGGCGATGATCTGGACCGAGTTCGACAATTTCTTGACCCGCTCGACCGCGCGCGCGACCTCGCGATTGTGGCCGTGCGCGGTGTCGATCACGATCAGGTCGCACTCGGCGTCGATCAAGGCTTCGGTGCGCGCGAAGCCCATGTCGCCGACGGTCGTCGCCGCCGCGACGCGCAGCCGCCCGGTCGCGTCCTTGGTGGCGTTGGGATAGGTCACCGCCTTCTCGATGTCCTTGACCGTGATCAGTCCGACGCAGCGGTAGTCCTCGTCGACCACGAGCAATTTCTCGATCCGGCGCTGGTGGAGCAGGCGGCGCGCTTCCTCCTGCGTCGTGCCGGCCGGGACGGTCGCGAGGTTCTGCGAGGTCATCAGCTCGGCGACGCGCTGGGCGGGGTTCTCGGCGAAGCGCACGTCGCGGTTGGTCAATATGCCGACGAGCTTGCCCGACGCCTCGACCACCGGCACGCCCGAAATGCGGTGCCGCGCCATCAGCGCCTGCGCGTCGGCGAGCGTCTGATCGGGCGCGATCGTGATCGGATTGACCACCATCCCGCTTTCGAACCGCTTGACCGCGCGCACCGCGGCGGCCTGCTCGTCGACCGTCAGGTTGCGGTGGAGCACGCCGAGCCCGCCCATCTGCGCCATGACGATCGCCATGTCCGCCTCGGTCACGGTGTCCATCGCCGACGACA
>CAXTMX010000041.1:20487-22306 GCA_964245585.1 uncultured Sphingomonadaceae bacterium | reverse complement strand
GGCCATCATCTGTTCGACGCCGCCGACGCGATGTTCGGCGTCGCGCTGAGCGGTCAGGAGTCGATCGAACTGCGCCGCTGGATCGTCGGCCCGGAGGCGACGTCGCGCGGCCGGCGGCGGGGGCTGGCGGCGCGATTGTCCGACGTCGCCAGCTACGATGAGGCCGGTGGAGCCGCGATCCAGGATGCGGTCGAGGCGGCCCGCGCGCTTGCCAGCGACGGCTGGCTGCAGCGCGCGGTGGAGGGCGACTCGTACGGCGCGGTCGAGCAGTTGCTGAGCGCGGCGCGCGGCATGGTGTATGCCCGCGCCGCGCAGGACGGCGATGCCGGCTACGGGCTCGAGACCGAACTCGCCGAGCCGCTCCCCGCGCTGATCGAGGCCGCCGCCGCCGCCGCGCAGGCGCTCGAAGCCCTGCTCCGCCCGCTGATGACGCTCGGCCAACGGCTCGAAGCGGTGCTCGCCGACGGCCCCGACTGGATGGACGGCGCGGCGCGCGCGCGGATCGAAGGCGCGATCGGGTCGCTCGGCTGGCGCACCGAGACGGTGGGCGCATGGATCGGGCTGCTCGCGCGGATCGGCGGCCCGGCAGATCCCGATTTCGTCGACTGGCTCAGCGTCGACCGCATCGAGGGTCGCGAAATCGATATCGGGCTCCACCGCCGCTGGCTCGACCCGACCCGCCCGCTGGTGGCGACCGTGCTCAAACCCGCGCACGGTGTGCTCGTCACCTCGGCGACGCTGAAGGGCGGCGACCCCGACTGGCAGATCGCCGACGCCCGCGCCGGCGTCCCGCATCTCGACCGCGCGGCGGGGCATTTCGACGTCGCCAGCCCGTTCGAATACGCGACCCAGGCCGAGGTGCTGATCGTCACCGACGTCAAGCGCGGCGACCTCGCCGGCCTCGCCAACGCCTATGCCCGGCTGATCGCGGCGGCGGGAGGGGGTACGCTCGGGCTGTTCACCGCGATCCGGCGTTTGCGTGGCGTCCATGCCCGGATCGCCGACCGGCTCGCGCGCGACGGCCTGCCGCTATACGCGCAGCACGTCGATCCGATCGACCCGGGTACATTGGTCGACATGTTCCGCGACGAGCCGCGCGCTTCGCTGATCGGCACCGATGCGTTGCGCGACGGCGTCGACGTCCCGGGCGAGTCCTTGCGGCAGGTCATCCTGGAGGGCGTGCCCTGGGCCAAGCCGACCGTGCTCCACGCCGCACGGCGGCTGGCGGGGGGCGGGAGCGCGTATGACGACCGCCTCGTCCGCGCCAAGCTCGCCCAGGCGTTCGGCCGCCTGATCCGCCGCGCCGACGACCAGGGCGCGTTCGTCCTGCTCTCCGCGGCGATGCCCAGCCGGCTGCTGGCGGCCTTCCCGCCCGGCGTGCCGATCGCGCGAGTCCCGCTGGACGAAGCGGTGGCGCGGGTGGCGACGCGGTTCGGACGAGCCGAGCCCCTGCCCGTTCGCCCTGAGCCCGTCGAAGGGCATGTTCCGTAGATACGTGCTTCGACAAGCTCGGCACGAACGGCTAGAGGGTGGCGCATGAAGACCCTGATCCTCCTGCGGCACGCCAAATCGGGCTGGGACGATCACGGCGCGCGCGATTTCGACCGCCGCCTCAACCCCAAGGGCGAGCGCGCCGCGCGGACGATGGGCCAGCACATGCGGAGCACCGGTCTCAGCTGGGACCACGCCATCGCCAGCCCCGCCGCGCGCGTGGTCGAAACGCTGGAACAGGTGGCGGCGGGCTATGGCCGCAAGGTCGCGCCCGATTGGGAGCGCCGCGCCTATCTGGCGTCGGCGACGATGCTGCTCGATCTGATAC
>CAXTMX010000041.1:7531-20477 GCA_964245585.1 uncultured Sphingomonadaceae bacterium | reverse complement strand
AACACGAGGCTCGCCCCCGCCGCGGCGAGCGGACTGCTGCTCTGCGGCCACAACCCCGGCCTCGAAGACCTGATCCTGCTGCTCGTCCCCGACCATGCGGGCGATGCGCTGCGCGACGAGGTCGAGGAAAAATTCCCTACCGCCAGCGTCGCGGTGCTGACCTGCGACGGTGACGCATGGGGCGACGTCGCGGCGGGCAACTGCGCGCTCACCCATTTCACCCGCCCCCGCGATCTCGACCCGGGGCTCGGGCCGGACGCGGACTAACTACCTGCCAACTTGTCTTTCAGCCCGGCGAACGCGCCGAGCGGCTTGGCTTCGTCCTCGCCGATCACCCCCGCCGCCTTGAGCATCGCCTCCGCGCCCGGCGCGCGCGAGAAGGGGTCGAGCGCGAGCATCACCGTCTCGGCGGCGACTTCGCCCAGGTCGATCGCGCCGCCCTCGATCGCGATCACGTCGATGTCCGCGTCATCCAGCTCGACCTCGTCCTGCCCGCCCGCTGCTTCGACGAAGCGTAGCAGGATGGGTTCGTCCACACTGACCGGCAGCGGGTCGCTGGTGACACTGCACGCCTGAGTCACCGTCGCGACGATCCGGCCTTCAACCACGATACCGGCGGCGTCGCGGCGGACGGTGACATCGCCGGTCAGCCGGTCGATCGCGATCAAGTCGAACCGCGCCGCCAGCGCCGCGCGCTCGACGTCGCTTGCTTCGATCGCGACGGTTCGCGGCTCGTCGCCAATCGTGTCGGCGCGCTCCGGCCGCGAGAATTCGGGCGCGGTCACGGCAAGCCGCCGGCGATCAGCCGATCGATGCCGACATCGGCCAGCCCCGCGCGCAGCGCCAGCAATTCGCGCTCGGCATGCGCCAGCGCGGCGGCATCGGGCGCCGTCCCGCGATAGAGATTGCGCACCAACGCCGGCTTGAGGTCGCCCGCCGCCAGCCCGTCGCGATATGCGCCGAGCCGCCCGCCAAGCATCCCCATCATCCGCCCGATATGCTTGCCGACCAGGAGGTCGCCGATGCCGATCTCGCGCAATTGCGGGTCCATGTCGTCGACGAACGCCTCGGCCAGGTGCGTGGCGGCGGGGATACCGGCGGGGTCGCCTTCCAGCCGCAGCATCACCAGCGCCAGCACCGCGGCGATCATGTCGAATCGCCCGTCGACCGTGTCGGGAACGTGGCCGGCGACGTACCAATCCGGCGCGCGCGCGCGCCACGCCCGCCGCATAGAGCGCCGCCGTCTCGACGCGATTTGCCTTGAAACCGCCGAAAATGCCCATCAATCACCCGTCGCGCGAGCGGCCTTGTGCCACCGCGCGCCGCCGCATATTGAGGCGATCGGCGCGCGATGCAATCGCGGGGTCCGGGTAGAGCGCGATCGCGCGGGAGAATCGAATGACCAAGGTCGGGCGCATGATGGCCCTAACCGCGACGCTGTCGGCGCTGACGCTGGCCGGCGGCTGCACGCCGCTGCGCTCGCATCAGGGCTATATCATCGACGCCGATCTGGTGAATTCGGTCCAGCCCGGTGTCGACAATCGCGGCTCCGTGCTGAAGACGCTGGGCAAGCCGAGCTTCGCCAGCCAGTTCAACCAGGGCGATTGGTATTACCTGGCGCGCGACAGCCGCAACCTCGCCTATCTCAAGCCCAAGGCGAAGAGCCAGGTGACGCTGAAGATCAGCTTCACCGACGGCGGCGTCGTATCGGGCATCACCCGCACCGGGGTCGATCAGGTCGCGTCGATCGATCCGTACGGCAAGGAAACGCCGACATTGGGCAAGAAGCGCAGCTTTTTCGAGGAGCTGTTCGGCAATATCGGGTCGGTCGGCGCGGCGGGCGCGGGCACCGGCGGCGGGGACGACAGCCAGCCGTAACGGTTGCGACAGTTCTGACACAACCTTTGCCCTGACATGACCGCGCCGTTCCCGGCGGGTTCAGGCCGACTCGCATAAACCGCTCTCCATGGCGGCGCGGCTGTTCGCGCCGTCCCAACAATGGAGAGACGATCATGCGTAAACTGATCCTCACCGCGCTGATGGCGGCGACCGTGTTTCCGGTTGCGGCGCAAGCGCAATCGTACCGCGACGTCCAACGCGACCGCCGTGAACTCCGCGAGGATCGCCGCGATTTGCGCGACGACCGCCGCGACCTGCGCGAAGACCGCAACCGCCGCTGGGGCAACGACGACTGGCGCAGCTGGCGCAACAGCAATCGCGGCGTGTATTCGCGCGGTAATTGGCGAGCGCCGTTCCGCTACAACGCGTTCCGCGCCGGGGTCCGCATCGCGCCGAGCTATTACGGGTCGAGCTATTGGATCAACGACCCATGGCGCTATCGCCTGCCCGCCGCCGGTTACGGCCAGCGCTGGGTGCGGCATTACGACGACCTGCTGCTCGTCGACACGCGCCGCGGCATCGTGATCCGCGTGATCAACAACTTCTACTGGTGATCCAGTAGCGGCAGGCGCCCGGGCGATTTCAATGCCCGCCCGGGCGCCCTTGCGCTCAACGCATGGTAAAAACCACTTGATCGACCACCTTCCCCGACAGGTCGAGCAAGGCGAGCTTGTGCCGCCCCGGTCCGGGCAGGATCAGCGGCGCGGAGCTTGCATCGCCGAGATCCTCCCGATCCAGCAACAGCCGATGCGTGATCGCATCCCCCGTCACCGCCACCGCCAGCCGCTGGCGGTCGATCGGGATATCGGGATCGATCGCGTAGACGCTGCCCGACACGGGATTGGTGATGCGCGGCCTGCGGGCTTCGCCCGGCGCAGCGGCGATTAGCGTCATGCCGGTGCCCTTCAGGAAATATTCGCGGCGCGGCTGCTCGATCGCACTGGCGTAGCTGATCGCCTTTTCCTCGACCCCTTCGGGCATCGCCGGCGGCCGGCTTGGCCGGCCGTCGTGCAGCGCCAGCAGGATGTCGCCCCATACCGGCGCGGCGCCGCTGGTGCCGCTGACCGCGCGCATCGCGTCGCCCTCGACGTTGCCGCCCCAGACCGCCACGGTGTAGCGGTCCGAAAAGCCGACGCACCAATTGTCGCGCATCGCCTTCGACGTGCCGGTCTTGACCGCCGCCCAGAATGGCAGGCGCAGCGCCGAATCGAGCCCGAAGGTGATCGCGCGCGCGCCGGGATCGGCCAGCATGTCGGCGGTGATCCACGCCGCCTGGCGTGAGAAGACGCGGCGGGGCGGGCTGCGCGGATCGTCGGCACGCAGCCGCGGGGGCGACCAGGCGCCGCCCTGCGCCAGCGCGCGGTAGGCGGCCGCCTGCTCGAGCAGCGTGACCTCGGCCGAGCCCAACGCGAGCGAGAAGCCGTAATAGCCGCCGTCCTCGGTCAGGCCGCGATAGCCCGCGTCCCACAGGCGATCGCGAAACGCGTCGACCCCGACGAGCAGCAGCGTGCGCACCGCGGGCACGTTGAGCGACCCGGCGAGCGCGGTGCGCGCCGAGACCGGCCCCTTGAACTCGCGGTCGTAATTCTGCGGCACGTAAAGACCCGAGGCGGTGTCGAGCTGGACCGGCGAATCGTCGAGGATCGAGGCGGGGGCGAGATAGCCCTTCTCGATCACCCCGGCGTAGAGGAAGGGTTTCAGCGTCGATCCCGCCTGGCGATAGGCGGCGGCGCCGTCGACCTCGGCTGCGGTCGAGCCGCCCCCGACCCCGCCGACATAAGCGAGCACGTCGCCGCTCGCATTGTCGAGCACCACCACCGCGCCGTCGCGCGCGCGAGAATCGCCGAGGCCGATCAGCTGGCGGCGCAGCGCCTGGGCGGCCAGCGCCTGGACGCGGGCATCGAGCGTGGTGGCGAGCTTCATCCCCGGCCGGTCGAGCAGGCGGGTCGCGAGGTGGGGGGCCAGGCCCGGATCGAGCGCGATGCGGCGCGTCGGGCCGAGGGCCGCAAAGGCTTCGTTCTCCAACGCATCACAGCCCGCTGTCCCGAGCGAAGTCGAGGGACGTGCGACGGCGGGGCTGAAATCGAGCGTCGAACGTGTCTCGACTTCGCTCGACACAGCGGGTTTTTCCGAAAGTAGGCAGGCCCGCCGCGCCACCGCCTCGGGCTCGGCCTGCGGTGCCGGCAGCAGCGCGGCGAGCAACAGCGCATCGTCGCGCGACAACGCCGCCGGGCTCTTGCCGAACAGCCCTTGCGCGGCCGCGGCGATGCCCTGCTGCTCGCCGCGCCAGCCGGCGAGGTTGAGATAGGCCTCGAGGATCTGCGGCTTGGTCCAGCGGCGCTCGAGCGCCCAGCCGGCGCGCATCTGGCGCAATTTGTCGCGCCAGCCGCGTGCCCCCGGCGCGGCGAGATCGGGCGCGAGGAAGGCGGCGAGCTGCATCGACAGCGTCGAGGCGCCGCGTGTGCGACGGCCATGCCAACGATCGCGCAGCGCGCCGGCGAGCGCCCAATAATCGACGCCGCCGTGCCAGGCGAAGCGGCGGTCCTCGGCGGCGACGATCGTCTCGCCGACGACGGGCGCGATGCGGTCGAGCGGGGTCCAGGCGAGCCGGCGCACCGCGAAATCGACGCGGATCGTGTCGAGCAGGCGGCCGTGGCGGTCGTAGAGCCACGATTCGCTCGGGGTGTAGGCGGTGCGGGCCTGGGCGTAGGACGGGAGCGGTGGTGGAGCGGTGTAGAGCAGGAGCGCGACGAGGAGAGCGAGGAAAGATGCGGCGGCTGCCACCATCCACTTCTTCTTCGTCATCCCGGCGAAAGCCGGGATCCACGGAAGGCGATGTCCCATCAATTCCGGCCGTGCCGTATCCATGGATCCCGACCTTCGTCGGGATGACGGCTTGAGGCGCAATTCACCGCATCCCCACCACGAGCCCGCGGTTGGGCAGCAGCGCGCGGATATCGGGCGAGTACATCGCCTCGACCTTGGTCGGCGGCAGCTGAAGCCGCCCGGTGCCGTTGAGGCGGACGGTGTATTCGACCGTGAAGCGTCCGCGCGGGACCCAGTCGAAATAGCCGCGCCACGCGTCCTGCCCGCGCTCGACATAGGCCGGCGACAGGCCTTCGCCCCCCGACGCGCCGAGCAGCGACGATTGCCCGCCGAGATCGCCGACGATCGTCGCGCCGGCGGGGATCGGATCGCTGACCACCACCCAGTTGCGCTCGGCGCTCGCGTCGATCGTCAGACGGACGCGCAGCACGTCGCCGCGGGTGAGGCGGCCGGGCACCTTCCGCTCGACGATGCTGACTTGGCGCGCGATGCGATAGCCGGCGAACAAGGCGCTGCGCAGCGGCACCGCCGCCTTGACCGTGACGAGCGCCCACGGCCCCCCGCCGCCGGCCTGGCTCAGCACCAGCGGCGCCTGTGCAGGGGGCAGCGGCAACAGCAGCGGGCCGGCGCCCGCCGGCTGCGGCCATTCGCGCGTACGCACGAACGCCCCCAAACGCGCGTTGGTCGTCCCGGCAACCGCGCCCGGCGGATAGAGCGCGGCGAAGCGGCGCGCCGCGACCGCGCCCCAGGCGTTGGCCGGGGTCGTATCCCAATGGCCGCGGCGCTGGCGCAGCGCGACGCCGACCATCATCCGCGGCGCCTCGTCCTGCCAGCCGGGGCGGCCGAGCACCGCGGCGAGCGCCTTGATCGCCATCTCGTCGGTCGAGGTCATCATCCACCAGGGGGCGGCGGCGCCGTCGGTGAGGTCGAGCCGCGAGCCTTCGTAGACCAGCCGCATGCGCAGCGTCCGCTCGGCCTCCGCGCGCTCGGCCTCCGCGCCGAGCCGGGTCGCGGCGACGAGCCAGTCGGCGAGCGCTGCGGTCGGCATGTCGCGCGCCGGCAGCCCGATCTGGCCGAGCATCGCCCGGGTGGCGGCGCCGTTGCGCGCGAGCGCGGCCAAGGCGGCGAGGCGAACGAGGCGGGTGTCGCCCGCGCCGGGCCCCTCGCGCGCCAGCCGGCCGTCGACGACGCCGCGCAGCGCCTCGAGCATCTTGGCCTTGGGGGCTTCGGGGACGGCGAAGCCAGCCTCGGCGGTGATCGACAGGACATAGGCGGTCAGCGCGGCGTCGCCCGGCAGGCGGTCGCTCGGGAAATAGCGCAGCAGGCCGTCGCCATCGAGATAGGCCGGGATGTCGCCGGTCAGCCGGTTCCATGAGCCGACGTCGCCCAACGCGACCGCGCGCGAGGTCTGCTGCTCGAAGCAATTATAGGGATAGGCCGCCATATAGTCGCGCACCCCGCCGAGCGACGGGGCGAGGCTGTCGCTGAGCGCGACCTCGACCCCGCCGAGCCCCGGCAGCGCGCCCGCGGGCGCGGCGATCGGCATCGCGCCGCCGGAAACGCGGACGAGCGACGCCGCCCAGGTCTCGACCGGCACCGGAGCCGTGACAGTCTGCGATACGGTCAAGGCGTCGGCGCGGCCGTCGGCCGAGCGCGCGCTGACCTTCCAGGCGATCCCGGCGAGGCCGGCGGGGGCGGTGACGTGCCACGTCACCGGCACCGCGCCGCCGGCGGGGATCGTCACGGTCAGCGGCGGCGCGCGGCCGATGCGCGGAAGGGTCTCGGCGTTGGCGGTGACGCGCATCGGCCGGTCCGAGCCGTTCCTGAGCGTAAAGCTCGCGCCGTAATAGTCGCCCGAGCGGACCAGCGGCGGCACGCCCGAATAAACGGTGAGATCCTGCGTCGTGCGGACCGCGGCCTCGCCGGTGCCGAAGCGATCGGCGCCGGCGGTGGCGATCGCGACCAGGCGGAACGACGACAGCGAATCGGACAAAGGCACCGCGAGGCGCGCGCGGCCCTGCGCGTTGAGCGGCACGCGGCCCTTCCACAGCAGTACCGGGCGGAAATCCTCGCGGTTGAGCGCGGCGAGATCGCCGCCGCCCCCGCCGCCGGCCGCGACCGCTTTCCGGCCATAGTGGCGCTTGCCGACGACCTGCGTCTGCGCGGTCGAGGTCAGCACCGAGATCGGGCGGTCGCCCATCATCGCATCGATCAGCTGCCAGCTGTCGTTGGGCGAGAGCTGGAGCAGCGCCTCGTCGACCGCGGCGAAGGCGATCTCGGCATGGGCGGGCACGCGGCCGGCGCCGTCGCGCACCGCGACGTCGACCAGAGCGGTGTCGCGGACGTGATATTCGGGCTTGTTCGCGCGCACGTCGACTGCGAGCCGGTGGCTCTCCCAGCCGACCTCGACGCGCGCGATGCCGAGGCGGTAGCTCGGCTTGGCGAGATCGACCAAGGCGGTCGGCCGCGCGCCGTCGCGGCTGAAGAAGGGCAGATGCCAGTCGCGCGCGAGCTGGGCGAGCCACAGCCGCCAGCCGGCGACGCGGCCGCGCACCGCGAGCACCGAGACATAGACGTCGGGCGCATAGGCGCCTGGCAGCGGCACCTCGACCACCGGATCCTTGCCCGACAGCTCGGTGACGAAGCTGGAGAGGACGCCCTCGCGCTCGACCGTGATCAAAGCGGTCGCGGCGCGGAACGGCATGCGCACCTGGAAGCGCGCGGTCTCGCCGGCCTGGTAGCTCTTGGCCTCGGGGACGAGGTCCATGCGATCGCCATTGTCGCCGCCGAACCACCATTCCTCGTCGCCGGCGAGCCAGACCGACGTGGTCGCGCGCGCGACATTGCCGGCGTCGTCGGTGGCGGTGGCGACGGCGTAGATCTCGCCCGAGGTGCCCGGATCGAGCTCACAGGTGGCGAGCCCCTGCGCGTCGGTGGTCTTGCTGCACGCGGCGAAGAGCTTGGTCGTGCGCGCATTATTGTCATAGGCGTAGAAGCCGCCGATCAGCCGGCGGCGCGCCGAGAGTATCTCGCGCGAGTAAAGCGCGACGTCGATCCTCTTGCCGCGCAAGGGGTGCCCCTCGGGATCGATCGCGACGAGGCGCAGGCGCAGGTCGTCCTGCTTCATCAACCAGCCGTCGGTCTTGATCCCGACGCGCACCGCCGAGGCATAGAGCGGCACGCGCGTCGATGCGGTCAGCGTCTCGCCGTTGGCGTCCTGATAGTCCATCTCGACGGTCAGGCGCGTCGTGCCGTCGAGGCGCGGCAGCTCGAGCGAGGTGCGCGCGGTGCCCTGCTTGTCGAGGCTGACGGGGAGCGTCTGGGTCGGCGGCAGCGGCGCTTCAGGCTCCTCGTTGTCGCCGTCGAGCGGCCGGACGCCCTCGACGATCGCCTTGCCGCCGAAGCTCCAGCCGTCCCAGCCCTTGGGCGCCTCCTCGATGCGTTCGAACGCCGCGCGCAGCCGCACCGGCAGCCCGCCCGCGCCACCGCCCGAGAGATAGCCGACGTAGAGGTCGAGCGGCAGTTGCTTCGGCCGGATCGCCGGCGTCTTGGGCCCGGCGACGGTGGCGCGCATCGTCGGCAGGCGGAACTCGTCGACGCGGAAACTCTGTCCCGTGTAGATCGTCTTCTGCTTGTCGCCCGCGCCGAGCAGCACGGTCAGGCTGTAATCGCCCATCGGCGCGCCTTTGGGCGCGGTCCAGCTGGAGAGGCCGACGCCGTCGGCGCCGATCACGAGCGGCAGATCGAACTGGGTGTCCGATCCGCTGTGCGTCAGCCGCAGGGTGCCGCGCAGCGCGCCCGCGAGCGTGAACCCGGCCGCGACCGGGCGGCGCAGGAAATGCTTCATGTTGATCGTCTCGCCGGCGCGGATCAGCGTGCGATCGAACACGGTGTGAAGGATGTCTTCGGGCTTCGACCAGCCGTAGTTGAGGTCGAAGTCGTAGGGGCGGATGCCCTCGCCCCAGTCGGTCAGCGTGAAGCTGAAGTCGTCGCCTTTCCGCGCCGAGACCATCAGCGGCGGGGTCGCGCCGGAGGTACAGCCGCCCGACGCCTCGGGCTCAGGCAGGCCGCCGCGGATCAGCAGGCGGCCCGAGGCGTCGCTGTTGCCCGCGGCGAGCGTCCTGCCGGTGCAGCTATCGGTCACGCGCACCGCCGCGCCGGCGACGGGCTTGGCGCCGTCGAGCGTGGTGATCCAGGCGAGCGAGGCGGCGCGGCCCCATTTGAAATGGACGCTCATGTTGGTCACGAGCGCGCCGGTCGCGACATAGCGCGGCGCGTTCCGGCCGAGCAAAGCGCGGCCGAGCGCGGGGCTGGCAAGCTCGACCACATAGAAGCCGGGCTTGCCGAGGGGGATGCCGACGACCTCGAATTCCTTGCCCTTGCCCGGCAGCGCGAGGGTGAGCGGAGCGCCGCCGCCGAGCAGCGGTTTCGCGCCGGTCAGGTTGATCTGGACGGTCTGCTTGCCGCGCTTCTCCTCGCGGCTGCTGCTTTCCTCGGCCGTGGCGAGATCGCGCAACCATTTCGCGACCGCGCCATCCTGCGCATCGATCCGCGCGACCTTGCCCCCGACGCCGAGCACGCGGCCGGCCAGCGCCGGCTCGACCGCGCGCACGGTGACCGGCAGGACGCCGCCTTCATTCGCCTCGATGATGCCGAAGGTGGCGGCGAACTTGACCAGCGGCGGGGCGGCGTCGAAGCGGACGTCGAGCGGGAAGCGCTGGGCGTTGCTGAGCGGTCGGCCGCTGTCGTCGCGCACGTCGGGCGGCAGGATCACGCGCGCGGTGGTCGCGGGCGGCAGGCCCTCGAAGACGAGGTCGGAGACGGTCGCGCTGGTGTGCGTATCGTCGCCCTCGCCGTCATCCTTGGCGAAGGTGGGTTCGAGCGCCTTGCCTCCCCCGAGATCGATGCGGATCGCCTTGGCGGTGGCGAGCGGGATCGGCGCGGTGAAGCGGACGTGCGCCTCCTGGACCGGGTTGCACCCGGCCTGCGGGTTGACCCGCGAACAATCGAAGCGTGCCTCGAACGCCTTGCGCACGGTGAAATCGAAGCGCTGGTCCGCGCCGGCGGTGCGTCCGCCGGGGCCGCGGATGCCGGCGCCCCACACCAGCGCCATGTCGCGGCCGGGCGGGAGCGGCCGGCGGCATTTGAGCGCGACGACGCCGGCAAAGGTGCGCGCGCGATCCGCGGCCGCGGCGGGCAGCTTCTCGGGCAGGCCGGCTTCGCCGAGGAAGTTGGTCGCGCGCCAATTGTTCGGGCCGAGCGCGGCGATCAGGCGCTGGGGCAGCTGGGCGGGGAGCAGGTCGACCGCGATCTTCTCGCCGATGCCGTCGACCGCGCAATAGGCGTTGGCCGCGATCGAGGCGCGGTCCGCCGGCGTATTGGCGGCGACGACGAAGGTCTGGTCCTCGTCGATCTCGCCGTCGTAGCGGCCAGGCAGCACCGCGCGCGCCGCCGGTCCGCCGGTGTCGACGAGGAAGCGGCGCTGGCCGCCGAGCGCGGCACCGCGCAGCGAGGCGACGCCGGCGCGCAGCGTGAAGGCGCAGGTCAGCCCGCCGGGGAGCGGCTTGGCGAATTCATGGACGAAGGTCTGCGGGTCGATCCAGCGGCCCTGGCCGGCGGCGGGACAGGTCACCATGAACGGCGAGGCGGCGCGGGGATCGCCGAGCGCGACCATCGGCTCGGAGAAGCGCGTGGTGAAGCGCTCGATCGCGCCGCCGCCCTCGCCGCCGGGACCGCCGGGCGTCGCCGTCACCACCTGCGGCGCGCTGTCGCCCGAGGCCGCCGCCGGCCCCAGCGCCAACCCAAGCACCGCCCATCGTGCCAACCAGCCCCGCATCGCTTTCTCCCCGGTGCAGAGTGGAACGAAGCGCGGCGCGAATCCATACCCCCCGCTCGTCATTCCGGCGAAAGCCGGAATCCATGGACGGCGTCCGCTCAGCCTTCAAGCGAGCCGTGTCCATGGGACCCGACTTTCGTCGGGGCGACGTACGAATTTTCACTTGCCCCCATTCTCTCCATTCCGGATGATGATAGCGGGGGAATCGGATGGAATTCGGAGAAGTCTTGCTCTGGCTGGCGGGCATCGCCGCGCGCGAGCTGACGCTGTTCGCCGCGGTCGGCTTCCTGCTCGGCGGGATCGACGACCTCGCGATCGACTGCATCTGGATCGCGCGCACGCTGTGGCGGCGCATCGCGGTCTATCGCCGCCACCGCCGCGCCGACGTCGACAGCATCGGCGCGCCGGCGCGGCCGGGCACGATCGCCGTGTTCGTGCCGGCGTGGGACGAGGCGGCGGTGATCGGGCCGATGCTGCGCCATGCGCTCGCCAGCTTCGATCATGGCGATTACCGCCTCTATGTCGGCGCTTATCCCAACGATCCCGCGACGATCGCCGCGGTCGCGCGCGTCGTGCAGGACGACGCCCGCGTGCGTCCGGTGATCTGCGCCGATCCGGGCCCGACGACCAAGGCCGATTGCCTCAATTGCCTGTGGCACGCCTTGATCGAGGACGAGCGCGAGACCGGACGCGAGGTCAAGGCGATCGTGCTCCACGACGCCGAGGACGTCGTCCATTCGGCCGAGCTCGCCTTGTTCGACCGGCTGATCGAGCGGTTCGACCTGATCCAGCTGCCGGTGCTGCCGCTGGTCGACCGCACGTCGCGCTGGATCTCGGGCCATTATTGCGACGAGTTCGCCGAGGCGCACGGCAAGGGGCTGGTGGTGCGCGAGGCGCTCGGCGCGGCGGTGCCCTCGGCCGGGGTCGGCTGCGCTTTGTCGCGGCCGATGCTCGGGCGGATCGCGGCGCACGCCGGCGGCGTGCCGTTCGACGCGACCAGCGTGACCGAGGACTATGAGCTCGGCCTGCGCGTCGCCGAACTTGGCGGGCGCGGGGTGTTCGTCCGTTTGCCCGGGCGCGGGCGCGGCGCGATGGTCGCGGTGCGCGCGCATTTCCCGGCGAGCCTCGACGCGGCGGTGCGGCAGAAGGCGCGGTGGATGACCGGGATCGCGCTCAGCGGCTGGGATCGGCTCGGCTGGCGCGGCGGATTCGCCGAGCGCTGGATGCGGCTGCACGATCGCCGCGCGCCGCTGGCCGCGCTGGTCCTCGCGGCAGGCTATGGCGCATTGCTGCTGTGGGCGCTGCTCGCGCTGGCGGGACAAGGCCTGCCGCCGCTGCCGCCGTTCGCCGCGCCGCTGCTGGCGATCAACACCTTGTTGCTGGCGTGGCGCCTGGCGCTGCGCTGCGGCTTCGTCACGCGGGCCTATGGCTGGCGCGAGGGGCTGCGCGCGATTCCGCGCACCGTGTTCGCCAATGCGGTGACGATGCTCGCCGCGATCCGCGCGGTCGGCCGTTATCGCCGGCTGCTGCGCGGCGCTGCGACCGAGTGGGACAAGACCCGCCACATCTTCCCGGACGCCGTGCCCGCCGAATGAGCGGACGCGCGCGGCCGCTGCGCTTCGTCGCGCTGGTGCTCGCGCTGTGGATCGGCGGGCGCGTGGCGGTGGTGGCGCCGTGGCGAGGCTTGGCGGAGAAGGGACCGGCGAAGGAAAGCGCGGCGCCACGAATTCGGCGTATCGCGATGGCCGGTGCCGAGACGTCGGCGAACGATTCCCACCCTTCCATCGTCATCCCGGAGAACGCCGGGATCCATGGCCGGCGGGCGTTCCCGATTTCGGACGATCCGCATCCGTGGACCCCGGCGTTCGCCGGGGTGACGGATGAAGCGACGGGAGAGGAAGCCGCAATACGCAATCCCGCAACGGCGGCTTCCGCATCCATCGAGCCACCGGCTTTTCCTGACTATTCAACCGCGGCCTTCCCCTCGCGCTGGTCCGGTTCTGCCTGGCTGTTCGTGCGCGGCGAGGGCGGCAACGGGTTCGCGCCGGGCGGGCAGCTCGGCGGGAGCCAGGCCGGGGCGCGGATGGCGTGGCGGATCGACGACGCCGGGCGCCTCGCGCTCGCCGGGCGGGTGTCGCGGCCCTTGCGCGGGAGTGGGCTCGAGGCGGCGGCGGCGATCGAATGGCGGCCGCTTCCCCGATTGCCGCTACGCCTCGTCGCCGAGCGCCGCGTCGCGCTAGAACGGCAGGCGCGCGACGCGTTCGCCACTTATGCGGTGGGCGGGGTCGACGCGGTTGCGGTGCGCGGGCTGCGGCTCGACGCTTATGGCCAGGCGGGGATGGTTGGGCTGCGGCGGCGCGACCTGTTCGCCGACGGTGGGGTGCG
>CAXTMX010000041.1:0-7521 GCA_964245585.1 uncultured Sphingomonadaceae bacterium | reverse complement strand
GTGCGGTGCGGATCGGGCGCGAGGGGCCGCTGACGCATGCGGTCGGCCTGACCCTCGGCGCCGGCGCCTGGGGCGGCGCGCAACCGGGCACGGCGCGGTTCGACCTGGGCCCACAGGCGGCGTTGCGCTTTCCGCTCGGCGAAGCGGGGTTCGTGCTCGCGATCGACTGGCGGCTGCGCGTGGCAGGGCGCGCGCGACCGGGATCGGGGCCGACGCTGACGTTCGGTGCGGATTTCTGAACCTGCCGCTCGGGCCGAGCTTGTCGAAGCCTTTTCTTCCCTTTCGTGCGACAGAAGGAAGCACTTCGACAGGCTCGGTGCGAACGGTCTTGGTTTATCGACCTGCCCGCCAATGACGCCTGCGCAGAAATCCGCTAGCGCTTCGTCATGGACCTCTATCTGCCGATCGCCGGCCTCTCGGTGAACGCTTTCGTGATCGTCGGGCTGGGCGGTCTGGTCGGCTTGTTGTCGGGGATGTTCGGCGTCGGCGGGGGGTTCCTCACCACGCCGCTGCTGATCTTCTACGGCATTCCCCCGGCGGTGGCGGTGGCGAGCGCGGCGACGCAGATCACCGGCGCGAGCGTCTCGGGCGTGATCGCGCATACCCGCCGCAACGGCGTCGATTTCCGGATGGGCGGGGTGATGGTCGCGGGCGGCGTCGCCGGATCGCTGGCCGGCGGTGGGCTGTTCCGTCTGCTTCAGCGGGTCGGCCAGATCGATACCGCGATCGCCTTGCTCTACGTCTTCCTGCTCGGCGGGATCGGCATATTGATGGCGCGCGAGGCGGCGGCGAGCATCGTCGCGCTGCGCTCGGGGCGGGCGCCGCGCGCGAAGCTCAAGCGCCACCATCCGCTGATCGCGGCGCTGCCGCTGCGCTGGCGCTTCTATCGCTCGGGGCTGTACATCTCGCCGCTCGCGCCGCTCGCGCTCGGCTTCGTCACGGGGCTGCTGACGGTGATCCTCGGCGTCGGCGGCGGTTTCGTCATGGTGCCGGCGATGATCTATCTGCTCGGCATGGCGACGCAGGTGGTGGTCGGCACCTCGCTGTTCCAGATCCTGTTCGTCACCGCGGTGACGACGATGGTCCACGCGACGACGACGCGTGCGGTCGATATTGTGCTCGCGATCCTGCTGCTGCTCGGCAGCGTCGTCGGCGCGCAGTTCGGCGCGCGCCTGGCGCAGCGGATCAAGCCCGAATGGCTGCGGCTGATGCTCGCGGTGATCGTGCTCGCGGTGGCGCTGCGCATGGCGCTCGGGCTCGGCTGGCGGCCGGACGAGGTGTATACGGTGCAGCCGGCGTGAAGGGGTGGGGACTGGCGTTGCTCGCCCCGCTGCTGCTCGGCGCGGCCAAGCCGGTGCTCGTCCCCGACGTGTCGCAGCGCCATGTCGAGATCCGCTACAGCTTCACCGGCGCCGAGCTGCTGCTGTTCGGCGCGATCCTCTATCCCGGCGGGCGGCTGCCGCGCGAGCGCACCGACGTCGCGGTGGTGCTCAAGGGGCCGGTCGAATCGATCGTCGTGCGCGAGAAGCGCAAGGTCGCCGGCATCTGGATGAACGCGGACAGCGCGCGTTTCCGCTCGGCGCCCGGCTTCTACGCGATCGCCTCGTCGCGGCCGCTGGCGCAGCTCATCGACGCGCGCACCGCCGCGATCTACGAGCTCGGCCTCGACAGCCTGCAATTGTCGCCGTCGAGCGGCGGGAGGCTCGATGAGCAGCAGCGCTTCGCGGACGGGCTGGTCGATCTTCGGCGGCGCGGCGGGCTCTACGTCGCGGACGGCACCGGCGTCGAGATCACCGACGGCGTGCTTTATCGCGCGCGCATCACGATCCCGGCGCGCGTGCCGGTGGGCCGCTATACCGCCGAGACCTTCCTGATCCGCGACGGCCATGTGCTGGCCGGCGCGGTGCGCGAGGTCGAGATCGGCAAATCCGGCTTCGAGCGCTTTGTCGCCACCGCGGCCGAGCGCTGGTCGTTCAGCTACGGGCTGTTCGCGGTGCTGGTCTCGCTGCTGCTCGGCTGGGCCGCAGCCGCCGCGTTCAGAAAGGGTTAGGACGGCGTTGACGAAGTTTTAGGAACATCTGGTCGGGAACGGTTAGCGACGTCTGATCGGCGAACTGTTTACGCCTGCCCGCTTACCGCTGTGCGCGAGATCAATCGAGGAGCGCAGCGTGGATTCAGTCAATTTGCGCGGGTTTGCCGAGGCCGACGAGCCCGAACTGATCGTCGCTCCGCCGCGGGCGGCGAACATGCTGGTCGAGATCGGTCGCGTGCTGGAAATCGGCGGCGGCGGCGCGCGCCTGGCGCTCGACATGGCGCTGCTCGGCTCGCTCGAGGAAGACAGCGATCCGGCGATGGCGATGTCGGGCCAGGTCGGCTCGCACATCAAGATGAAGGTCGGCGAACGCTGGCTGGTCGCCAATGTGCGGATGCTGCGGCGCGACCATGTCGAGGGCGGGCTGATCATGGCCGACGCCGATTTCCTCGGCGAGGGCACGTCGCACAGCGACGGCGGACTCGCCCGCTTCCGCCGCGGCGTGACGCGCTATCCGCTGCCCGGCTGCCACGTCTATCCGGTGTCGAGCGGCGACTTGAAGCAGATGTACGCCGCCGACGAGCGTCCGCACGTCGAGATCGGCACCGTCTTTCCGACCGAGAATGTCCGCGGCGCGCTCTACATCGACTCGCTGCTCGGCAAGCATTTCGCGCTGCTCGGCTCGACCGGCACCGGCAAGTCGACCAGCCTCGCGCTGATCCTCCATCGCATCTGCGAGCGCGCGCCCGAGGGGCATATCGTGATGATCGATCCGCACGGCGAATATCCGGCGGCGTTCAAGGGCCAGGGCGAACTGTTCGACGTCGACAATCTCGCGATGCCCTACTGGCTGATGAACTTCGAGGAGCATTGCGAGGTGCTGCTCACCTCGACCGGCGCCGAACGCCAGCGCGACAGCGACGTGCTCGCCAAATGCCTGATGGCGGCGCGCGCCAAGAACCGGCTGTCGGAAGGCATCGCCAAGCTGACGGTCGACTCGCCGATGCCCTATCTGCTGTCCGATCTGCTCGGCTTCATCCAGACCGAGATGGGCAAGCTCGACCGCGCCGGCGACACCGGCCCGCACATGCGGCTCAAGACCAAGATCGAGGAGCTGCGCACCGACCCGCGTTACGGCTTCATGTTCTCCGGGATGCTCGTCGCCGATTCGATGGCGCAGTTCCTCGCCAAGATCTTCCGTTTGCCGGGGCAGGGCCGGCCGATCTCGATCATCGACGTGTCGGGGGTGCCGTCCGACATCACCAGCGTGGTGGTGGCGGTGCTCAGCCGGCTGGTGTTCGATTATGCGATCTGGGCGCGGACCGAGCGGCAGCGGCCGATCCTGCTGGTCTGCGAGGAGGCGCATCGCTACGTGCCGTCGGATCGGGTCAACAGCGGCGCCGCGGTGCGCAAGGTGCTCGAGCGGATCGCCAAGGAAGGGCGCAAATACGGCGTCTCGCTCGGGCTGATCACGCAGCGTCCGTCCGACCTGGCGGAAGGCGTCCTGTCGCAATGCGGCACGATCATCGCGATGCGGCTCAACAACGATCGCGATCAGGCGCACGTCAAGTCGGCGATGCCCGAGGGCGCGCGCGGCTTCCTCGATGCGATCCCGGCGCTGCGCAACCGCGAGTGCATCATCTGCGGCGAGGGCGTGACGATCCCGATCCGCATCTCGCTCGACGATCTCGAGGAGGAGAAGCGCCCGGCCTCGGCCGATCCGTCGTTCGCCGAGCTGTGGCGCCACAATGGCGGCGAGGCGGACGCGCTCGACCGCGTGGTCAAGCGCTGGCGCAACCAGGGGCGGTGAGAATCGCGAACAAGTTGTTCAGACCGACGACTGGCTAACGTCAAACCGTTCGTCCTGAGTAGGGACTGAGCCTGTCGAAGGCCCGTATCGAAGGACATTTCCCGGCCAGTCCTTCGATACGCCATTTCGACTTCGCTCAATGGCTATTCAGGACGAACGGTATTGAGGCGAGGTTCAGCCCTTCGGCTTGGGCTTGCCCGCCTCGGCGCTCTGGACCTTGGGCGCCGCCTTCGTGCCCACCCCAAGCAGGCTCGCCAGACGTGCGCGGAAGCGGCCGAGCTCGGCGCCGGCGAGCTGCGCGGTGCGGGCGAACTTGACCGACGTCGGATTGACCGCCTGGCCGTTGCGATAGACCTCGAAATGAAGGTGCGGCCCGGTCGAGAGGCCGGTCGAGCCGACATAGCCGATCACCTGGCCGGCGCTGACGCGGGTGCCGGCCCGCGCGAGGATGCGGCTCATATGGGCATAGCCGCTCATCATGTTGCCGGCATGCTTGAGCAGCACGTAGTTGCCGTGCCCGCCGTGCCAGCCGGAGAAGCCGACGACGCCGTCGGTCACCGCGAAGATCGGCGAACCATAAGCGGCGCCGTAATCCACCCCCTTGTGCATCCGCGAATAGCCGAGCAGCGGGTGCGAGCGCATGCCGAAGCCCGAGGTGACGCGGCTGAAGGCGACCGGCACGTGCATCGATCCGCGCGTCTCGCCGACGCCGCTCGCCTCGTACCACTGGCTCTTGCCGTCGGTGGTCCATTTGAGCAGCCGGGTGCTGCGCTTGCCGTGATCGAGCCCGCCATAGAGCAATTGGCCCGTCTCGACCTCGCCGGTCGCGGCGCGGCGATGTTCGAGGATCAGGTCGAAGCGGTCGTCGGCGGCGATATCGCCGATCTGGACGTGCTGGCCGAGCACGCGCAGATAGGTCTCGATCGCCTTGCCCGGCACGCCGCTGGCGCGCGCCGCCTGGTACAGGCTCGTTCCGACGCGGCCGCGGATCCGCAGCGGGGTGTTGTCGACCGCGATCGGCATGCGCTCGAGGCGCAGCACGCCGCCGGTGCGCGCGACCGCGAGCTTGAGATCGAACGCCGCGCGGAACAGCAGCGCCTCAAGCGGGCGCGCGGCGTTGCGGTTCGGCCGGCGGCCGAGCGTGATCGCCATGCGCGTACCCGGCTTGATCGCATCGAGCGCGACCGCGCCCGAGACCATCGCCGCGATCTTCTGCGCCTCGCCGTCGCCGACGCCGGCGCGCTCGAGCACGCGGGCGAAGCCGTCGCCCTGCCCCAGCGTCGCGGTCAGATCGATCGAAGGACGCTCGGGCGTGTCGGTGAGCGGCTCGACAGCCTCGGTCGGCGCCATCCGCCGGCCGGTGTCGCCGCCATAAGCAAGCGGCGAAAAGGCGAGCGCGCGCACTTCGTCGAACTGCGCCGACGACAAGGGAAGCTCATTGGCGCCGACCAGCGGCTCGAAGCGCGGGCCGAACGAAATCGCCGTGTAGCATAAGGCGAGGCAGGTCGCGGCGCCGCGGAACCATTCGCGCGAGCCGATCCGTGCGCCGAGATCGGGCACGAGATCGATCCGCGACAGCCGCGCGCGCCAATGCGTTGCCAGCTCGGCCAGCCGATCGGGATTGGCGGCGGCGGGGCGGAGCGCGGCGTCGAGCGAGAGATGGGCGGCGGCGCCGGCAGTCCCGAAGCTATGCTCGTAGCGCTGGAACAACGGCAGCCCCCGGACTTTGTTTCAAATGCCCCCGATCACAGCGTGACCAGGCGGGGAGGACTGTGGCGCACCAGGGTTAATGTCAATTTAAAGCCCGTTACCGAGATGGAAACTTGCGATGAGCCGTTCGTTTCGAAGGACGGATTGTCAAATCCGCGCGGAACCCACGGCAACTCTTGCCTTTTCCGTGCGCAATGCGATCTGTAACAGGTGAGCGAATTCGCGCGCAGTGAACTCGTCGCGGTGCTGGGTCCGACCAACACCGGCAAGACGCATCTCGCGATCGAGCGGCTGTGCGGCCACAGCTCGGGGATGATCGGCTTTCCGCTGCGCCTGCTCGCGCGCGAGGTCTATGACCGGGTGGTCGCGATCAAGGGCGCGGGCCAGGTCGCGCTGATCACCGGCGAGGAGAAAATCCTGCCGCCCGACGCGCGCTGGTTCCTGTGCACCGCGGAGAGCATGCCGCTCGAACGCGACCTTGCGTTCGTCGCGCTCGACGAGGCGCAGCTCGGCGCCGATCCCGAGCGCGGGCATGTGTTCACCGATCGGCTGCTGCGCGCGCGCGGCCGCGAGGAGACGATGATCCTCGGCGCCGACACGCTGCGCCCGATGCTGCGCGCGCTGACGCCCGACGCGCAGATCATCGCGCGGCCGCGCTTCTCGACGCTGAGCTATGCCGGGGTGACCAAGCTGTCGCGGCTGCCCAAGCGCTCGGCGATCGTCGCTTTCTCGGCCGAGGAGGTCTATGCCATCGCCGAGATGCTGCGCCGCCTGCGCGGCGGCTGCGCCGTGGTGATGGGTGCGCTCTCCCCGCGCACGCGCAACGCCCAGGTGGCGATGTTCCAGGCAGGCGAGGTCGACTATATCGTCGCCACCGACGCGATCGGCATGGGCCTCAACATGGACGTCGCGCACGTCGCCTTCGCTTCGCTGCGCAAGTTCGACGGGCGGCGGACGCGGCGGCTGACCACGCCCGAGATGGCGCAGATCGCCGGCCGTGCCGGTCGCCACCAGCGCGACGGCAGTTTCGGCAGCCTCGGCGACGGCCGCGCCGGCTTCGAGCCCGACGAGGTCGCCGCGATCGAGGGGCATCACTTCCCGCCGATCGAGCAGCTCTACTGGCGCTGCGGCACGCCCGATCTGGCCAGCGTCGACGCGCTGATCGCCTCGCTCGAGGCGTATCCCGGGCAACCGGCCCTTCGCGCGGCGCCCGAGGCGATCGACCTCGCCGTGCTCAAGCGGATGGCCGACGAAGGCTGGGTGCGCGAGCGCGTGCGAAGCGAACGCCAGGTCGCGCGGCTGTGGGCGGCGTGCGGCCTGCCCGATTTCCGCAAGACCGGCGCCGAGCAGCACAGCCGCCTGATCGCGCGGGTCTTCCGCCATTTGAGCGAAGGGCCGGCGCACGTCCCCGCGCAATGGCTCGCCGAGGAGATCGCGCGGCTCGACAATGTCCAGGGCGACGTCGAGACGCTGAGCGATCGGATCGCCTCGGCGCGGACCTGGTCGTACATCGCGCATCGTCCCGATTGGCTCGCCGATCCGGCGGCGATGGCGGCGCGGACGCGCGCGCTCGAGGAGAAACTGTCCGACGCGCTGCACGATCGGCTGACCCAGCGCTTCGTCGACCGGCGCACCACGGTGCTGATGCGCGATCTCGACGCGCGCGGGGTCGATCTGCTGCCGATCCTGGTGGGCGCGGATGGCGCGGTCAGCGTCGACAGCGAGACGATCGGGCGGCTCGACGGCTTCCGCTTCCGCGCGGCCGACAGGGCCGGCCATGCCGAGATGCGGCGCCTGCTGGCGGCGGCCGAGCGGCGGCTCGGCGGCGAATATGCGCGGCGCGCGGCGGCGCTGGCGGCGGACGGCGACAACGCGTTCGCGCTCGCGACCGACCCCGGGCGGCCGGTGGCGATCTTCTGGCGCGGCGAGGTCGTCGCGCGGCTGGCGGCGGGGCGCACGCTGCTGACGC
>CAXTMX010000040.1:3866-22364 GCA_964245585.1 uncultured Sphingomonadaceae bacterium | reverse complement strand
GCGCCTCGATCGTGTCGGGCAGCTGGACCGAGAGCGGGCGCTCTTCATAGAGCTCCATCACCACATCCATGCCGTCCTGAAGGAACGCCGCGGCGTCGCCGAGCAGATCGCGCGACAGCGAGACCTGGTCGTAATTCTCCTTGTCCATGAACGTCAGCTGCTCGCCCTCGGCGAACAGGAACTGGAAATCCTTGGTGTCGAGGCGCACCTTCTCCACCGTCTCGGCCGAGCGGAAGCGGACATTGTTCTTGCGCCCGTCGATCAGGTTCTTGAGCTCGACCTGCATATAGGCGCCGCCCTTGCCCGGCTGAGTGTGCTGGATCTTGATCGCCTTCCACAGCCCTTTTTCATATTCGATGATGTTGCCGGGGCGAATGTCGACGCCGCTGATCTTCATGACTTCTCGTCTCGCGCTGGTGGAAGGAGCCGGGCGCGCTGTAGATCAGGAACGGCGGCGATTCAAATGGCGCGGTCAGCGGCCGCCGAGCAGCGGATAGGGATCGACGGGGGTGCCCTGCCACCACTTCTCGCCCGGCGCCATGCGCTTGATCTCGAAGTGCAGGTGCGGGCCGGCCGGATCGGCATCCCCCGTCGAGCCGACGGTGGCGATCTGCTGCCCCCGCGTCACCGCCCCGCCCTCGCGCGCGTCGGCGTCATACGCATCGAGGTGGGCGTAGTAATAGATCGAGCGCTGGTCGGGCGAACGGATGTAGAGCGTGTGCCCGCCGGCCTCGCTCTCGAACAGTTTTTCGATCGTGCCGGCCGCCGCGGCGAGGACCGGCGTGCCGCGCGGCGCCATGATGTCGATCGCGCCGTGACGGCGCGCGCCGCCGCCGCGCGCTTCATCGAAGCTGTCGACCAGCGAAGTGACGGGTATGCCGGCCACCGGAACGACAAGATCCGACGACACCGGCGACGCCGGCGCGGGCGGAGACGCGGCTTGCGTCAGCCTGATATCGCCACGGCGAACGAGCGCCGCGAATGATCCGCCCGCGAGGACGAACAGCAGCAGCATCGTCCAGCCGAAGCGGTTCACGGCTGGAACACCGCCGGCGTACCGGGCTTGACCATCAGCGACAGGCGCGCGGCATCCCAATTGGTCAGGCGGATGCACCCATGGCTTTCGCTGCGGCCGATTGTCTCGGGATGCGGTGTGCCGTGGATGCCGTAGTGCGGTTTGGACAGATCGAGCCAGATCACGCCGACCGGGCCGTTGGGACCTGCCGGCAGCTTCTGCTTGGTGTCCTTGGCCGACGCGTCCCAGAACAGATCGGGATTGTAGTGGAACGACGGATTGTAGGACGCGCCCTTGATCGTCCACTTGCCGATCGGCAGCGGATCGTGCTCGCTGCCCATCGTCGCGGGGAATTGCGCGACGAGGCGATCGGCGTCGTCATAGACCTTGAGCGCACCTTCCGACTTGTCGACCACGACGCGCTTGCCCTCCGGCTGGGCCGCGTTGACGTTGAGGCTCGCGAGCGTCTGGCGCCATTCGGGCGGCAGCTTGTCCGGATAGGCCTGCGATCCGGCGATCGTGTTGGGCACGCGCAGCGTCGCGCCGGCGTGGAGGCGCGCGCCCGGATTGAGCGCGATCAGCGTCGCGAAGCTGGTGTGGTATTGCTCGGTCAGCCGCTCGGCGAGATTGGCGTAGCCGAGTGTGGGAAGCTGCGCCTGCGCTGCCGGATCCTTGGGCAGCCGGCCGCTGTAAGGACCGCTGATATCCGCCGGGGTCAGCGTGACGACGCGCAGCGGCCGCGTCGCGCGATAGCGGGCGAGCGCGGCCAAAGTCGGGCGATCCATCGTGCCGGTGACGCGGATCCCGCTTGCCGTCTGAAAGCCGGTCAACGCGAGCTTGAGCGACTCGCCCTCGCGCCCGTCGACCACGCCCGGCGAGAAGCCGAGGTGATCGAGAATCACCTGGACGTGGAGGATCGAAATATCGGGCGCCGGCTTTGGCCGGGCTCCTTCGGCGGCGACGCCCGGGGCGGCAAACATGAGACCGGCCGTGCAAAGCCCGAGGCAAATGCTCGGAACTGCTATTCTTATCACAAGCATTTGCTCCCATTTTCAATGCACGCGGGATGAACGCAGTCACGGCGATTTCTTTCCGGGGCTGCAACGGAATCTGTGGGGATCGATGAGCGATGCGATGATGAGCCGCCGCCGGCTGATCGGCGGGTTGGCGGCCTTGAGCAGCCTGGCGCTGATGCCCGCAGCGGCGCGCGCCAATCTGCCCGAACGGCGGCTGGCATTTCGCAACGTCCACAACGGCGAGCGCTTCGACGCGCGTTTTTTCGGCGCCGGGGGATATGACGCCGATGGGCTGGCCGAGCTCAACCATGCGCTGCGCGACTGGCGCACCGGCGAGGTGGTCGAGATGGATCGCGCGCTGTTCGATCTGTTGGCCGGGGTTCGCGACCGCCTTGGTGTCGCCGCCCGCCGGCCGTTCGACCTGATCTCGGGCTATCGCTCGCCGCGCACCAACGGCAGGCTGCGCCAGGCCGGCGGCGCGCATAGCGGCGTGGCGTCGCAAAGCCAGCATCTGCTCGGCAAGGCGACCGACATCGCGATGCCGGGCGTGGCGCTCGATCGCCTGCGCTCGGCGGCGATGGTCGCGCAGCGCGGCGGCGTCGGTTTCTATCCGCGCGACGGCTTCGTCCACGTCGATACCGCGCGGGTGCGCTACTGGTAGTCAGGCCAGCATGTCGGCGAAAGCGCGGACGCCCGCTGCCGGCCCATCCGGGCAGTTCCACACCGCACTCGACACCGCGATGAAATCGGCGCCGGCCTCGATCAACGGACCGGCATTGTCGGGCGTGATGCCGCCGATCGCCACGCACGGCGTTCCGAAAACGGTCGTCCACCAGCCGATGATAGATGGATCGGGCCGGTGCCGGGTCTCCTTGGTGGTCGTCGGATAGAAAGCACCGAACGCGACATAATCCGCGCCCGCCTCGCCCGCCTCCATCGCCAGATGGCGGCTGTCGTGGCATGTCACGCCGATCTGCGCGGTCGGCCCGAGCACCTGCCGTGCCGCGCGCGGATCGCCGTCGTCCTGACCGAGATGGACGCCGTCGGCGCCGAGGCGCTTGGCGAGGCCGATGCTGTCGTTGACGATGAACGCCACATCGCGCGCAGCGCAGAGCGCCATCAGCGGCGGCGCGAGCGCGGCGATCGCATGGTCGTCGAGGCCCTTGAGGCGCAGCTGGAACGCGGCGACCGGTCCGGCATCGAGCGCGGCGGCGAGAACTTCGGCGAAATCCGCGCCTATCGACGGCGGCGAGATCAGATAGAGCTGGCAGGCGGGCCGCCGCTCGCGCTCGAAGAGACCGGCGAAGCCCTCGAGCGGTCCGGCTTGCGCAGCCTCGTCCTCTTGCTCGGAAACCATAATGCCTCGTTCGATCCGTGCAGCTCCCGGCCCGGCCGCCATCCGCATCGGCTGTTCAGGCTGGATGTACCGCCATTGGCGCAGCGCCTTCTATCCCGACAAGCTGCCGGTCAAGCAATGGTTTGGCTTCTATGGCGCCCAGTTCGACACGGTAGAGATCAACAACAGCTTCTATCGCCTGCCGTCGGGCGACACGTTCGAGAAATGGCGCGACCAGGCACCACCGGGTTTCCGCTATGCGGTCAAGGCCAACCGCTTCCTGACGCAAGCGAAGAAGCTCAAGGATTGCGCCGAGCCGCTCGCGCGGATGATGGCGCCGGTGCGCCGGCTGGGCGATGCCTTGGGGCCGATCCTCTATCAATTGCCGCCCCGTTTCCGCCTCAACTTGCCGCGGCTCGAGGAATTCCTCGCTCTGCTGCCGACCGACCTTATCCACGTGTTCGAATTTCGCGAGCCCAGCTGGATCAGCGAGGAAGTGTTCGCCTTGCTCGACCGCTACGGCGCCTCATTCTGCGTCCATGACATGGCGGGATCGGCCACGCCGCGCGTCGCGGTGGGGCCGATCGCTTACGTCCGCTTCCACGGCTGCGGCGGCAAATATTGGGGCCGCTACCCCGACGAGACGCTGCTCGGCTGGGCCGACTGGATGCTCGAACAGTCGCGCGCCGGGCGTGAGGTGTGGGCCTATTTCAACAACGACATCGATGCCCACGCCATCCACGACGCGCTCACGCTCAGGGCGATGATACGTCAGTCGCCGCCCTTGTAGATGCGGATCATGCGGTCGAGCAGCGCGAGCGCCTCGTCGCGCGGGCGCTGGAAGCTGTTGCGGCCGATGATCGAGCCGAACCCGCCCCCGTCACGAATGTCGCGCGCGTCCTGATAGACCGATTCGGCGTCCTTGGCGGCGCCGCCCGAGAAGATCACGATCCGCCGGCCGGCGAAGCTCGCCTGGACGACGTGGCGGACGCGGTCGGCCTGGTTCGACCAGTCGATGGCCTTGTACGAGACCTGGGCGTCCTTCTGCTCGATATGCGCGCTCGGCAGCTTCACCTTGATGATGTGCGCCCCGATCAGCGCCGCCATGTGCGCGGCATAGGCGCCGACGTCGAGCGCGAGCTCGCCGTCCTTGCTGAGCTTGCCGCCGCGGGGATAGGACCACAGCACCGTGGCGATGCCCACCGACTTCGCCTCGGACGACAGTTCCGCGATCTCCTCGAGCGCATCGAGATAGGAGTCCGACCCGGGGTAGACGGTGAAGCCGATCGCCGAGCAGCCGAGGCGCAGCGCATCCTCGACCCGGCCGGTGATCGCCTGGTCGATCGTGGTCGCCCAGCTGTTCGAGCTGTTGCACTTGAGGATCGTCGGGATCGCGCCGGCGAAGCGATCGGCGACCGCTTCGAGCGCGCCGAGCGGCGCGGCATAGGCCGAGAGGCCGGCATCGATCGCCAGCTGATAATGATAGATCGGATCGTAGCCCGCGGGGTTGATCGCGAAGCTGCGCGCCGGGCCATGCTCGAAGCCCTGGTCGACCGGCAGGATGATCAGCTTGCCGGTGCCGCCGAGCCGCCCCGCCATGAGGATGCGCGCGAGATTGGTCTTGGTGCCGGGATTGTCGCTCTCGTAATTGGAGAGGATATCTTTCACGGTCGCAGTGATCGTCATTGCTCAGTCTCCGGAAATGGCGCAGCTGGCCGCGCCAATACGTTCAAATCCTCGCCGGCGAATTGTCTGCCCGCCCCTATCGCGGCGGAGCCATCGCGTCGATGGTGGAATTGGCTGCTCAGCGCTGCAACGCCTTGACGCCGGGTAATTCCTTGCCTTCCATCCATTCGAGAAAGGCGCCGCCGGCGGTCGAGACGAAGGTGAAATCGTCACTGACGCCGGCATGGTTGAGCGCGGCGACGGTATCGCCGCCGCCCGCGACCGAGACGAGCGAGCCTTCGCGGGTCAGTGCCGCGGCAGTTTTGGCGAGCGCGACCGTCGCGGCGTCGAACGGCGTCGTCTCAAATGCGCCGAGCGGGCCGTTCCACACCAGCGTGCGGCAATTCTTGAGCACGTCGCCGAGCGCCTCGACCGCCGCAGGGCCGATATCGAGGATCATCTCGTCGGCAGCGACCTCGTGGACGTTTACCGTGCGCGTCGGCGGATCGGCGCGGAATTCCTTTGCGACGTTTACGTCATAGGGCAGATGGACGGTGCAATTCGCCTGTTCCGCCGCTTGGAGGATCGCGCGCGCGGTGTCCGCCAGATCATGCTCGCACAGCGACTTGCCGACGTCGACGCCGCGCGCCGCGAGGAAGGTGTTGGCCATGCCGCCGCCGATGATCAGATGATCGACCTTGGTGACGAGATGCTGGAGCACGTCGAGCTTGCTCGACACCTTGGCCCCGCCGACCACCGCGGCCACCGGATGCTCGGGCTTGCCCAGCGCCTGCTCCAGCGCCTCGAGCTCGGCCTGCATCGAGCGGCCGGCGAAGGCGGGCAGGACGTGCGCCAGCCCCTCGGTCGAGGCGTGCGCGCGGTGCGCGGCCGAGAAGGCGTCGTCGACATAGAGGTCGCCGAGCTTGGCCATCTCGGCGACGAGCGCGGGATCGTTCTTCTCCTCGCCCTTGTGGAAGCGCGTATTCTCGAGGATGGCGATGCCGCCTGCGGGCAGCATGTCGACCGCCCGCGCCGCATCCTCGCCGACGCAATCGTCGATGAAGGTCACTTCGCGGCCGATCACCTCATGCAGCGGCAGCGTCACCATCGCCAGCGACATGTCCGGCCGCCGCTGGCCCTTGGGCCGGCCGAAGTGAGACAGGATCAGCACCTTGGCACCCTTGTCGGCCAACTCGGCGATGGTCGGCGCGGCGGCGCGCAGGCGGGTGTCGTCGGTCACCCGCGCGCCCTCCATCGGCACGTTGAGATCGGCGCGCACCAGCACGCGCCTGCCCGCTATGGCGCCGATATCGTCGAGGGTGCGGAAGTCGGTCACATCATTCCCCAATGACGAATATTCCATCCGTTCGTCCAGAGCCAGCATCGAGCTTGTCGGGATGCGTCGCCGAGGGGCCGCCCGACGGCTGTCTCGACGTCGGTTCTCGCCTGTGCTCGAACCTTGCTCGACACGAACGGCTAGGAAACATGCGGTTATAGCAGCTTGGCGATCGCCCCGGCCGTGTCGACCATCCGGTTCGAGAAGCCCCACTCATTGTCGTACCAGGAAACGACGCGGACGAGCTTGCCCTCGAGCACCGCGGTCTCGAGGCTGTCGACGCTCGACGAGGCGGGATTGTGGTTGAAGTCGATCGAAACCAGGGGATCGTCGACGAAGGTCAGGATGCCGGCGAGCGGGCCGCTTTCCGACGCCGCCTTGAGCACGCCGTTGACCTCTTCGACGCTGGTGTCCCGCTTGGGCGTGAAGGTCAGGTCGACCAAGCTGACGTTGGGCGTGGGCACGCGGATCGCCGAGCCGTCGAGCTTGCCTTTCAGCTCGGGCAGCACCTCGCCGACGGCGCGCGCGGCGCCGGTGGTCGTCGGGATGATCGACATCGCCGCGGCGCGCGCGCGGCGCATGTCGGGGTGGATCTGATCGAGGATCTTCTGGTCGTTGGTGTAGGCGTGGATCGTCGTCATCAGCCCGCGCTCGATGCCGATCGTGTCGTTGAGCACCTTGGCCACCGGCGCGAGGCAATTGGTCGTGCACGACGCGTTCGAGATGATCTTGTGCTCGGCGGTGATCTTGTCGTGGTTGACGCCATAGACGACCGTCAGATCCACACCCTTGGCCGGCGCCGAGATCAGGACTTTCTTCGCGCCGGCGGTGAGATGCTTGCCGGCGCTGTCCTTGTCGGTGAAGAAGCCGGTGCATTCGAGCGCGATGTCGATCTGGTTGGCGGCGTGCGGCAGATTGGCCGGATCGCGCTCGGCGGTGACCTTGATCCGCTTGCCGTCGATGATCAGATCATTGCCATCGGCCGAGACCTCGCCCGGATAGGCGCCGTGGACCGAGTCGCGCTTGAACAGCAAGGCGTTGGACTTGGCATCGGCAAGATCGTTGATCGCGACCAGCTCGAGCCCGCTGTCGGGGCGCTCGAGGATCGCGCGGGCGACGAGCCGCCCGATCCGCCCGAAACCGTTGATCGCAACCTTCACCGCCATGTCATGTCTCCCGTCAGTTCTGCAGCGCGGCCAGCACCTGGGGCACGATCGCCGCCACGGTGAGGTCGAAATATTGGTAGAGGTCCGGCGCGGGCGCCGAGGCGCCGAACCGGTCGACGCCGAAATGCAGACCGGCAATTCCGGTATAGCGTTCCCAGCCCATGCGCGTCCCCGCTTCGATCGACACGCGCAGGACGTGGTCGGGCAGAATGTCGCGGCGATATTCGCGAGGCTGCGCATCGAAGCGCGACCAGCTCGGCATCGATATCACGTCCGTGCCGATCCCCTGCGCTTCGAGGCGCTCCCCGACGGCAACCGCGATCTCGACCTCCGAGCCGGTCGAGAGCAGCACGACGCGCCGCTCGGCGATTGCCGCGTGGAGCCGATAGGCACCCTTTGACGACAGGCTTTCCGCTTTGAACTGGCGCAGCTGAGGAAGATTCTGCCGAGAGAGTGCGAGCAACGAAGGCCCCCCCTCTCGTGCGAGCGCGAGTTCCCAGCATTCCGCCGTCTCCACCGCGTCGCACGGGCGCAGCACGTCCAGGTTGGGAATCAGCCGGAGCGACATGACATGCTCGATCGGCTGGTGCGTCGGCCCGTCCTCCCCGAGCCCGATCGAATCGTGGGTCATGACGAAGATCGACCGGGCCCGCTGAAGCGCGGCCAGCCGGATCGCGGGCCGGCAATAATCCGCGAAGACCAGAAAGGTGCCGCCATAAGGAATGATGCCGCCATGCAGCGCCATGCCGTTCATCGCCGCGGCCATGCCGAACTCGCGGATGCCGTAATAGATGTAGCGCCCTGAATAGTCGTCGCGAGTCAGCGGCTTGAGCGCCTTCGTCTTGGTGTTGTTCGAACCCGTCAGGTCGGCCGAGCCGCCGATCGTTTCGGGCAGCAGGGCGTTGATCGCCTCGAGCGCGAGCTCGGACGCCTTGCGCGAGGCGACGTTCTGCGGAGCGGCGAGGAGCGTGTCGATATAGCGATCGAGCGAGAAGCCTTCGGGCAGCCGCCCCGCCATGCGCCGCTCGAACTCGCGACGGTTGGCATCGGCTGCGAGCCGCACGCGCCATTGCTCGTGCGCCGGCCTGCCGCGCGCGCCGATCTCGGCCCAGGCGGCAGCGATATCGGCGGGAATTTCGAACGGCGCCGCACTCCAGCCGAGTGTCTCGCGCGCCGCCGCTACCTCGGTCGCACCGAGCGCCGAACCATGCGTCGCGGACGTGCCTTGCTTGTTGGGCGCGCCGTAGCCGATGATCGTGCGGCAGCGGATCAGCGATGGGCGCGGATCGGCCAGCGCCTCGTCGAGCGCGCGCGCGACATCGGCCTGGTCGAGCCCGTCGCATGCCACCGTATGCCAGCCCGAGGCGGCATAGCGCGCGACGACATCCTCGCTCGACGAAAGATCTACCGCGCCGTCGATCGTGATGCGGTTGTCATCCCACAGCACATTGAGCCGGCCGAGCCCCAGATGCCCCGCAAGCCCGACCGCCTCGTGGTTGATGCCCTCCATCAGGCAGCCGTCGCCGGCGATCACCCAGGTGCGGTGATCGACCAGCCCGTCGCCGAACACGCTGTTGAGATGCCGTTCCGCGATCGCCATGCCGACCGCGGTCGCCAGTCCCTGCCCGAGCGGCCCGGTGGTCGTCTCGACGCCGGCCAGCTCGAAATTCTCGGGATGCCCCGCGCACGGGCTGTGCAGCTGGCGGAAATTGCGGATGTCGTCGATCGTCGGCCGTGCGTAGCCGGTCAAGTGGAGCAGGCTGTAGATCAGCATCGAGCCATGGCCGGCGGACAGCACGAAGCGATCGCGGTCGGGCCAGCGCGGATCGGCCGGATCGAACTTGAGATAGCGCGAGAACAATATGGTGGCGGCGTCCGCCATCCCCATCGGCATGCCCGGATGGCCGGAATTGGCCGCTTCCACCGCATCCATCGAAAGCGCGCGAATCGCATCGGCGAGCTGCTTCGGGGCGACGGTCATGCAATCCTTTCGGCGGCGAAGCGCGGCGGGCCGACTCGTGCAGCCGACGGCGCGGGTTCATTTGTCGCGGCGCAGCTCCAGCGTCAACCGCAGGCGGCGGCGGGTCTTGGATCGCGACGCTTGCCCGCGCGTACAGCCGTGCTATCGAAGCGCTATGGCTGACCAGCGCCTCATCGTCGCGATCGGCCGGGCCGAGCGTGCGCTCGCCCGGATCGAGACTTCGGGCACGCGTGCCGCCACTTGGGCGGTCGATATGGTCAAGCGCAGCGAATATGATGCGCTCGGCCAGCGCCACGACAAGCTGCGCGGGGTGGTGGGCGAGACGCTGAGCGGGCTCGACCGGCTGATCGGCACGGATCCGCAGGGCTAGGCATGGCGCAGGTCGATCTCGACATCGCCGGACAACGCTACGACGTCGCCTGCCGTGACGGCGAGGAGGCGCATCTGATCGCGCTCGGCAAACTGGTCAATTCCAAGGCGGAGGAGGCTTCGAAGGCGGTCGGCAAGATGAGCGAAGCGCGGCAATTGCTGTTCGCCGCGCTGCTGCTCGCCGACGACCTGACCGAAGCCAAGCGCAGCGCCGCCAACGCGGGCGATCCCGACGCGACCGCGGCGGTCGAGCGCCTGGCCGATCGCCTCGAGGCGCTCGCCGACAGGCTTGAGGCCGGCGCGTCGAAGCCCTAGATAGGGAAATGGTGGGCACTGCCCGGTACGAGCCTTTGAACATCCCTGAGGCGATTACACATCCATGGGAGCTGTCCCTGCCCGGATTCCGGTCTGACGTACACGGCGCCCACCTGACGTTAAAGGCGTCAGAGGATATTCCGGCAAACGGCCACGGCGGTCCCACCACCCGCTCGCCGACGTGACCGATACTTCCGCCAAATCCGCGCTGCGCGAGGAACTGCGCCGACGCCGCGCGGCCTTCGTCACCGATCCGGCGCAGCGCGGCGACATGCTGATCGCCAATTTGTTCGTCGCCGATCATGTCTCGCGCCGGCTCGGCGACGCCCGGATCGTCGCGGGCTATATTTCCGATGGCGAGGAGGTCGATCCGCTGCCGATTCTGCTCCAAGCGATCGACCGCGGGCTGGCCACGGCGCTGCCCCGGGTCACCACGCGCGATGCCCCGATGCATTTCCATCACTGGCTTCCCGGGGACGAGCTGAGCCCCGGCCCGTTCGGGCTGCTCCAGCCGCGCGAGGACGCACCGCTGATCGCGCCCGATCTGATCCTCGCGCCGCTGCTCGGCTTCGATCGCACGATGGCGCGGATCGGCCAGGGGGCCGGCTTCTACGATCGCGCGTTCGCTGCCGCCCCGGCGGCGCGGCGCATCGGATTGGCCTGGTCGGTGCAGGAAGCGCCGGGCCTGCCGCTCGATCCGTGGGACGCCCCGCTCGATGGCGTCGCGACCGAGCGCGAGTGGATCGACGGGCCGCCGCGCGATGGATGAGCCCAGCTGGCGCAAGCCCTTCGGCATGCTGGCGATCCTGCTGCTGCTGGCGGTGTGGATGGTGGCGGTGGTGAGCCTGGTCGACGCGCTCGGCGCGCCGGTGCCGGTCCAGGGCCTGCTCTATCTCGCCGGCGGGGTGCTGTGGCTGTGGCTGTTCCCGATGCGGCGGCTGCTGCGTTGGATGGAATTGGGGCGCTGGCGTTGAGCTTCGTCAACTTCACGTTCTTCACCGTTCGCGCTGAGCCTGTCGAAGTGCTCTCTTCTTACGCCGGAAGAAGGAAAGGCTTCGACAGGCTCAGCCCGAACGGTTTCGATAAGTCTATCGGCCGAGGATCGAGCGGTAGAGTGCGAGATAGCGGTCGGCCATCCGCTCGACCGTGAACCGCGCGATCACCGCGGCGCGGCACGCGGCGCGGTCGATCTCGCCGATCCGGGCGATCGCCGCGACCGCTTCGTCGACGCTGTCGACCAGGAAACCGGTGATACCATGATCGACCAGCTCGGGCATCGAGCCGCGGTTGCACGCGATCACCGGCGTGCCGCACGCCAGCGCCTCGACCACCGACAGGCCGAACGGCTCGTCGAAGTTGATCAGATGGAGCAGCGCCAGAGCCGATCCCAATGTGCGCGTGCGGACTTCGCCGCCGACCGCGCCGAGATAGATGACCCGATCGCCGTCGATCGCCGGGGCGACCGCGCGATCGTGATAGCCCTGGTCCTGGACGATGCCGGCCATCACCAAGCGGCGCCCCGCCCTCGCCGCCGCCGCGATCGCTTCGGCCGCGCCTTTGTCCGGATGGATGCGGCCGAAGAACAGCAGGTCGTCGCTGCCGAACGGATCGAACGGGAATTGCTCGATCGGAATGCCATGGTGGATTGTCGCGGCATAGCGCAGGCCGGGCGCGCGATCGGCGTCGCTGATCGCGACATAATGCACGCGGTCCTGATAGGTCTCGAACGCGGGCAATATCCGCGGCGAGGAGAAGCCGTGGATCGTCGTCACCACCGGCGTGTCGATCAGCCGCGAGAAGCCGAGCGGCACGAAATCGGCCTGGTTGTGGATCAGGTTGAACTCGCCCGCGCGTTCGAACACATGCGCGACATGGAGCAGCTCCCACACCTTGGCGTCGATGCTCGGATCTTCGGAATAAGGCGCGGGGCACACGCCGGCGAGCGTGCCCGCGGTCCAGCTGTCCTGCGTCGCGAACAAGGTGACGTCGACGCCGCGTGCGACGAGCGCCTCGGTCAACAGGCTGGTGACCAGCTCCCACGGGCCGTAATGGCGCGGCGGGGTGCGCCACGAGATCGGCGCGAGCATGGCGATCTTCATCGATCGGGCTCCGCCAACAGGACGACGCCCTCGTCGGGGGCCAGCGTCGACGTTCCCCGGCGAAGCCCAGAACGTGTGGAGAGCAGCAAGCGGAAGTCGCCGTCGACGCGCGGCATCCGCACCTCGTCCTGACCCAAGTTCAGCGCCACCACGATCCGCTCGTCACCATGACGTCGCTCGTACGCCAGGACGTCGCCTTCGCTTGCCACCAATGCGAAATCGCCGAGCGCCAATGCAGGATGCCGGCGACGCAGGCGGAGCAGATCGCGATGAAGCGACAGGATCGAGCCGGGATTCGCCGCGAGCGCCGCGACGTTGCGCGTCGGCCAGTCGTCATGCAGCGGCAGCCATGGTCTCCCCGAGGTAAATCCGGCATTGTCCCCGACATCCCATGCCATCGGCGTGCGCACCGGATCGCGGCCGAGCCCGAGGCCGGGCTCGCGCAGCTCGCGCGGGTCCTGCACCTGATCGGGCGGGATCGTCACATCGGCGAGCCCAAGCTCGTCGCCGTAATAAAGCGTCGGCGTCCCCCTGAGCGTCAGCAGCAGCATCGCCGCGACGCGCGCCTGCGCTGCGCCGCGCTTGCGCGCGACGCGCGGGCGGTCGTGGTTGCCGAGCACCCAGTTCGGCCAGCCGCCCGCCGGCAGGGCGGCGTCATAGGCGCCGATCAGCCGGGCCAGCGTCGGCGCATGCCACGGCGCATCGACCAGCTGGAAATTGAACGGCAGGTGGACCCCTGCCCGCTCGCGCCCGTAATAATCCATCAGCCGCCCGACCGGCAGATAGATCTCGCCGATCAGCACGCGCGCGCCGTAGCCGTCGGCGATCGCGCGCATCTCGGCGGCGATGCCGTGGACCTCGGGCTGGTCGGTCGAATGGAGCTGGAGCACGCGGTGCATCTCGCCCATCTCGGAGCGAAAGTCCGGATTGGGCGGATTGTCCGGGAAGTCGGCGTGCTTGACCATGTGCCACAGCACGTCGATGCGGAAACCGTCGACGCCGCGCTCGAACCAGAAGCGCAGCACGTCGTACATCGCCGCCTGCACCGCGGGATTGCGCCAGTTGAGGTCAGGCTGTTCCTTGAGGAACGCGTGGTAATAATATTGCCCGCTGGCCGCATCATAGTCCCACGCCGGGCCGCCGAAATCGCTGATCCAATTGTTGGGCGGGCCGCCGCCCGGCGCGGGATCGCGCCAGATGTACCAATCGCGCTTCGGGCTGTCGCGCGAGGAGCGGCTCTCGACGAACCACGGATGCTGGTCCGAGCTGTGGTTGGGCACGAAATCGAGCAGCAGCTTGAGCCCGCGCGCGTGCGCGGCGGCGAGCAGCGTGTCGAAATCGGCGAGCGTGCCGAAGCGCGGATCGATGTCGCAGTAATCGGCGACGTCATAGCCGAAATCGGCCATCGGCGACGGATAGAGCGGCGAGATCCAGATCGCGTCGACGCCGAGATCGACGAGATAATCGAGCCGCCGCGCGATCCCCTTGAGATCGCCGATCCCGTCGCCGTCGCTGTCCTGGAACGAACGCGGATAGATCTGGTAGATCACCGCCGCATGCCACCAGGGATCGGTCATGCGAAGCGGCTCTTGGCGATGTGCGTGATGCGGCAGGCGAGATCGGCCTCGCCGCTCGCCACGATGTAGGCGTCCCCGGCGTCGGCGATCCCGGTGGTGAACACGACCGGGGTCGGCAGATACATCTGGTGCGCGATCGAGCGGGTCAGTTCCGGATCGGCCTCGAGCAGCGGAATGTCGTCCTCGAGCCGCACGATGCGCGTCGGATCGTCGCGGTCGAGCAGCGCCCAGAAGGTGCGGTAGATGCCGACCGTCTCGCGCGTCTCGACGCCATGATAGAGCATCAGCCAGCCCCGACCGGTCAGGATCGGCTGGCTGCCGCCGCCGACCTTCATGCTCGAGGTCGAGCGCTTGCGCGCGCGGACGCCGGGCTGCTCGAGCGGCTTCCAATGGAGCGCGTCGGGCGAACGCGCGAAGTTGATCGAGGGGCCGCCGGCGAACGGGCTGGCCTCGGGATAAGCGAAGTAGACCTCCCCGAGCGGGCGCGTCAGCGCGAGGAAATAGCCGCCGACCTTGCCCTCGAACAGGATCATGTCCTTGTTCTGATGATCGAGGACGATGCCCCTCAGCTGATAATTCAGCCCGTCGCGCGAGACGTGCAAGGTGGTGCTGTGGCGCTCGGCGCTGACCGAGCAGGTCGTCATGTACCACAGATCGCCGATGCGGCTGATCCGCGCATCCTCGACGCCATATTCCTGGTATGACGCCGCGGGCTCGATTGCGCGGTCGTAATGGACGGCGACGACCGCGCGTCCGTCGGGCGACAGTTCGACCGGGAGCAGCCACGACAGCGAGGTCAGCGCGAGCAGGCGATGCGATCCCTGCCGCAGCGAGAACTGGCGCGGATCGGTCATGTCGACGCTGTCGAGAAGATGGCGATCGAGGACATAGCCGTCGGGGGTCCAGCGGATCGCGCGGACGCAGCCGCCGTTCACCGGATCGCGCAGCGCCTCGGCGATGCGGACCATCAGCAGCAGATTGCCGTTCGGCAGACGCGCCAAGCCGGGATTGAACGCGCCGAGCACATAGGTCGGCTCGGCGATCGACCGGCGCAGCGGCGAGCGCGCGAGGTCGACGTCGTCGGGGCGGAAGATCAGGAAATCGGTCGAATCCGGCATCGCCGCCATCGTAGCGAAGCGTGACGCGCGGCCAAGCCGTGATATGGGCGGTCGCGTCTTGGGCAGAAGGAACATCGGGTGAGCGAGAGCAATCTGCGGCTGGCGATCGTCGGGTCGAGCCCGGTAAAATTGTGGGGCATGACGTCGCAGGAGCGGATCGGGCGAATGGCCCGCGCCGAGGGCATGACGACGGTCGCGGACGCCGACGCCGCCGAACTGATCGCAAACGCCGGCTTCGCCTTCGATCCCGTCTGGCTGCGCCATCTCGCCGACAGTCCCGGCACGGTGCTGACCTGCGAAGGCCGGCCGGTGCTGGCGCATGTCGCCGCGCCGAGGGCCGGTATCGGCAAGGCGATCGCCGACGGCGCGGCCCTCCCCGGCCTGACCAGCCTCCGCGCCGAGGACAGCGGCCCGTTGCTCGACCCGAAGCTGCGCAAGCGCGAGCGGCCGTTCGTCCTGCCGCTGCGCGCCGACACGGTCGCCGCCGCAGAGCGCGCGAGCTATGTCGGCGCGTACAAGGGCGTCACCGACCTGTTGACCAAATATCTGTGGCCCGAATGGGCGTTCGCGCTGACCCGAATCGCCGCGCGGATCGGGCTGACGCCGAACATGGTAACGGGCATCGGGCTGATCTTGTGCATCGCCGCGACCTGGGCGTTCGCCGTCGGCCATTATTGGCCGGGGCTGGCGATGGGGCTGCTGTTCATGGTGCTCGACACGGTCGACGGCAAGCTCGCACGCTGCACGATCACCTCGTCGTGGTGGGGCAATGTGTTCGATCACGGCATCGACTTGGTCCACCCGCCGTTCTGGTGGTGGGCGTGGGGGATGGGGCTGGCCGCGTACGGCACGCCGCTGGCGCACGACACGATCGTCGCCGCGTTCGTCGCGATCATGGTCGCCTATGTCGTCCAGCGATTGATCGAGGGCGCGTTCATCCGGGCGTTCGCGATGCACATCCACGTCTGGCGGCGAATCGATTCGCAATTCCGGCTGATCACCGCGCGGCGCAACCCCAACATGCTGATCCTGTTCGTCGCGCTGTGTGCCGGGCGGCCTGATCTCGGGCTGATCGCGCTGGCGGGGTGGAGCGTGCTGTCGTGCCTGTTCCACGTCGTGCGGCTCGCCCAGGCCTATGGCGCGCGCGCAAGCGGCCGGGCGATCACCTCCTGGCTGGCGGCGGATTAAGCCGCGAGCGCGGCGAGGATTTCGCGTGCCGCGCGCGTCGGCGCCTCGGCGCTGGTGTCGCCGAGCGACGCGGCCGCGAACGCCTCCTGCTCGGCGCGGAAGCCCCGATGGAGCTCCGCCGCGCGGTCGATCGCCGGCAGGACGTCGGCGAAATCGTCGACCACCTCGCCGCATGTCCAGAAAGCATGGTCGTCGGTCTGCCGCCAGTCGAGCCTTGCGCTGTTGAGGAACACGCACGGCCGCGGATCGGCGAGGAATTCGACCACCTGGCTCGAGGTGTCGCCGAGATAGATGTCCGCCAGCGCGGTATAGCTGCCGTCGACCAGCGCCGGGCTGCCGAGATCGATATGGACGTGGCGGTGGTGCGCCACCTCCGCAAGCGCTTCGGCGAGGCCGGGATCGCGCTCGATCAGGCGCTGATGCGGCGCGAGGATGACGTTGTAGCGCGCCTGCGCGACCAGCAGCGAGATCGTATCGCGGCCCCAGTCCCACCAGGACGAGCGATGCCGCTGCCAGTGCGGCGTATAGAGGACCACCGGCCGATCGTCGGCGAACAGCCGCCGCGGCGGCGCGGAGCGCGCGAACGACGCCTTGATATAGCCGGTGGCGACGACCCGCTCGGGCGCGAAGCCGCGATCGAGATAGGTGCGCCGCTCGAGCTCGCTCGGCACGAGCATGTGCCACGCGGCGCGGCGCCGCCAGTCGTCGCGCGCGCTCATCGAGCCGACGCCGTGCGAGGTCTTGATGAAGCGCGTGCGCAGCGGCAGCAGCATCGGCAGCCACAGGCTGGTCTGCTCGGCGCAGACCGCGACCCGCACGCCGCGCAGCAAGGGCGCGATCCGCGCGAGCATCACCAGCTTGGACCAGCGTGGGCGCGGCCGCCCGTCGCGCGCATGAAAGCCGGGCGCGCGGCGCAGGCGCACCATCGGCAGCGCGCCGACGCGCTCGCGCAGCAGCGTCTCGACATTGATGTCGCCGACCCACAGATCGATCGGCAGCGACGGATCGAGCGCGCTCAGTGCCGGCACGATCGGATAGAGATGCGGCACGAGCAGACTCTCGCCGAGGAACAGGAAAGCGATCGGCGCCGGCGGCGCGCGGCGCTCAGGCCGCATCGCCGAGCTCGCGCCCCTCCCATCGCGCGATATCCTCCGGCCGGTCGATCTCCTGCCAGTCACGCGCCTCCATCACAATCGGCGTGACCGTGTTCGTCCGGGCGAGCAGATCGACGATCGAGTGATGGAAGCTCAGATGGCCGTCGTCCGCCCCGATCACCTGCTCGAGCGCGGCACGATACGGTCCGCCGTCGGCGTCGGGACAAGCGACGATACCGAGCGAGCGCAGCGCCGCGCGCGGAAACGGCAGCGTCTTGCCGACCGCGCGGACGCGCCCCTGCTCGGCAAGCACGCGCATCTCGTCCGCCTCGCCGGTTGCGCGCTCGACGACCAGATTGACGCCGGGCGCAAGCCGACCGAGCGCATCGGCGATCAGCGCCTGATCGAAGATCGTGTCGCCATTGACGACGCAAAACGGCGACGAAAGGAGGTCGCGCGCCATCCACACGCTGCCGATGCTGCTCGACATCCCCCAGAACGGGTTGCGCAGCGGCAGCGGCCGGCGTTCGGGCGGATAGCGATCGAGAAAGGCCGTGATCGCATCGTAGCGATAGCCGCCGACGACCGCGATCTCGTCGACCCCGCTGGCGTGAAGCGCTTCGATCTGATGCGCGAGGATCGCCTTGCCGCGCACCTCGACGAGGCATTTGGGCCGTTCGAGCGTGAGCGAGCGCAGGCGCGAGCCGCGTCCGGCGCAAAGCAGAATGGCGCGCATCAGGCGAGCGCGAAGCCGAAGCGAGCCGCGGCGCTGAATAAGATCATGCAGGTCCACCGAAAGGGAACGCCGGCGGCGGATCAGCCGCCGCTCGCTCGTGCTTCCCAAAAAACGCACCTGATGTCGAGCGTCAAACGGCATGGCCAGAGTCGCTGCAAACAGGCATGCTGAGGCGATGGCGCGAACCACCTTCGATCGGCGCATGTCTCGACGGGCCGCATGCCGGGCGGGCGCGCTCGCCGCGGCAGGCATGGCGCTGGGCACCGGCCCCGCCCCCGCCGCGAGCGAGAATTGGGCTGATGCGGCCGACGGGATCAGCCCCGCGCTGCGCCGCCGCGCGCTCGACGCGCTGGCCGCGCACAACAGCGCGGTTTGGTCGCGCGACGTGATCGCGATCGCCGATTTCGCGCTGCCCTCATCGACGCCGCGGCTGTTCCTGGTCGATCTGCTGTCGGGCGCGACGACCCGCCTGCTCGTCGCGCACGGC
>CAXTMX010000040.1:0-3856 GCA_964245585.1 uncultured Sphingomonadaceae bacterium | reverse complement strand
TTTTGCGCGCGCCCGAAACCCACCCCGGGTTTTTCCGTGGTGCCTCTGCTGCGGGGCGCCCCGCCCCGCCGGCTCGGCGCCCACGGCCGCGGCTCGGATCCGGAACAGACCGGGCAGCTGCAATCCTTCTCCAACGCGATCGGATCGGGCGCGACCTCGCAGGGGGCCTATCTCGTCGGCGAGGAATATCAGGGCGTGCATGGCGCGGCACGGCGGCTGATCGGGCTCGATCCGACGAACAGCAACGCCGAGGTGCGCGCGATCGTGATCCATTCCGCCTGGTACGTCGGGCCGCAGATGGTGGCGACGCAGGGGCGGCTCGGACGCAGCGACGGATGCTTTGCGGTCTCGGCCGACGACATCGGCGTGCTGCTCGCGCGGCTCGGGCGCGGCCGGCTTCTATACGCCGATAGGGGCTGACCCGGTCAGGCGCGGCGCGCGCGGAACACGAAGAGCTTGCTGACGACGAAGCCGAACAGGAAGGTCGCCGCCAGCGACAGCAGCTTGGCCGACGCCGGCGGCAGGCGCCAATGCAGCCCCAGCCACAGGATCGCCTGCGCCATCGCCAGCGTGCTGGCAATCATGACGGCGAAGCGCAGCACCGTCGCCAGCGAGCGTGCCTCGCGGTCGACGCGGAAGGTCAGCCGGGCGTTGAGGACATAGCTGTTGGCCGCGCCCAGCGAGAAACTGATCGCGTTGGCGACGAGCGGCGGCAGGCCGAGACGCACGAGCAGCAGGAACAGGCCGAAATCGATCGCGGTGTTGAGCACGCCGACCGCGCCGAACAGCAGCGGCTCGCGCAGCGGGATCAGCCGCCCGCGCGCCGGCAGCGGCCGGGGATCACGCACGCGCAGCCCGATCGGCGCGATCCCCCGCCACCGCGACCGGGGGCATCATCTTGTCCAGGATATCCTGCTGCCGCGACGGTTCGTAGCGCGAGAAGGCGGACGGGACGGCATGCCCGCGCCCCCGCACGCAGACCTCGCCGATCAGGAACAGCGGCCGGCCCTTCAGCTCCTCGACCAGCTTGCCGAGATATTCGCCGATGATGCCGAGCACGAGGAGTTGCGTCCCCGCGAACAAGGAGGTCGCGATCAGCGAGCTCGCCCAGCCGGGCACGACCGCGTGGGTGACCCAACGGTAGGCGACGTAGAACAGCAGCAGGAATGCCAGCCCCGATACCGCGATCCCGAGCCACACCGCGAGGCGCAGCGGCACGATCGAGAAGCTCGTGATCGCGTCGATCGCGAATCGCAGCATCTTCCTGAACGGATATTTGCTGTCGCCGGCGAAACGTGCCGCGCGGTCGTAGCGCAGCGGCACCTGACGGCCGCCGATCCAGCTGATCATCCCGCGCAGGAAGCGATGATGCTCAGGCATCAGGCCGAGCGCGTCGACGACGCTGCGCGTCATCAGCCGGAAGTCGCCGGTGTTGCGCGGGATGTTCACCGCCGACAGCTTGCCGAGCAGGCGATAGAACAGCGACGCGGTGACCAGCTTGAACCGGCTCTCCCCGTCGCGCGAAATGCGCTCGCCGTAGACGACGTCGGCGCCCTCGCCCTCGTCCATCAACGCCATCATCTCCGCCAGCAATTCGGGCGGATCCTGCAGATCGGCGTCGATCAGCATCACCCGCGCGCCGCGCGAGACCGACAGTCCGGCGCTCGCCGCGAGCTGATGCCCATGATTGCGGAACAGGCGGACGCCGACGACATGCGGATCCTGTCGCGACAGTTCGCCGATGACCCGCCAGGTGCGGTCGCGCGAGCCATCGTCGACCAGCACGATCTCGTAGCAGTCGCCCGCGACCGACCGGCAGGCGTCCGCGGTCCGCCGCCAGAATTCCTTCAGCCCCTGCTCTTCGTTAAAGCACGGCGCGACGACCGAAACCGACACCCCGGCGCGGCCTGCTTCGCTCATCATCGACGCGTCCCCCAGCTCGCCGCGGCCACCGATGCCGGACGCGTAAGCGAACCGCAAACGGCCGGACGCCGCGATACCTTAGCCTGCGCAGGCGTGGGCCGGTACCATGGAGCCGCTGGGTGTAAACTTGGCGCGCCGCGCTCGCTTCCGGGCACAGGATCAGGGCGTGGCGGTAGCGGCGGGGTCGGCGGCATCGTCGGCCGGCGGCAGGCGCGACGTCATGCCGGTCGCGTCGGCGTCCTCCTGCATCTGGACGGCTTCGTCGACCGGCGCCGCGGCGATGGTGGCCGGCTTCGGCGGAGCGGGTTTCGGCTTGGGCTTGGCGGCTCTTACCACCTTCACCGGCGGAGGCGGCGCGGGCGCGGCCTGCTGCTGCTGGTCGGGCTCTTCGCGCGAGCAGCTCGCGACGACGGCGGCGGCAAGGAAGGCGATGGCAATCCGCTTCATTTGATTTCCCGATCCGCAGTCATCGTCAGTCGCGGACGCCCGCCGAACGCGTCGACCTTGGCCGCGAGGACCCGGTCCCAGTCATAGGGATCGGCGCGGAAGTTGATCTGGCCGTTGGCGCTGGCGAAGGCGGTCCAGTACAGCAGATAGACCGCGATCGGGCGCGGCAGCGACACGCGCTGCGTCTTGCGCGCGGCGATCGCGGCATCGAGCGCGCCCGGCGCCCAAGCCGGGTCGTCGCGCAGCACGAGCTGCGCCAGCGCGAGCGGATGCTCGAGCCGCACGCAGCCATGGCTGACCAGCCGCTCGTAGCGGCCGAACGCGCTCTGCGCCGGCGTGTCGTGCAGATAGACCGCATAGGGATTTTCGAAATCGAACTTGACCCGGCCGAGCGCGCTCTGCGGCCCGGGCTTCTGCTGGAGGCGCTTGCCGCCGTCGGGCAGATCGATGACCTTGAAGCCGTTCCTGGCGAGATAGCCGGGCCTCGCCTTCTCCTTGGGCCACAATTCCCGGGTCGCGATCGAGCTCGGCACGTTCCACGGCGGATTGAGCACGATCGTGTAGATCGTCGACTGGAGCATCGGCGTCTCGTCGCCGGGCCGGCCGGTGGCGGCGCGCATCGAGGCGACCGGCGCGTCGGCGTCGAACACCGTCAGCACCGCCGCGGCGATGTTGACTTGGATGCGCTCCTTTGCGAGCTCGGGCGGCAGCCAGCGCCAGCGCTCCATGTTGGCGACGATCTGCCCGACGCGGTCCGGGGCGGAGACGTTGAGCGCGGCGAGCGTGGCGGCGTTGACCGTGCCGGTCGGGTTGAGCCCGTAGCGCTTCTGTGCGCGCTTGACCGCATCGCCGAGCGCGGCATCGAACTTCGCGCTGGCGACGTCGCTGAGCGTGCTGTCTTCGATCGCCAGCCGGCGGCGCAGCGCGACGACGCGCGCGCCGGATGCGCCCGGCGCGAGCTCCGGCCCCTTGACGATCGGTTGCCATCCGCCGCGCGCCGCCAGCGCGCGATAGGTCACGAGGCCGCGGCGCAGGCCGTCGTAGCCGGTGTAGGGCGGCGAAAGCGACGCGATCCACGACGCCAGCCGATCGGCCTGGACCGCGGCGAGAAAGCTGGGCCACGGATCATAGGCCGGCGGACGCAGTCCCCACTCGGCCAGGAAATCCTCGGGCTGGAGCCGACCACCGCGCAGCGCGCGCGCCTGCGCCCGCGCCGCCGCGACCCGCCGCGGGGCGGTAGGCGGCCCCGCCCCCTCCCGCGCCCGGCCGCGGCGGGGCGCGGACATGGTGCTGTCCTCCGGCGCCGACGGCTTCACGGCGAGCACCCCCCTCGCCCTCCTGCAGGAGGCGGACCGGAACGCGGTGCTCGCGATCGGCATGAACGGGTCGCCGCTGCCCCAGGTGCACGGCTTCCCGGTGCGGATGGTCGTGCCCGGGCTGTACGGCTACGTGTCCGCGACGAAGTGGCTGACGAGGCTGCAGGTCA
>CAXTMX010000039.1:0-22575 GCA_964245585.1 uncultured Sphingomonadaceae bacterium | reverse complement strand
TGCAAGGAATCGCTGGTCGACGCGATCCGCCGCGCGACCGACGTGATGCTCGCCGGCAAGGTCGCGACCGTCGCCGGCTTCGGCGACGTCGGCAAGGGCTCGGCGGCGTCGTTGCGCAACGGCGGCGCGCGCGTGCTCGTCACCGAGGTCGATCCGATCTGCGCGCTGCAGGCGGCGATGGAGGGCTATGAGGTCGTGACGATGGAGGAGGCGGTGGAGCGCGCCGACATCTTCGTCACCGCCACCGGCAATGCCGACGTGATCACCGCCGAGCATATGACCCGCATGAAGAACATGGCGATCGTGTGCAACATCGGCCACTTCGACAGCGAGATCCAGATCAACGCGCTGTCGAACTACAAATGGACCGAGATCAAGCCGCAGGTCGATCTCGTCGAATTCCCCGACGGCAAGGCGATCATCGTGCTGGCCAAGGGCCGGCTGGTCAATCTCGGCTGCGCCACCGGCCATCCGAGCTTCGTGATGTCGTCGAGCTTCACCAACCAGGTGCTCGCGCAGATCGAGCTGTGGACCAAGCCCGGCCATTACGCCAAGCAGGTGTTCGTCCTGCCCAAGCATCTCGACGAGAAGGTCGCCGCGCTCCATCTCGACAAGCTCGGGGTCAAGCTGACCAAGCTCACGGAAAAGCAAGCGAACTATATCGGCGTGTCGGCCGAAGGACCGTTCAAGCCGGATCATTATCGGTACTGAATCCGGCGGCGCGTGCGTCAAGGCCCTTCGTCATTCCGGCGAACGCCGGAATCCATAGCCGGCGTCCGCTTTCGTTTTCAACCGCCCGTGTCCATGGATCCCGGCTTCCGCCGGGATGACGATGATTGTGGCCCTCCCTCGTACGTGCTCCGCGGGCACGGACCCCGCTTCCGCTCGCCAAGCTTCGTCTCTAAGCAGGCGCGATGATCGTCCTTACTCCGCTCAAGGCCGCCGTCGCCGCGCTCGTCCTCGCGCTGTGGATGGGCGCCGCCTTGTGGGCGATGATCGTCGGCTGGCGGCGGACGCGCGCCGCGCAGGCGGCCGGCGAGGGGGCGGCGCTGCTCGGCGCGATGCTCGATTCAGCGCCTGCCGTGCCGCTGCTGATCTTCGCGGATGGCCGCATTGATGCACCTGAACGGCTCGCCGCCCGGCTCGGGCTCGATCGCGTGCCGCGCTTCCTGCCCGATCTGGTCTCGCCCGAATCGGGGATCGAGGATCGCGATGCCGCCGCGCTTGCGGCCGACATCGCCGCGGCCAAGGCCGGCGGAGCGCCGGTTTACCGGCCGCTGCGCGTACCGGCCTCATCGCGTATCCTGGTCGTGCGCGGCGGACCGGCGCCGGCCACCTTGGGACATGGCGCGGTGCTGCTGTGGCTGTTCGACACGACCGACAGCCAGCGCGAGATCGATCGGCTCGAAGGGGAGCGCGCGCATCTGCGCGATGCGCTTGATGCGCTTGCGGCGCTGATCGAGGCGGCGCCGGTGCCGATGTGGCATCGCGGCCCCGACTTGCGGCTCAGCCTGGTAAATTCAGCCTATGTCCGCGCGGTCGAGGGCAGCAGCGCGGCCGACGTCGTGATGCGCGGTGTCGAGCTGGTCGAAAGCGACAGCGGGCGCGGCCCGATCGCCGCCGCTTCGGCCGCGCGGGAGGCGGGCGAGGCGATGATGCGCACCGTGCCCGCCACGATCGGCGGCGCCCGGCGGATGCTGCGCATCGTCGATGTGCCGCTCGGCGAGAGCGGAGTCGCCGGCTATGCGGTCGACATCGAGGAACTCGAGGAGGCGCGCGGCGATCTGCACCGTTTCTTGCGGGCCCAGCGCGACATGCTCGATCGCCTGTCGGCCGGGGTCGCCCAGTTCGGCCCGGATCGCAGCCTCGTGTTCTTCAACCGGCCGTTCCTGCGGCTGTTCGCGATGCAACCGGAATGGCTCGCCGACGGTCCGGAATTCGATCGCGTGCTCGAGCGGATGCGCGAGGCCGGGCGCGTGCCCGAGAGCCGCGATTTTCCGGCGTGGAAGAAAGAGCGGCGCGGCTGGTTCATGGCGGCCGACGCCGCGATCGAGGAGACCTGGCTGCTGCCGGGCGGGCTTCACCTGCGCGTGGTCGCGCAGCCGCTCCCCGACGGCGGATTGGTGCTGATCTTCGAGGATCGCACCGAGCAGGTGAAGCTCGAGAGCGCGCGCGACACGCTGCTGCGCGTCCGCACCGCCACCTTCAACAATCTGTTCGAGGCGATCGGCGTGTTTGCTTCCGACGGCCGGCTGCATCTGTGGAACAACCGTTTCCGCGAATTGTGGGGCTTGAGCGAAGAAGATCTCGCCGAGCATCCGCGGATCGACACGCTGATCGGCGCGGCCGGGCGCAAGACGATCACGCCGTCGCGCGGCAACATGATCCGCGAGCTGATCCGCATCGCCACGTCGGAACGCCAGCAGCGCGCCGGGCAGGTCACCCTCGCCGATGGGCGGCATTACGAGTTCGCCGCGGTGCCGCTGCCCGACGGCAACGCATTGTTCACGATGCTCGACATCACCGACAGCCGCCAGGTCGAGGCGGCGCTGCGCGAACGCAACGAGGCGCTCGAGGAGAGCGACAAGGTCAAGTCCGCATTCGTCGCCAACATGAGCTACGAACTGCGCACGCCGCTGACCTCGATCGGCGGGTTCGCCGAAATGCTCGACGGCGGCTATGCCGGCGAACTTGGCGGCACCGCCAAGGAATATGTCGGCGCGATCCTAAGCTCGGTCGGGCGGCTGGGCACGCTGATCGACGACGTTCTCGACCTGACGCACAGCGCGGCCGGAGGCTTGCCGATGGCGGAGGAGCCGGTCGATCTCGCGACGCTCGCGCGTGCCGCCGCCGAGGCAATCGGCGAGGCGGCGGCGCGGCGCAAGCTCGACCTTGCGATCGACATTCGCGACGACGTCGGTTTGGTTCGCGGCGATCCGCGCCGGTTGCGCCAGGCGATCGACAATGTGCTGCGCAACGCGGTCAGCTACACGCCGGTCGGCGGGCGGATACTCTTCCACGCGGCCGGCGATCCGGGCGAGGCGCGGCTGATCGTATCGGACAATGGCGAAGGCATCGCGCCCAAAGAGCGGGCGCGCGTGTTCGACCGCTTCCACCGCGAGGCCGGCAGGAGCCGCCGCGGCGCGCTCGGTCTTGGCCTGCCGCTGACGCGCCAGTTCGTCGAGGCGCATGGCGGGAAGGTGACATTGGTGTCCGAGGTCGGCGAAGGCACCACCGTCACCATCGCCTTGCCGCGCCGTCGGCGGCGGGCGCGCAAGGCGGCTTAGATCGCGCTTATTTCGGACAGGGCGTAAACTGGCCCTTGTCGCCGCGGCACAGCTTGGCGGTCCGGAACGGGCCCAGCCGGCCAGGTTCGGCGGAGCGCGCCGTCTTGTCGTCCGGCTTGGCCGCATCGTCGACGTGCCGTCTCGCCGGCATCGCGCGCAGCTCCGCCTTGGTGCACGGCGTGAACTGACCTTTGTCGCCGCGGCATAGCGGCGCGGCGAACCCGCTCGAAACGGGCAGGAAGAGAGCGGCGACGATCAGCGCGATGCGGGCTGGCGAGGTCATGGCGCTACAGTGCAACCGTCGTTACGGGTTGGCAATGGGCCCTTTCCCTTCCTCTCGAAGCGCCGCGCTGCCGCTGGCCGATCCCGCGGCCACCGCCGCGCTCGGAGCCCAGCTTGCCGGCCTGCTGCGCGTGGGCGACGTGGTCGCGCTCCACGGCGATCTCGGCGCCGGCAAGACCACGCTGGCGCGCGGGCTGCTCGCCGCGCTCGGGCTCGCCGGGGAAGCGCCCAGCCCGACGTTCGCGATCGTCCAGCCTTATGCCCCGCCCGAGGTGAGCCTGGCGGTGTGGCATGTCGATCTCTATCGGCTCGACGATCCCGCCGAGACGGCGGAGCTCGGGCTCGGCGACGCGCTGGGCGACGCGGCGCTGCTGATCGAATGGCCCGAGCGGCTCGGCGACGCGCTGTGGCCCGAGGCGCTGCGGCTGCACCTCGAAACGACCGCCGACGGCGCGCGCTGCTTGACTTGGCATGCCCCGCCGTCTTGGGAAGCGCGATGGCCGCCGACAGCCTGACGATGATTCCCCCCGCCGCCGCGCCCGCCTTCCTTGCCGCGAACGGCTGGGGCGGCGCGGCCATCTCCCCGCTCGCCGGCGATGCCTCGTTCCGCCGTTATTTCCGCGTGGATGCACCCGGCCGCCGCGCTGTGCTGATGGACGCGCCGCCTCCGCACGAGGACCCGCGCCCGTTCATCGCGGTCGCCCGCCATCTGGTCGGCACGGGCTTCCGTGCCCCGGCGATCCTCGCCGCGGACGAGGCCGCCGGGCTCGTCCTGCTCGAGGATTTCGGCGATGCGCGGATGGCCGAGGTGCTCGCCGCCGACCCCGCGCGCGAAGACGAGATCTACGGGGCGGCGGTCGACCTGCTGGGCACGCTCCATCGCCTGCCGGCGGCCGACCTCAAGCCCTACGACCGCGCCGAATATCAGCGCGAGGCCGGGCTGTTTCCCGAATGGTATGCCCCCGCGGTCGCGCTCGAGGTCGATGCCGCGGGTTATGGCGCCGCGTGGGACGAGGCGCTCGGCCGCCTCGACGGTCATCGGCCGGTCACCGTGCTGCGCGATTATCACGCCGAGAATATCATGCTGCTCGATTCAGGCGACCTCGGCTTGCTCGATTTCCAGGACGCCCTCGCCGGCCACCCGGCCTACGATCTCGTCTCGCTGCTGCAGGATGCGCGGCGCGACGTGGCCCCCGCGCTCGAGGCGCGTATGCTCGCGCGCTACGGCGCGGTCGATCCGGCGGCCTATGCGCTGCTCGGCGCGCAGCGCAACGCCAAGATCCTCGGCATCTTCACCCGGCTGTGGAAGCGCGACGGCAAGCCGCGCTACCTCGCCTATCAGCCGCGCGTGTGGCATTATCTCGAGCGCGATCTGGCGCATCCCGCGCTCGCCCCGGTCGCCGCCTGGTTCGACGCCAACGTGCCCGCCGCCAAGCGCGCGGCGGCCTGGTCGTGAGCCGCTACCGCAAGCCCCTGGCGCTGCGCCCGAGCCCGCGCGGCGACATGCCCAAGGTGGCGATGGTGATGGCCGCCGGGCTCGGCAAGCGCATGCGGCCGCTGACCGCGAGCCGGCCCAAGCCGCTGGTCGAGGTTGCCGGCAAGGCGCTGCTCGATCATGCGATGGACCGGCTGCGCGCCGCCGGCGTCGAGCGCGCGGTGGTCAATGTCCATTATCTCGCCGACGCGCTCGAGGCGCACCTCGCGCGGCGCGTCACGGATATCGCCGTCACCGTGTCGGACGAGCGCGCGCAGCTGCTCGAGACAGGCGGCGGACTCGTGCACGCGCGCGAAGCGCTCGGCGAAGCGCCGTTCTTCGTGGTCAATGCGGACAATCTGTGGCTCGACGGGCCGGTCGACACGCTGCGCCTGCTCGCGGCGCGCTGGGATCCCGCCGTGATGGATGCGCTGCTGCTGGTCGTGCCGCTGGCGCGCGCCCATTGCCACCACGGCCGCGGCGACTTCCACATGGACGCGATCGGCCGCCTCGCGCGGCGCAAGCCCGGCCGCGTCGCGCCGTTCGTCTATACCGGCGTCCAGTTGGTAGCGCCGCGCCTGCTCGACGATGCTCCCGCCGGCCCGTTCTCGACCAACCTGCTATGGGACAAAGCGATCGCCGCCGGCCGCGCGTTCGGGCTGGCCCACCAGGGCCTGTGGTTCGACGTCGGCACGCCGGCGGCCATCCCGGTGGTCGAGGCGATGCTGGCGCATGGCTGAGGCCGCAAACGGGGGCGGTGGACCCGCGGTCTATACCATCGCGCCGCACCGGGCTTTCGCCGACGCGCTCGCCGGAGGTCTGCTGCGCCGTCACGCCGGGGATCCGCTCGCGCTCGCCCGCGGGCTGGTCCTCGTGCCTAACGGACGCGCCGCACGCGCGATCTCCGACGCATTCGTCCGCCGCGCGGCCGACGGCCTGCTGCTGCCGCGGCTCGTGCCTGTCGGGGACCTCGATGAGGAGGCCGGCGCCGCGCTCGATCCGATCGGCGGGGACGATATTCCCCCCGCCATCGATCCCATGGCGCGGCGGATGATCCTCGCCCGGCTGGTCGGGCAAGAGCGCGCGCGCGCGGGGCACCCGGTCGACGCCGCCGAGGCGGTGCGGCTGGCCGGTGAGCTCGCCCGTACGCTCGATCAATTGCTCGTCGAGGAGATCGCTCCGTCCGCGCTCGCCGAACTGGCGGTCGCGCCCGAGCTGTCGATTCATTGGCAGAAATCGCTCGACGTGCTGCGGATCGTGCTCGAGCGCTGGCCGGGCGAGCTGCGCGCGCTCGGCCGGATCGACCGGATCGAGCGGCAGAATCGCCTGCTGCGCGCCATCGCCCGCCGCTGGCGCGAGACGCCGCCCCAAGGTTTCGTCGTCGCCGCCGGCGTCACGCAAAGCGGCGGCGCGGTCGCCGGGCTGTTGCGCACCGTGTCGCGCCTTGCCGCGGGCACGGTCGTGCTGCCCGGGCTCGACGTTGCGATGGCCGAGGCCGAATGGCGCGCGCTTGGCCCGCACGAGCCCGATCCGGAGACCGGACGCCGCCGCCGGAGCATCGAGACGCATCCGCAGTTCCAGCCCAAGCTGCTGCTCGACCGCATCGGCGTCGGTCGCGGCGAGGTGCGCGAGTGGGGCCCGGGCGGCGGGGTGCGCGCGCCCGCCGTGCGCAGCCGGGCGATCGCCAATGCCATGGCGCCGGCGGAATTCACCGGCAAATGGCAACGGCTGCCGCCGCGCGAGCGCCGCCTGTCGGGAATCCGCGCGATCGCGCTGGCGACGCCCGCCGAGGAGGCCCAGGCGATCGCGCTCGCGCTGCGCGAGGCGATCGAGACGCCGGGACGCACGGCCGCGCTGGTCACGCCCGATCGCGCGCTGGCGCGGCGCGTGTCGGCGCATCTGCGGCGGTGGCGGGTCGATGCCGACGACAGCGCCGGGCGTCCGCTCTCATCCGAGCCGCCCGGCACGCTCCTGCTCGCGCTGGCGCAGGCGGCGGCGGAGCGCTTCGCCCCGGTCGCGCTGCTGGCGCTGCTCAAGCATCCGCTCGTGCGGTTCGGCGAGGAGCGGGTCGCGTGGCTCGCGGGCGTGCGCGCGCTCGATCGCGCGCTGCGCGGGCCGCGTCCGCCGGCGGGATTGGAGGGCTTGACGCTCCACCTGGAGGGAAGCAGCTCGGAATCGGTCGTCAGCTGGTGGCGCTCGATCCTGCCTCTTCTCCAGCCCCTCGATAATGCTTTCACCAACCGTTCGTCCCGAGCGAGGTCGAGGGACGTGAGCCGGACGCGACGTGTCTCGACTTCGCTCGACACGAACGGAGAGTGGGAAGAGGGGACAAACGAAGTTCTTTCACTCCTCGCCGCGCTGCGCGAAACCGCCACCACGCTCGCCGGCGACGCCGCCTGGTCCGGCTCGGCCGGCCGCGCGGCCTCGACCCTCATCGAGGCGCTCGAAGCCACAGCGCCCCTCGGCCCTGCCGAGATCCAGCCCGAGACCATCGGCCCGCTGCTGCGCACCCTGCTCGACGAGGTCGCGGTCCGCCCGCCGCAGGGCGGGCATCCGCGCATCTTCATCTGGGGGCTGATCGAGGCGCGGCTGCAGCAGGCCGATCTGATGGTGCTCGGCGGACTCAACGAGGGCGTGTGGCCGGCCGCGCCCGCGCCCGATCCGTGGCTCAGCCCGCGCATCCGCGCCGAGCTTGGCCTGCCCGGTCTCGAGCGGCGGATCGGGATCGAGGCGCACGAGTTCGCGTCCGGCCTCGGCGCGCCGCAGGTTCTCGTCACCCGCGCGCGCCGCGACGACCGCGCGCCCGCGATCGCCTCGCGCTTCTGGCTGCGGCTCGAGGCGATGACCGGGGGCGTGACGCGCGCCGCCACGCTGCGCGGCTGGGCGCGGCAGATCGATCAGCCGATCGATTTCCGGCCCGCCGAGCGCCCCAAGCCGGCGCCGCCGCTCGCGGCGCGCCCGCGCGGCATCACCGTGACCGCGCTCGACCGGCTCCAGGCCGATCCGTTCGCTTTCTATGCCAGCGCGATCCTCCGCCTGAGCCCGTGGGATGCGGTCGACGCCGATCCCGGCCCGGCGTGGCGCGGCAGCGCGGTTCATCTCGTGCTCGAGCAATGGATGAAGCGCGACGGCTGCGATCCCGATCGGCTCGAGCCGCGCGCGCGCGCCTTGCTCGAGCAGACCGACACGCATCCGGTGGTGCGCGCGCTGTGGACGCCGCGGCTGATGGAGGCGATCGCCTGGATCGCCGAGCGGGTACGCGACGATCAGCGCCAGGGTCGCGTGCCGCTGGTGGCGGAGATCGCGGGCATGGCGCGGATCGGCGGGATCGAGGTGCATGGCCGGGCCGACCGGATCGATCGGCTGCCGGACGGCGGTCTCGCGATTGTCGACTACAAGACCGGCCAGCCGCCGACCGCGCGGCAGGTGGCGGAGGGCTTCTCGCTCCAGCTCGGACTGCTCGGCGCGATCGCCGAGGCGGGCGGGTTCGCCGGCGTCGCCGGCCGGCCCGAGGCGTTCGAATATTGGTCGCTGGCGCGCGATCCGAAGGGCACGCTGGGCTTCGTCAAGAGCCCGGTCGAGGGCCGCACCGCCGCGGTCGCGCCCGAGGATTTCACCGCGCACGCCGCGCGTTCGCTGGCCAATGCCGCCGCGCGCTGGCTGACGGGGAGCGAGCCGTTCACCGCCAAGCTCAAGCCCGAATATGCGCCTTACCCGGATTACGACCAGCTGATGCGTCTCGACGAATGGTACGGCCGCGAGGCGCCGCGATGAGCCGGCTCGTCCCCCTCAAGCCGCTGTTCGGCGAGCAGCTGCGCGCGTCCGATCCGGCCGCGCAGATCTGGCTGTCGGCCTCGGCGGGCACCGGCAAGACGCACGTCCTGTCCGCGCGCGTGCTGCGCCTGCTGCTCAGCGGCGTCGCCCCGTCGTCGATCCTATGCCTGACGTTCACGAAAGCGGGCGCGGCCGAGATGGCCGAGCGCGTCCACCAGCGGCTGGCGAGCTGGGTGCGACGGTCGAACGCCGATCTCGCCGGCGATCTGCGGGCGCTCGGCGAGGATTACGGCCCGGACGCGGTGGATCGTGCGCGCACCTTGTTCGCCAGCGTGCTCGATGTGCCCGGGGGCCTGCGCATCCAGACGATCCACGCCTTCTGTCAGACCTTGCTCGCCGGTTTTCCGAGCGAGGCCGGGCTCGCTCCCGGCTTCCGCCCGCTCGAGGACCGCGAGGCGGCGACGCTCGCGCGCGCGACGCTGGCCGAACTGCTGGTAGAGGCCGAGAGCGGCGGCGATCTCGCGCTGATCCGCGACGCCCAGGCGCTCAGCCGGCGGCTCGGCGAGGATGCGGCGCAGCGCTTCCTCATGGCGTGCGCGCGCGCGCCCGACGCCATGGCGGCGCTGGGGCAGGGGATCGAGGCGCAGCTGCGCCGCACGCTCGGCGTGCCCGACGGCGATGTCGAGGCCGAGCTCGCCCGCCGCTGCCATGACGACAGCTTCGATTGCGCCACGCTCGGCCGGCTTGCCGAAGCCAACGCGGCGTGGGCGACCAAGGCCGGGATCGAGCGCCACGGCACGATCACGCGCTGGCTGGGGGGATCGCGCGAGGAGCGTGCGGCGATGCTTCACGAACTGCATGGCGTGTGGGCGACGAAGAGCGGCGATCCGCGCTCGTTCGCCAAGGGACACGCGCCGCAGGACGAGGACTATGCGGGCCACGCGACCCGCCTTGGCGACGCGTGCCGCGCACTGCTCGAACTTCGCACCAAGGCCGAGCTCGCGCGCCTGCTCGCCGCGGGATTGCGCGCCGGCCAGGCCTATGCGCGCGCCTATCGAGATACCAAGCGCGCCGCCGGCCGGGTCGATTTCGACGATCTGATCCGGCACACCGTCGCGCTGCTCGAGACCGACGGCATGGGCGACTGGGTGCGCTACAAGCTCGATCAGGCGACCGATCATATCCTGGTCGACGAGGGGCAGGATACCAATGCCCAGCAATGGGCGATCGTCGCCGCGCTCGCGGGAGAGTTCTTTGCCGGGGAAGGCGCGCGCGGGGGAATCCATCGCACGATCTTCAGCGTCGGCGATTTCAAGCAGGCGATCTTCGGCTTCCAGGGCACCGATCCCGCGGCGTTCCGCGCGGCGCACGACGCGTTCACCCGCCGGGCGGAGGAGGCGGAGCAGGAAATACTCCATCTGTCGCTCGATCGCTCGTTCCGCTCGTCGCCGCCGATCCTGGCGCTGGTCGATCGAGTGCTCGCCGATCTCGGCCCCGAGCGCTTCGGCATCGACGAGCATACCCCGCCGCACGCCACCGCCCATGCCGCGCGCCCGGGCACCGTGACGCTGTGGCGGCCCTTCTCGGCGGCGACCGCCGACGACGAGGAGGCGGGCGAGGAAGGCTGGATCGACGACGCCACCCGCGGCTTCGCGACCACGCTCGCGCGGCAGGTCCGCCGGTGGCTGGCCGACCCGCCGTTCCTCGCCAGCCGCGGCCGCCTGCTTCGCCCCGAGGACATATTGATCCTCGTGCGCAAGCGCGGCGACCTCGCGTCGCTGATCGTCGCGCGGCTGCACGCCGAGGGCGTGGCGGTCGCCGGCGTCGATCGCCTCCGGCTCGACGCGCCGCTGGCGGTGCGCGACCTGCTCGCTGCGATCCGCTTCGTGCTCCAGCCCGACGACGATCTGGTGCTCGCGAGCCTGCTCGTCTCGCCCTTGTTCGACTTCAGCCAGGAGCGGCTGTTCGCGGTGGCCTATGGCCGGAAAGCGAGCCTGTGGAGCGCGTTGCGCGACGATGCTGCCAGTGCGTCCGAGGTGGAGGCGCTCTCCGCATTGCTCGCCGCCGCCGACTTCACCACGCCGCATCGTTTCCTCGAGGCGATCCTGTCGGGGCCGCTCGACGGGCGCCGCAAGCTGCTCCGCCGCCTGGGCACTGAGGCACGCGATCCGATCGACGAGCTGATCGCCGCCGCATTGCGCTTCGAATCCGAGTCGCCGCCGTCGCTCCAGATCTTCCTCGATTGGTTCGATCGCGGCGAGGTCGATATCAAGCGCGATCCCTCGGCGCCGCTCGACGCGGTGCGGGTGATGACCGTCCACGGCGCGAAGGGCCTCCAGGCGCCGCTCGTCATCCTGGCCGACGCCACCGGCGATCCAACGCTGCAGCGCCGCTCGACCCTGTCTTGGGAGCCTGGCGAAGGGCGCCTGGCGGTTCCGATATTCCGGCCGCGCCGGGAGGAGCGGTTCGCCCCATTCGATGCCGCCCTCGCGTCCGCCGAGCGGCTGGAGCGCGAGGAGCATTGGCGCTTGCTCTACGTCGCGCTGACCCGGGCGGAAGAGCGACTGGTGATCGCCGGCGCGCTCGGTACACGCGCCAAGGGCGTCCCGCCAGCGGAGAGCTGGTATCAAACGGTCGATGCGGCGCTGGCGGCGCTGGGCGCCGAATGGAGCACGGACCCAATCTGGGGCGGTGCCCGCCACTTTGTCGGGGAGGGCGCAACTGCCGCGCCCCGCCCGCGCGAACGGCTCCGCACGGCGCTCGCGCCGCTCCCGGCGCCCGAGTGGCTGTATCGTGCCGCGCCGGCCGAAGCGCGCCCGCCGCGCCCGCTCGCCCCGTCGTCGCTCGGGCAAGACACTGTGGCGGAGCCGCCTTCCTCGCCGGCGGTGGCGCAGGCGGCGCGGCGCGGCAAGCTGCTCCATGGGCTGTTCGAGCGGCTGCCGGCGATCGCGCCCGAGCGACGCGCGGCCGCCGCGGAGCGCTGGCTCGAACGCGCGGCCGGGGTGGACGACCCGGCGGCGCGCGCGGCCTTGGCCGCCGATGCCTGCGCGATCATCGAGCACCCCGACTTCGCCGACGTGTTCGCGCCCGACGGCCTGGCCGAGGCGCCGATCGCCGCGGTGGTCGACGGCGAGGTGATCGCCGGCACCGTCGATCGCCTTCACGTCGGCGAGAATGTCGTCCGGCTGGTCGATTTCAAGACCGGCCTCCGTGTGCCCGCCGATGCCCGCGCGGCCCCTGAGCATCACTTGCGGCAGATGGCGGCCTATGCCGCCGCGCTGGCGGCGATCTTCCCCGGCCGGCGGATCGAGGCGGGGCTGCTCTACACTGCCGGCCCGCGGCTGATCGCGCTCGATGCCGCGGTGCTGGCTGCGCACAAGCCCGGCTTCGCGCCGCTGGAGCAAAGCTTGGCCGACAGCCGTTGAGGCCCGGCATCCTCTCCACTACATCAGCGTAAGAACGAAGGAGTCAGCCGCGATGGCCACCAAGAAAGTCACCGATTCGAGCTTCCAGAGCGACGTGCTCGGCGCGTCCGGGCCGGTGCTTGTCGATTTCTGGGCGGAATGGTGCGGCCCGTGCAAGATGATCGGGCCGAGCCTTGAGGAACTGTCCGACGAGCTTGGCGAGAAAGTGACCATCGCCAAACTCAACATCGACGAAAATCCCGACGCGCCCGCGAAATATGGCGTGCGCGGCATCCCGACGATGATCTTGTTCAAGGACGGCGCTCCCGCCGCGACGAAAGTCGGCGCAGCGCCGAAGAGCCAGCTCAAGGGATGGCTGGAGGGTGAGCTTTAGCTGAAGAGCATTGCCGCCGCTGCGTTCCACAGCGCGGGCGACGCGGCGGCGAGCAAGCCCTTCTCGCGCGATGCCACGCGGTAGGGCGATCCGTCGAATCGCGCGAGGCGACCACCGGACTCTTCGAGAAACAGCGCTCCCGGCGCGTGATCCCATGGCAAGGCGCGCCAGAACAAGGCGAGATCGTTCTGGCCGAGCACGACGCGCGGATATTGCTCGCCCGCGCAGCCGGGAATTTCCGCCAAGGTGAACCTGCCCGCGCTGCGCGCCTCAAAATCGCCGCGCACCTCAGGGGGCAGGAAGCGCGTGGCAAGCGCTGCGATCGGCGGTGCTGCGCCGCTGCTGCGCGCCGAAACCGGTTCGCCGTCGATGAATGCGCCGCCGCCGCGCGCGGCGTGGCACAGGCGGCCGCTCAGCGGGTCGAGAATCCAGCCCGCCTCGATCGCGCCGTCGGCGACCAGCCCGATCATGATCGCGAACGGCGCGCGGCCGGCGGCGTAATTGGCGGTGCCGTCGAGGGGATCGATGATCCACACCGCTCCGCGATCGAGCCCATCGAGCAACGTGCCGTCGGCCGCGGCCGCTTCCTCGCCGACTATCCGCGCCTCGGGCAGGATCGATGCGAGCCCTTCCGCCAGCCGCAGCTCGGATTCGCGATCGACCACGGTGACGAGATCGCCCGGCTCCTTCTCCATGATTTCGTGCGCGGCGAGATCGCGGAAGCGCGGCAGCATGATCTCGCCAGCGACTTCGCGCATCAGCGCGGCCACGGCGCGGTCGAGGGCGTGGGTCAACTGCGGTAATCCGCGTTGATCGAGATGTAGCCGTGGGTCAGATCGCAGGTCCATACTGTCGCGCGGCCCGAGCCCAGCCCCAAGTCGACGCCGATCTCGATCTCGCTGCCCCTGAGGTGCGCCGCGACCGGCGCCTCGTCATAGCCGGCGACCGCGAAACCGTCGCGCGCGACCTGGGTCCCGCCGAAGCGGATCGCGAGCTTGTCCCGCTCCGCCGGCTCGCCGGCCTTGCCCACCGCCATCACCACCCGGCCCCAATTGGCGTCCTCGCCGGCGATCGCGGTCTTGACCAAGGGAGAATTGGCGATCGACAGCGCGATCCGGCGCGCGCTCGCGTCCGACGATGCGCCCTGGACCGCCACCTCGATGAACTTGGTCGCGCCCTCGCCATCGCGCACCACGAGGTGCGCCAGTTGAAGGCACAGGTCGGCGAGCGCGGCGCAGAAAGCATCGGCACCGGGATCGTCGGGCGAGGCGAGGGGGGCGTTGCCGGCCTTGCCCGTCGCAAAGGCCAGCACCGTGTCCGAGGTCGAAGTGTCGCTGTCGACGGTGATGCAAGAGAAGCTCGCAGCGTTGGCGTCGGTGAGCGCGCGTTGCAGGAACGCCGGCTCGACTGCGGCATCGGTGAAGATGAAGCCGAGCATCGTCGCCATGTCGGGCGCGATCATACCCGAGCCCTTGATCACTCCCACCAGGGTCACGGTGCGCCCGTCGACCACCGCTCGCGCCACCGCCCCCTTGGAGAATGTGTCGGTGGTGGAAATGGTTACGGCGACTTCCTCCCAGCTCGCCTGAGGAGCAGTGAGCACTGCGTCGATCCCCGCCTCGGCCTTGTCGATCGGCAGCGGCACGCCGATCACGCCGGTCGAGGCGACGAACACGTCCGACGGCGCGCAGCCGACCGCGCCCGCCACCCGCGCGGCGATCGCCTCGACCGCCGCGCGTCCGCGCTGTCCCGTGAACGCGTTCGAGTTGCCGGCATTGACCACCAGCGCCCGCGCGCGCCCGAGCGGCAGTGCCGCGCGGCACCATTCGACTTCGGGCGAGGGGCAGGCGCTCGTGGTCGTCACGCCGGCGACCGCCGTGCCCTCGTCGAGCGCGACATAGGTCAGGTCGCACCGATCCCATGCTTTATAGCCCGCCCGCGCCACCGCTCCACGGACGCCGGCGACCGGCGGAAGCGCGGGGAAAGGGGTGGCCAAGGGCGAACGGTTCATGGGCCGGCGCAATAGAGCGCGACGGCATGACCGGGAAGCCCTCTTCCCGAGAGGCCGCTCAATTGACGTAAGCCACGTCGACACCTATCTCGCCGTCACGTCGCGCGGGCCGGAAAACCGCTTGCCCGCGCGCGCATGTCCAAGGAACGCTTATGCTCGGCGGCATCGCCAAGGCCATCTTCGGTTCGTCCAACGATCGCTACGTCAAGTCGCTCGGCGCGATCGTCGAGCGGATCAACAGGTTCGAGTCGACCATCTCGGCGATGACCGACGAAGAATTGCAGGGCCAGACCGCGATCTTCCGCGGGCGGCTGGCCGACGGTCACACGCTTGACGACATTCTGCCCGAGGCGTTCGCCACCGTGCGCGAGGCGGCGCGGCGCGTGATCGGGCAGCGTCACTATGACGTCCAGATGGTCGGCGGCATCGTCCTCCATCGCGGCGAGATCGCCGAGATGCGCACCGGCGAGGGCAAGACGCTGGTGGCGACGCTCGCGGTCTATCTCAACGCGCTGCCCGGCACCGGCGTCCATGTCGTCACGGTAAACGACTATCTCGCGCGGCGCGATGCCGAGTGGATGGGGCGGATCTACCGCTTTCTCGGGCTGACGGTGGGCGTGATCGTCCCCAACATCGACGATCATGAGCGCCGCGCGGCCTATGCCGCCGACATCACCTACGGCACGAACAACGAGTTCGGCTTCGATTATCTGCGCGACAATATGAAATACGACCGGGCGCAGATGGTCCAGCGGCCGTTCGCTTTCGGCATCGTCGACGAGGTCGATTCGATCCTGATCGACGAGGCGCGCACGCCGCTGATCATCTCCGGCCCGACCGACGACAAGTCCGAGCTGTACAAGTCGGTCGACGCGCTGGTGAAGCAGGCGGTGCCCGAGGATTACGAGCTCGACGAGAAGCAGAAATCGGTGATCCTGACCGAGGACGGCACCGAGCGGTTCGAGCGGATGCTCGAGGAGGCCGGGCTGCTCGAGGGCGCCAATCTCTACGACATCGAGAACACCCAGGTCGTCCACCACCTCAACCAGGCGCTGCGCGCGAACGTGATCTTCAAGCGCGACATCGATTATATCGTCAAGGACGGCAAGGTCATCATCATCGACGAGTTCACCGGCCGGATGATGGACGGACGGCGCTGGTCCGACGGGCTCCATCAGGCGGTCGAGGCGAAGGAGCGGGTCCAGATCGAGCCGGAAAACCAGACGATGGCCTCGATCACATTCCAGAACTATTTCCGCATGTACCCCAAGCTTGGCGGGATGACCGGCACCGCCGCGACCGAGGCCGCCGAGTTCTTCGAGATTTACAAGATGAATGTCGTCAGCATCCCGACCAACGTGGGCGTGCTGCGGATCGACGAGGACGACGAATTCTACAAGAATCTCGAGGACAAGTTCGGTGCGATCACCAAGGCGATCCAGGAGAAGTCGGCGCTCGGCCAGCCGATCCTGGTGGGCACGGTGTCGATCGAGAAATCGGAGCTGCTGTCCGAATTCCTCACCCGCGAAGGCGTCGAGCACAAGGTCTTGAACGCGCGCTACCACGAGCAGGAGGCGCACATCGTGGCGCAGGCGGGCCGCTTCGGCGCGGTGACCATCGCCACCAACATGGCCGGGCGCGGCACCGACATCCAGCTCGGCGGCAATCTCGATTTCCGCATGCTCGACGAATATCCCGAGCTCGTCGCGGGTACCCCCGAATATGACGAGCGCGCCGAGAAGGTCGCCGCCGAGATCGCCGAGGAGCGCGAGGCGGTGCTCGGCGCCGGCGGGCTGTTCGTGCTCGGCACCGAGCGCCACGAGAGCCGCCGGATCGACAATCAGCTGCGCGGCCGTTCGGGCAGGCAGGGCGATCCGGGCCTCAGCCGCTTCTATCTCAGCCTCGACGACGATCTGCTGCGCATCTTCGGCCCGCAGACGATGTTCGCCAAGATGATGAACAAGAACCTGCAGGACGGTGAGGCGATAATTTCGCCGTGGATCTCGAAGGCGATCGAGACCGCGCAGAAGAAGGTCGAGGCGCGCAATTACGACATCCGTAAGCAGGTCGTCGAATATGACGACGTCATGAACGACCAGCGCAAGGTGATCTACGAGCAGCGCGCCGACATCATGGATGCCGACGCGGTCGACGACGTCGTGATCGACATGCGCGCTGAGACGGTCAACGGCATGGTCGCCGACGCTTGCCCGCACGGGAGCTACCCCGAGCAGTGGGACATCGCCGGATTGAAGGCGCGGCTGACCGATACGTTCGGGCTCGCGCCGCCGATCGACGAGTGGCTCCAGGAGGATGCGGTAGATCCCGAGACGATCGAGGAGCGCGTGCGCGTCGCCGCGAACGAGACGGTCGACACCAAGTCTGCCGCGATCGATCCGGACCAATGGAAGCAGATCGAGAAGAGCGTGCTGCTCCAGTCGCTCGATCATCACTGGAAGGAGCATCTGGCGACGCTCGATGCGCTGCGCCAGGTGATCCATCTGCGCGCTTATGCGCAGAAAACGCCGATCAACGAATATAAGCAGGAGGCGTTCGCGCTGTTCGAGCGGATGCTGAGCGCGATTCGCGAGGATGTCACGCGCATGCTCGCGCACGCCCAGTTCAGCGCGCAGCCCGAGGCGCTGCCCGAAATGCCGAGCTTGTTCACCAGCCATCTTGATCCGCTGACCGGCGAGGATGACAGTTTCGACATCGACGGCGGCGATCTGGGCCTGGTGACGACCCGCCTGCCGCGGCGGCAGGCCGCCGCGACGCTCGGCGATCCGAGCGCGTGGGAAGGCAAGGTCAGCCGCAACGCGACTTGCCCGTGCGGATCGGGGCGCAAGTACAAGCATTGCCACGGGGCGCTGGTGGGGGGCTAGTCAGCCCATAAAACCGTTCGTGCTGAGCCTGTCGAAGCATTTTTCTTGCTCGGTAGGAGAGAAGCCCTTCGACAGGCTCAGGGCGAACGAAAAGGGCTTTAGAATCGCCCTCTGACCCCGCCGTAGAAACTGCGCCCGATCGATCCGTACCTCCGCGCCGTCTCATATTGCTCGTCGAACAGATTCTCGACCCGGGCGAACAGAGTGAAGCGCTCCGCCACCGAATATTCCCCGCGCAGGTCGATCAGCACATAATCGTCGAGCCGGTTTTGTCCGCCGAACGCGCTCGCGGCATTGTCGAACGAGCGGCCGGCATAACGCACCGCCATGCCGGTCGTCAGCCCGAAGTCCCATCGGTAGCTCGCGTCCGCATTGGCCGTGTGACGCGGCCGTCGGGCGAGATCGTTGCCGAAATTGAGCCCGGGCGAGCGATCCTCGGTCGCGGTCCAGGTGGCGTTGCCCGACAGCGCCAGCGCGCCGAGCTCCGCCGAGGCGCCGGCCTCGATCCCATGCGCCTCCGCGCGCGCGACGCTGGCATATTGGCCGAACGGCGGGGCGTCGGTGTCGACGAACACGATCAGGTTCTTGGTGTCTCGCTCGAAATAGGTCAGCGACAGCGCGATCCTGCGATCGAGCAGGCGCTGTTCGATCCCGGCTTCCCAGCCGTGCGCCTGCTCGGGGCGCAGCGCCCGGTTCCCATATTCGCTGAACAGCTGATAGAGCGTCGGCGCCTTGAAGCCTTCGCCGTAGCTCGCGCGCAGAACGGTGTCGCCACCGCCGAGCGACCAGGCCGCACCCGCACTGGCGAGCGTCTTGCCGCCGAACTGGTCGTGGTGATCGTGGCGCAGGCCGGCGTTGAGCGCGAGCCCGGCCGCCGGTTCGGCATTGAGCTGTGCGTAGAAGCTGTCGAGCCTTGCGTCGCCGCGAGCCGGGGCAGAGAAAAAGAACGGCGAGAAAGCGGCGGCGCGAAACGCCGATTTCTCGGTTTCCGCTCCGAACACCGCGGACCAACCCTGCGCTATCGTCAGGTTGCCCTGATATTCGAAGCGCCGGTTGTGGCCGTCGGCGTCGAAGGTCTTGCGGTTCGCGGCGGGAAAACCGGGGTCGTAATAGTCGCGATCGATATCGGAATAGGTCAGCGCGACGCGGTTCCGCAGCCGCCCGTCGAACAAGGCGACATTGAGCCCCGCATAGCCGATCCACTCGGCATTGATTCCGTATTCGCGCGTGTCGGGCGCGCCGAAGCCGGCATCGAATTCGGTGCGGCCGTGCGAATAATATCCGCGCAGGTCGGCCTCGATGCCTTCGGCGAGACGCAGGTTGAGCCGGCCGCTGCCGCCGAGATTGCGATAACCGTCCTTCTCGAAGCCGCCGAAGCGCGGGGCGATCGCGGAGATGCCGCGGGTGGTGAAGGCGTTGCCGGCGACGCGCCAGTCGATCCGCTCGCTGGTGCCGCCGATCGCTGCGCGGCCGCTGGCGGTCTCGCGCGAGCCGCCTTCGACGTCGAACGAGCCCTGCAGCGCCTTGGTTGGCACGGCGGTGACGACGTTGACCACGCCGCCGATCGCCTGGCTGCCCCACAAGGTCGATTGCGGGCCGCGCAGCACCTCGATCCGGCTGACGTCGCCGGCGAGCAGGTGGGCGAAGTCGTACCCGCCGCCGGGCGACGAGGGGTCATTGATCTTGACCCCGTCGATCACCACCACGGTCTGCTCGCTGTTGGCGCCACGGATGCTGACACCGGTGAACGCGCCGAAGCCGCCGTTGCGCGCGAACGTCACGCCGGGCGTGCGCGCGATCAGGTCGGCGACATCGATCGCCTGGCTGCGATCGATCGCCGCCTTGTCGAGCACGGCGATCGAAGAGGCGACGCGGTCGATCGGCGTCGGAGTGCGCGTGGCGGTGACGATGATCGCGCCCGCGTCGGGCATGGGCGTTTGGGCAAAAGCGGGCGCCGACAGCAGGAACAGCCCCGGCAAAAGGCAGGATTTCAGCATTGAATGACCCTCGTGACATGATCCGCCACGCGTTCCCGGGCAAGCTCGACGCAACCGGCGCACGATCTCGCCCGCGAAAACGCGGCCAACGATGCCGTCTCTCGGGTTCATACCCGTCCGCACGGCGCACCCTGGCCGGACGAAGGACGACCGCGACGGGCAGGTCTCCTGGCTCGCGGGTCACCGCCGATTCGGGACCCCGACGAAGTGATGCTTCGCCGGGAACCCTTCGCGCCGCCTTCTCAGGACCGAAGTCCCAATGGCGTGTGGCGCGATGGCTCGCCGCTCACAGTTGCAGGGGCAGCCGGGGTATCGAACCCCGTTCCCTTTTGATCCCCGTTTCCGGGGAACCTGTCGCGCCGCCCCGCTAGGCCGGACCGGCGGCGAGGTCAACCGGCACGATCAGCCGGTGCGCACCGCTGTGCCCGAACCAGGCACGGACGCCGTAGATATCGGCGAGCCGCTGTTCGGTCAGCACGCTTTCGGCGCTGCCGTCCACGACCAGCCGGCCGCGATCGAGCAGCAGCAGGCGGTCGCAGAAGCGCGCGGCCATCGTCAGGTCATGCAGAATCGCGACGACCAGCGCGCCCGCGTCCGCCTGGCGCCGCAGCAGCGCCATCACCTCGAGCTGGTGGCCCGGATCGAGCGCGGCGAGCGGCTCGTCGGCGATCAGCGCCGGCGCCTCGACCGCGAGCGCGCGGGCGAGGAGCGCGCGAGCGCGCTCGCCGCCGGACAATTCGGTCACCGTCCGATTGCGCAGGGAGGCGACGTCGGCCAGCGTCATCGCGCGCGCGATCGCGGCGCGATCGGCCGCGCCTATCCGCGACAAAGGGCCAAGATGCGGCAGCCGCCCGAGCGCGACCAGCCGCTCGACCGACACGGGCCAATGCACCGTCTGCCCCTGCGGCAGATAGGCGACCCGCCGCGCCAGCTCGGCGCGCGGCAAAGTGGCGCCGTCGATCGTCACCGCGCCCCCCGCGACCGGCAACAGGCCGAGGATTGCGCGCGCCAGCGTCGACTTGCCGGCGCCATTCGGCCCGATCACGCCGACCAACGTACCGCCGCCGAGCGTCGCCGTGATGTCGTCGAGCACCGGCCTGCCGGCCAGCACGATGCGCAGGCGATCGAGCGCGATCGTCACCATAGCCGCCGCTCGCGCAGCAGATGGACGAGGAACACCGGCACGCCGAGGAAGGCGGTGACGACGCCGAGGCGCAGCTCGCTGCTGGCCGGGATCAGGCGCACCATGACGTCGGCGAACGTCAGCAGCGCCGCGCCCGCGAGCGCCGAAGGCAGCAGCGCGGCCGACGGCGATCGATCGGTGAACGGACGCACGAGATGCGGCACGACCAGCCCGACGAAGCCGATCGATCCCGCCACCGCGACCGCCCCGCCGACCCCGATCGCGATCCCGAGCAGCAATCGCAGCCGGACCCGCCCGAGCTCGACCCCGAGCGCCTGCGCACCGTCCTCGCCGAGCGTCAGCGCATCGAGCGCGCGTCCGTCCCATAGCAAAAGGGCGAGGCCGAGCGCGACGCACGGCAGCGCGATCCACAAGTGACCGAACGACCGATCCTCGAGCGAGCCGAGCAGCCAGGTCATGATCTCGACCGCGGCGAACGGATTGGGAGCGAGGTTGAGCGCGAGGCTGATCCCGGCGCCGGCAAGCGACGCGATCGCGATTCCGGCGAGGATCAACGTCAGCGGGCCTTCCGACCGTCCGGCGAGAAGCAGCAGCGGCGCGAGCGCGAACAGTGCGCCAGCGATGGCGAGCGCGGGCAGCGCGAGAGGGTGGAGCGCGGCCAGCCCGAAATAGAGCGCGATCACCGCGCCGAGCGCGGCGGCGCTCGACGTGCCGAGCACGCCGGGATCGGCAAGCGGATTGCGCAGATAGCCCTGCAGCGCGGCGCCGGCCGTGCCCAGCATCGCGCCGACGAGCAACGCGAGCAACGCGCGCGGCAGACGCAGCTCGAGCAGGATCGTGCGCGTGACGCGATCGCCATCGCCGCTCAGCGCCGCAGCGATCCGGCCAAGCGACAGCGACGCGGTGCCGATCGCGAGCGACAGGCCTGCAGCAACGACCAGCAGAAGCAGCAGTGCGGCGATCAGCATCGCTCGGCCGGGCGCTTGGTCCAAGCGAAGTCCCTTCGCGATCGGTCTGCCCGGCGGCTTGTGCCGCAAGGATGTTGCCGCCATGCCCTAGCCACGCCCTCGCCGATTGAGAAGCCCGTGCTCGCCAGGACATTTCGCTCGCTGTTCCTGCTCCTGCTCATCCCGGCGGTGATGGGAGCGGGGCCGCCGCCGCCGCGGCGGATCGTCTCGCTCAATCTATGCGCCGACCAATATCTCGTGGCCTTGGCCGATCCGGGGCAGATCGCGGCGCTGACCGCGCTCGCGCGCGATAAGGCCATGTCGGCGGTCGCGGCGCGCGCGCGGCGGCTGCCGGTGTCGCGCGGCACGGCCGAGGAGGTGCTGGCGCTGCAGCCGGATCTGATCGTCGGCATCCCGCCGCGCCGGCTCGACACCACGCGTATGCTCGCCGGCAAGCCGTTGCGCATGCTCGATCTTCCACCTGCCGAAAGCTATCGCGATATCGTTTCCCAGATCCGTCTGGTCGCCACGGCGGTCGGTCGCCCCGAGCGCGGAGCGGCGCTCATCACCCAGATGAACGCAGCGCTGGCCAGCGTGCCGCGCACCGCCGGCGCCCCGGTGGCCGCCTTCTATCAGCGGCGAGGATATCTCACCGGCAGCGGCACGCTCGTCGACGATCTGATGCGCCGCGTCGGCCTGCGCAATCTCGCCACGCTGCTCGGCCGGCCGGCGCTGTCCTCGCTGTCGATCGAGCAGATGGTGGCGGCGCGGCCCGATTACCTCATCGTGGAGAACCGTACCGATCGGATTGCCGACCGCGGCACCGAGATGCTTGCCCACCCCGCGCTGCGATCGATCCCGCGGCTCCGGCTGCCGCAGGCGTGGACGGTGTGCGGCGGCCCGGCTTATGTCCTCGCCGCGCGCAGCCTTGCAGCGCAGATGCGCGAGAATGATGATGGGCGAAGATGGAGAATGGCTC
>CAXTMX010000038.1:0-22989 GCA_964245585.1 uncultured Sphingomonadaceae bacterium | reverse complement strand
CCGGCGACATCGAACGCACGCTGACCGCAGCCAGCACCGCGACCTCGACGTCGGACACTTCGAGCTGGAGAAGATCGTCCACGCAGGCCCCTTCGCAAGACTAAGGCTCCAGACCTTGGCAGAGCCTGATTCACGCCTTCGGCGGAAGCGCAGGGCGCTTCCACCTGAGACGATCTGGCCCTAGCCGCTGCCCGAAAAGCGGGCAAGCCGCGCGCCCTGGACCAAAGCTGCGGCCATACCGTTTTCATCCACAGGCTTTTCCCGCAAGCCTGTGGATAAGCATTGGGAATCCGCGACCGGGCCGCTAAGGGCCGCCGACCGCGCCGGGAGGGCGGGCCATGATCAGGTTCCAGCCGATTGCCGATGCCGACCCGCAGGAGGTCGAGGCCCTGCTCGACGCCGCGTTCGGCGCCGATCGGCGGCAGCGCACCGCCTATCGGCTGCGCGAAGGGCTTGCCCCGCTGCCCGCGCTGTCGTTCGCCGCGTTCGATGGCGGCGCGCTGGTCGCCACGCTGCAAAGCTGGCCGATCGCGCTGATTCCGCCGAACGGGCCGCCGGCGCCGCTGATCCTGGTCGGCCCGATCGCGGTGCACCCCGATCGGCAGCAGGAAGGGATCGGCAAGGCGCTGACCGGCCATGCGCTCGCCGCGCTCGACGCCGCGGGCGAGCATGCCGCGGTGCTGATCGGCGATCCCGAATATTATGACCGGCTGTTCGGCTTCGCCGCCGTGCCGACGCAGCGCTGGGAAGTGCCGGGGCCGGTCGAGCGGCACCGCCTGCTCGCGCGGCTGGGCGACGGGCAGGCATTGCCGGCCGAAGGCGTGCTCGCGCCGCGTCGGTGACGCTTCAAGTCGCGCCGCGCATGGTCTAATCGCAGACGATGCCCAGCGCCCCGCCGCCCGCCGACCTCGCCGGCCTCAGCCTCGCCGAGATCGCTTCGCTCGCCGGCGAAGGCCAGATTCCGCCGGTCGAGCAATGGCACCCGGCGCATTGCGGCGACAGCGGCATGCGCATCGCGCGCGACGGGACCTGGTTCCACGAGGGCGCGCCGATCCGGCGCCCGGCGATGGTCCGCTTGTTCTCGAGCATCCTGCGGCGCGAGGACGACGGCAGCCATGTCCTGGTCACGCCCGCCGAGAAGCTGGCGATCGCGGTCGACGATGCGCCGTTCGTCGCGGTCGAGCTGGCGAGCGAGGGCGCAGGCCCGGCGCGGCGGCTGGCGTTCCGCCTCAACACCGGCGATCTGGTGGTCGCCTCGGCCGCGCATCCGCTGCGTTTCGACGAGACCGCCGAAGGCCCGCATCCGCTGCTGCGCGTGCGCGGAGGGCTCGACGCGCTGATCGCCCGGCCGGTCTATTACGAGCTGGCGGCGCTCGCGCTGGACGAGGACGGCGACCCGCTCGGGCTGTGGAGCGACGGCGCTTTCTTCGCGATGGACGCGGGCTGATGACGCTGGCCGAGCGACTGCGCCACGCGCTCGCCGAGAGCGGCGCACGCCGGACGATCCTGCTCGAAGGCGACGCCGGCGGCCTGGTCCTCGACGCGGACGAGACGCTGATGCCGGCCGCCGTGCTCGTCGCGGTCGTCGATCGTCCCGATCCGACGCTGATCCTGACGCGCCGCAACGAGACCATGCGCCGCCATGCCGGGCAGGTCGCCTTTCCCGGCGGGCGGATCGATCCCGACGACGACGGCCCGATCGCCGCGGCGCTGCGCGAGGCGGAGGAGGAGATCGGGCTCGATCGCAGCCTCGTCGACGTCGTCGGCATCGCCGACCGCTACCGCACGGGGACCGGCTTCGAGGTGATCCCCGTGCTCGGCGTCGTTCCGCCCGATCTGACGCTGACGCCGCACGACGCCGAGGTCGCCGAGCTGTTCGAGGTGCCGCTGTCGTTCGTGCTCGAGCCGGCCAACCATATCGAGCAGGCGATCGAGTGGCAGGGGCGCGAGCGGCGCTATTTCGAGATCGTCTGGCAGGATCGGCGGATCTGGGGCGCGACCGCGGCGATGATCATCAACCTCGGCCGGCGGCTGGCCTATGGCTGAGCGGCTGCCCGACGGCGCCTGGCGCGGGCGAAACGGGCTCGACCGGCTGCTCGCCGCGCTCGACGCCGATCGCGGCGCGACCCGCTTCGTCGGCGGGGCGGTGCGCGACACGCTGCTCGATCTGCCGGTCTACGACATCGATCTCGCCACGCGGCTGCGGCCCGACGAGGTGGCGGCGCGGATCCGCGACGCCGGGCTCAAGGCGGTGCCCACGGGCATCGCGCACGGCACCGTCACCGCCGTGCTGCCCGACGGCCCGGTCGAGGTCACCACGCTGCGCCGCGACGTGGCGACCGACGGACGGCACGCGACGGTCGCCTACAGCGACGACTGGCGCGAGGACGCGGCGCGGCGCGACTTCACGATCAACGCGCTGTCGGCCGATCCCGCGAGCGGCGCGCTGTTCGATTATTTCGGCGGCCTGGCCGATCTGAAGGAGCGAACCGTGCGCTTCATCGGCGATCCGCTGCAGCGCATCGCCGAGGACCATCTGCGCGTCCTGCGCTTCTTCCGCTTTCATGCGCGCTTCGGCCGCGACCTGCCCGATCCCGCGGCCTTGGCGGCGTGCGCCGCGCGCGCCAACGACCTGATGGCCTTGTCGCGCGAGCGGATCGCCGACGAGCTGCTCAAGCTGCTCGGCGTGGCCGATCCCGCGCCGACGATCGCTTTGATGCTCGATCGGGCGATCCTCGCCCCGGTGCTGCCCGAGATCGACGCGGCCGGCGGCGAACGGCTGGCGCGGACGGTGCGCCGCGAGACGGCGCTGGGCATTCCCGCCGCGCCGCTGCGCCGACTCGCCGCGCTCCTGCCCGACGCCGCCGCCGCGGCCGCGGCCGGCGCGCGGCTCAAGCTGTCGAAGGCGGCGCGCAAGCGGCTCGCGCTGGCCGCGACGCCGCCCGCGGCGGACGACATTTTGGCGCGTGCCTTCTTCAGCGGCGCCGAGGCCGCGCTCGATCAATTGCTGCTGAGCGATGCCGCCGATGCCGCCGTCGCCGCGGCGTGGCGCCGGCTCGACGGCTGGCAGCGGCCGCGTCTCGCGGTCGGCGGCGGCGCGCTCGTGGCGATGGGGCTGGCGTCGGGCCCGACGGTGGCCGCGACGTTGCAGGCGATCGAGCGGCAGTGGGTGGCGGAAGGATTCCCCGGCGAAGCGCGCACCCGCGCGATCGCCGAGGCGGCGGTGGCTCAGGCGCTGCGCGAGGCGAGATAGGCGAAGGCGGCGGCGCTCTTCATCGGCTCGGCGAAGTGGAAGCCCTGGCCGTGGTTGCAGCCGAGCGCGCCGAGCGTCTGCGCCAATTGCATCGTCTCGACGCCTTCGGCGGTGGTCGACATGCCGAGCGCATCGGCGAGGCCGAGGACCGCGCGGACGATCGCCACCTTGTCGCGATCGGCGAGCATGTCGGTGACGAAGCTGCGATCGATCTTGAGGATGTCGATCGGCAGCCGCTGGAGATAGGCCATGCTCGAATAGCCGGTGCCGAAATCGTCCATCGCGACGCTGGCGTCGAGCTCCTTGAGCGCCTGGAGGGTGCGCGTGGCGCGTTCGGGATCCTGGACGATCGCGCTTTCGGTCAGCTCGAGGATCAGCCGCCTGCCGCCGACCCGGTGCGTGGCGAGCGCGGCGGCGACCATCGGCGCGACATCGTCGCGCACGAGCTGGACCGCCGACAGATTGACCGCCATGTGGATCGGCACCTCGCGCCCGGCGCGCCGATCCCACTCCGCCAGCGTCCGCAGCGCGGCGTCGACCGCCCAACGGCCGAGCGGGACGATCAGCCCGCATTCCTCGGCGACGGCGATGAACTCGGTCGGCTGCACGACCCCGCGATCGGCGTGGGTCCAGCGCGCCAGCGCCTCGAAACCGTTGACCGCGCCGGTCGCCAGATCGATCACCGGCTGGTACGCCAGCTCGAGCTCGTCGCGCTCGATCGCGCGGCGCAGCTCGGTCTCGACGCTGAAGCGGCGCCGCACCGCATTCGCCTCGCCCGGATGATAGACCTCGACCTGGCCGCTGCGCTTCGCCCGCTTCAAGGCGAACTGGGCGTTGCGCACGACCTCGTCGGAATGGACCGCGCTGTCGCTCATCATCGCGCAGCCGATCGCGCAATCGATGCCGATCTCCAGCTCGGACAGGCGGAACGGCGTCGACAAAGCGGCGAGGATGCGGCGCGCGGCGTGCAGGGCGTCGTCCGGGCCGTCGCGCAGCGCAAGCAGGATGCCGAATTCGTCGCCGCCGATCCGCGCGAGCAGATCGTTGCTGCGGAGCGACGAGACCAGCCGGCGCGCGACCGTGATGATCAGCTCGTCCCCGGCGATCGGCCCCATGCATTCGTTGATCCGGCTGAACCGGATGAGATCGACCACGAGCACCGCGAAACCGGCGCCCCCGGCCTCCGCCGCGGCCGCCTCGACCGCCTCGGCGAAGGCGGCGCGGTTGGGCAGGCCGGTCAGGCTGTCGTGGAGCATCTCCGCGCGCAGCGAACGCTCGTTCTCGACCTCGACGGTGCGATCGACCAGGGTCAGCAGGCAGCGGCGGGCGTGGTCTGCGGTCGACGGCAGGCGCGACAGGCAGATGACGAAATGACGGCCGCCGACGGTCTCGCCGTCGCACCATTCGAGCCGCAGCTCGGGAGCTTCGCCGGGCAGGAAGCCGGCGATCGCCTCGCGGAGCCGGTGGCGCTCGATCAGCCGCTCGCCGCCGCTGGCGCGCGACTGGGCATCGAGCGCGTCGAATTGGCGGTTGGCGGCGCCCAACTCGGGGCCCGCCGGCGTGTCGAGGATCAGCGCGGTGGCGATCGGCAGCGCATCCAGATAATCCTGACGAAGCTGCGCGATCGCCGGCGGCTCGAGCGGAACGCGCGCGGCCGGCGACAGTGCGCGCCTCGTCGAACCAATGGTTTTCGCCGCCTGCATCGCGCAACGCTAGGGCATTTGCGTTAATTGTTGATTGCTTGCCGCAACTTAGGGTTCAAGCCGAGCCCTCGAACCGGTTATCGCGCGGGAAACCGACCGGCGGCATCCGCCCGATCGCCCCGCGCGCCACGCGCCACGGGCCCATGTCCGCCTCGCTGCGGACGCGGCCGCTGTCGCCGCCCATCGGCCAGCTCAGCCCGGCATCGAACCGGAACGCGGTCGCGTCCGACAGGCCGCCGTCGCGATAGTTCTGGAGCTGGACGCCGGCGCCGCGCGCCATCTCGGGCAGCTCGGCGCGCGGGAAGACGACCAGCTTGCGGTTGTCGCCGACCACCGCGACATAATCGGCGTCGGCCGCGATCGGGCGGACGACCTTGAGCTTGGCGCCGGGGCGAAGATTGACGACCTGGCGCCCCTTGCGCGTCTCGGCGACGATCTCGCCGGCGACCGCGACGAAGCCGCGGCCGTCGGACGAGGCGAGCAGCAGGCGGCGGTCGCGCGCGACCGGCAGCAGCGCGACGAGCCCCGCCTCGCCCTCGATGTCGATCAGCAGCCGCACCGGCTCGCCGAAGCCGCGCCCGCCCGGCAGGCGATCGGCGGCGAGCGTGTAGAAGCGGCCATTGTCCGTGGCGAGCAGCAATTTGTCGGTCGTCTGCGCGTGGAACGAGAACAGCTTGCCGTCGCCCTCCTTGAACTTGAGCGCCTCGGCCTGCCCATTCGCCGCATCGAGCGCGACATGGCCCTTCATCGCGCGGATCCAGCCGCGCTGCGAGAGGATCACGGTGATCGGCTCGCGCTCGATCATCGCCTCGAGCGGGATCTCGCGCGCCGGGGCGGCCTCCTCGATCGTCGTGCGGCGCCGGCCGAGCGCGGTGTCGGGGCCGTAGCGCGCGCGCAGCGCGGTCAGATCCTTCTTGAGGCGAGTGCGCTGGCGCGCCGGGCTGTCGATCAGCTTGACGAGCTCCTCGCGCTCCCGCGCGAGATCGTCGCGCTCGCGGCGCAGCTCCATCTCCTCGAGCTTGCGCAAGCTACGCAGCCGCATGTTGAGGATCGCCTCGGCCTGGCGGTCGGTCAGCTGGAATTCGTCCATCAGCACGGGCTTCGGCTCGTCCTCGGTGCGGATGATCTGGATCACCCGATCGAGATTGAGGAAGGCGACGATGAAGCCGTCGAGCAGCTCCATCCGGTCGTCGATCTTGCCGAGGCGGAAGCGCGAGCGGCGCAGCAGCACGAGCACCTGGTGCGCGAGCCACGAGGCGAGCGCCTGGAGCAGGCTCATCACCCGCGGCGTGCGATCGGCGTCGAGCACGTTGAGGTTGAGCGGCACGCGCGTCTCGAGGTCGGTCAGGCGGAACAGGCTGTCGATCAGCATCTGCGGCTCGACCGCGCGGCTGCGCGGTTCGATCACGATGCGGATCGCCTCGTCGCTCTCGTCGCGCACGTCGGCGAGGATCGGCAGTTTCTTGTCGGTGACGAGCGCGGCGATCTGCTCGATCAGCTTGCCCTTCTGCACCTGATACGGGATTTCGGTGATCGCGATGCGCCAGCCGCCGCCTTTCTCCTTCTCCTCATGCCAGCGCGCGCGCACGCGGAAGCTGCCGCGTCCGGTGGCATAGGCCTCGGCGATCGACGCCGCCGGATCGACGACGATGCCGCCGGTGGGGAAGTCCGGCCCCTTGACGAACTGCATCAGCGAGGCGTCGCTCGCCTCGACATTGTCGATCAGATGGATCGCGGCGTCGATCAGCTCGGCGACATTGTGCGGCGGGATCGAGGTCGCCATGCCGACGGCGATGCCCGACGCGCCGTTGGCGAGCAGATTGGGGAACAGGCCGGGGAAGACCTCGGGCTCCTCCTCCTCGCCATTGTAGGTCGGGCGGAAATCGACCGTGCCCTCGTCGAGCCCGGCCATCAGCTCGCCCGCCGCCGCGGTCAGCCGCGCCTCGGTATAGCGCATCGCCGCGGCGTTATCGCCGTCGACGTTGCCGAAATTACCCTGCCCGTCGACCAGCGGGTAGCGCAGCGAGAAGGTCTGCGCGAGCCGGACCATAGCGTCGTAGACCGACTGATCGCCGTGCGGATGATATTTGCCGATGACGTCGCCGACGACGCGCGCGCATTTCTTGTAACCCGCCGCCGGGTCGAGCCGCAGCAGCCGCATCGCCCACAGCAAGCGGCGATGGACCGGCTTGAGCCCATCGCGCACGTCGGGCAGCGAGCGCGCGGTGATCGTCGAGAGCGCATAGACGAGATAGCGCTCGCTCAGCGCCGCATCGAACGGCGCATCGACGATCTGGTCGAAGGGATGGGCGGGGTCAGCCATAACGGGCCGATAGCAGCGGGGATTCGGGGAGGCGAGAGGCTTCGGTCGGCGCCTTCAGGCGAATCCGAAAAACACCATCAGCGCGCGTTCGACCTGTCTGAGATCGCCATCGGCGAGCGCACCGACCCGCCGGCCGAGCCGCGAGCGGGATATCGTCGTCACTTTGTCGGCCATGAGGCGGCATGGCTCACGCAATCCGTTCCCGACGCTCGGCATGATCGCGGGCCGGATGAAATCCGTCGGTGTCGGATCGCTGGTGAAGCCGCAGACTGTCACCGAGGCCGTTCCGGCGTAGAGATCGGTCTGTAGAATGAGCACAGGGCGCGGCTTGCCCGTGTAAGCGCCGCTCGCCGCCGCAGTCCAAATCTCGCCGCGTTTCACGCTTCGGACTGATTTCCCGGCGCCCCTTCGTGAGAAGGCCATTCGTCCCAAATGCCGACCGCGTCGACGAACGCCTGGTCCGTGACCTCATGCGGGCTGCCGGCGATGGCCTGAGCCTCTTCGGCGGCGAGCGCCTGAAAACCAGGCGAGCGAACGTCCGGCACCCAAAACAGCTTGAGCCGCAAACCCTTCGCGCGCATTGCCGCACGATGCCGCGCGACGCGTGTCTTGCCGTCGAACTTCTCGTGCCTGCCCATATACGGCTCCGTCACATGTAACATAGCAGATATGCCGTATCCCGCAACCGCGCAGGCCTTGGCAACTCCGGTACGCCGTCCGATAAGGCTGACGCACCATCATCGGAGCAAGTCATGCGCTCGACGTTTTTTCTGGCCGCCGCCCTCGCGATCGCCACCCCCGCCCTCGCCGACGAGGGCATGTGGACGTTCGACGCCTTCCCCGCCGCGAAGATGAAAGCCGCCCACGGCTTCGCGCCCGACCAGGCATGGCTCGATCGCGTGCGGGGGAGCGCGGTGCGGCTGACCGGGGGCTGCTCCGCGTCGGTGGTGTCGGCCGAGGGGCTGGTGCTGACCAACCATCATTGCGTGGTCGAGTGCGCGCAGAACCTGTCGACGCCGACGCAGGATTTCGTCAAGGCGGGCTTCGCCGCCGCCGATCGCGCGGGCGAACGCAAATGCCCGGGCCAGCAGGCCGAGATCGTCACCGCGATCAGCGACGTCACCGCGAAGGTCAAGACGGCGATCGGCAAGGCGACCGGCGCGGCGCTGATCGCCGCGCGCGACGGCGCGATCGCGACGATCGAGCAGCAAAGCTGCACCGATCCGGCGCGCCAGCGCTGCCAGGTCGTCACTCTGTTCGGCGGCGGGCAATACAAGCTCTACACCTACCGCAAGTACAGCGACGTGCGGCTGGCGTTCGCGCCCGAATTCCAGGCGGCGTTCTTCGGCGGCGACCCCGACAATTTCAACTTCCCGCGCTACGCGCTCGACGCCGCCTTCCTGCGGCTCTACGAAAACGACAAGCCGGTGGCGACGCCCGCCCACCTGCGCTGGAATCCGCGCGCGCCGCAGCCGGGCGAGGTGACGTTCGTCGTCGGCAATCCGGGCAGCACCTCGCGCCTGTTCACGCAGAGCCAGATCGCGATGGCGCGCGACCTGCGCCTGCCGGTGACCGAGCTGTATCTGTCCGAGCTGCGCGGGCGGCTGATCGCGGCGATGAAGGACGATCCCGAGAAGACCCGCACCGGCGCCGACGAATTGTTCGGCATCGAGAACAGCTACAAGGCCTATTACGGCCAGTGGCGCGCGCTGCTCGATCCGGCGTTCGCCGCGACGCTCGCTGGAAACGAGCGCGATCTGCGCGCCAAGGTCGCAGCCGATCCGGCGCTCGCTGCGCGGATCGGCGATCCGTGGAGCGAGGTCGCCACGGCGATCGACGCCTATCGCGCGATCTACCTGCCCTACATCCTGCTCGAGGGCCGCTTCGGCGGCGGCGCGAGCCTGCCCGGCTATGCGCGGCTGCTCGTCCGCGCCGCGGCCGAGCGGACCAAGCCCAACGCCGAACGGCTGCCCGAGTTCAGCGATTCGGCGCTGCCGCTGCTCGAGAAGCAGCTGACCGACGCGCGGCCGATCTATCCGTGGCTCGAGGAGACCCAGCTCGAATTCTGGCTGTCGAAGGTGCGCGAGAATCTGACCGCGGACGATCCCGCGGCGCAACGGCTGCTCGGCAGGGAATCGCCCGAGGCGCTCGCGCGGCGCGCGGTCGCGGGGAGCAAGCTCGCCGATCCGGCGGTGCGCCAGCGGCTGTGGGCCGGGGGGATGAAGGCGATCCGCGCGTCCGACGATCCGATGATCCGCTTCGCGCTTGCCGCCGATCCCGATGCGCGCGCGCTCAAGGAACGCTACAAGGGCGAGGTCGAAGGGCCGATCGCCGCGGCGCAGTCCAAGCTCGCCGAGGCGCGTTTCGCCGCGTACGGCGACGCGCTCTATCCCGACGCGACCTTCACGCTGCGGATCTCCTACGGCGCGGTCCAGGGCTGGACCTATCAGGGGCGCACGATCGAGCCGGTGACGCGCTTCGCCGGCCTCTACACGCGCGCGACCGGGGCGCCGCCGTTCGACCTCGCGCCGCGCTGGGCGGCGGCGCAGGGCAAGCTCGATCCGGCGACGGTGATCGATTTCGTCACCAACAACGACATCATCGGCGGCAATTCGGGATCGCCGGTGATCGCGCGCGACGGATCGGTGATCGGCGCGGCGTTCGACGGCAATATCCACAGCCTCGGCGGCGCGTTCGGCTTCGATCCCGCGGTCAACCGCACCGTCGTGGTGTCGACCGGCGCGGTCGATGAGGCGCTCGCCAAGGTCTATGGCGCGGACGCGCTGCTGGCGGAGCTGCACCGAAACTGATCCCCACCACCGTTCGCCCTGAGCCTGTCGAAGGGCTCTCTTTCTCTCCGGCCAAGAAGGAGAGGGCTTCGACAAGCTCAGCCCGAACGGTAATGGGTTGATGGACTATTTCGCCGGCGAGAACACCGACCATCCGGTCGCATGCGCCAGCATCTCCAGCGCGCGCGTGCCGAGCAGCGAATTGCCGCGATCATTCAGCCCCGGCGACCACACCGCGATCGACGCGCGCCCCGGCACCACCGCCAGGATGCCGCCGCCGACGCCCGACTTGCCCGGCATGCCGACGCGATAGGCGAACTCGCCCGATCCGTCGTAATGCCCGCAGGTCAGCATCACCGCGTTGATCCGCCGCGCGCGCTCGGCCGAGACGACGTTGCGCCCCGTACCCGGGTGGCGCCCGCCCATCATCAGATAGCGCCCGGCAAGCGCGAGCTGGCGGCAGCTCATCGCGATCGCGCACTGGTGGAAATAGACGCCGAGCGTCTGCTCGACCGGATGATCGAGATTGCCGAACGCCTTCATGTAATTGGCCAGCGCGACGTTGCGGAAGCCCGTCTCGCCCTCGGAACGCGCGACCGCCTCGTCGACCGCGATCGTCTCGTCGTCGGCGAGGTAGCGCAGGAAGCGGACCAGCTCGCCGATCGCCTCGCGCGGGCGGTGCCCGGCGAGGACCATGTCGCTGACCACGATCGCGCCCGAATTGAGGAACGGATTGCGCGGGATGCCCTTCTCATATTCGAGCTGGACGATCGAGTTGAACGCGCTGCCCGACGGCTCGCGCCCGACGCGCGCCCAGACCGCGTCGCCGACCTTCCCGAGCGCCAGCGTCAGCGCGAACACCTTCGACACGCTCTGGATCGAGAAGGGCGCGTCGGCATCGCCGCCGACATGGACCTGGCCCCCGGAGGTGACGAGCGCGATGCCGAACCGGGCCGGATCGACCGCGGCGAGCATTGGGATATAGTCGGCGACCTGGCCGCGCTCCTCGGCGGCGCGCATCTTGGCCGTGATCTCGCGAATGATGTCGGCGATGTCGCTCATCGGCCCTCCCGCCTCCTAATTGCACCCCGAACGCCTTTACGCTATAGCCGCGCCGCCGCCCCGGGTTGCGCGTCCATCGCGGGCGCCGCGTCCGGGGCATCGTTCTTTTTCAGGCCCTGAGGAGCTATCGATGGCGCGCCGCCGACAGATCTACGAGGGCAAGGCCAAGATCCTCTACGAGGGGCCCGAGCCCGGCACGCTGATCCAATATTTCAAGGACGACGCGACCGCGTTCAACGCGCAGAAGAAGGGCACGATCTCGGGCAAGGGCGTGCTCAACAACCGCATCTCCGAGCATGTCTTCACGATGCTCGGCCACATCGGCGTGCCGACCCATTTCATCCGCCGGCTCAACATGCGCGAGCAATTGATCCGCCAGGTCGAGATCGTGCCGATCGAGGTGGTGATCCGCAACGTCGCCGCGGGCTCGATCGTCAAGCGCCTCGGCCTCGAGGAGGGGATGCAGCTGCCGCGCACGATCATCGAATATTATTACAAGGACGATGCGCTCGGCGATCCGATGGTGTCGGAGGAGCATATCGCCTGCTTCGGCTGGGCGAGCCAGGACGAGATGCACGACATCGCCGACATGGCGATCCGGGTGAACGATTTCCTCTCCGGGCTGTTCGCCGGGATCGGCATCCGCCTGGTCGACTTCAAGCTCGAGTTCGGCCGCATCTGGGACAATGACTATAGCCGCATCATCCTCGCCGACGAGATCAGCCCCGACGGCTGCCGGCTGTGGGACGCGACGACCAACGAGAAGCTCGACAAGGACCGCTTCCGCCAGGATCTCGGCGGCGAGGTCGAGGCCTATCAGGAGGTCGCGCGCCGGCTCGGGCTGCTGCCCGAGGGCGCCGACAATGCCGTGCTCGACATGGAGACGCACCGGCGCAAGCGAGGGAAGTAACGGTCGGAAACGTTCGATTTTCATCGTCACCCCGGGCTTGACCGGGGGTCCCGCTTCTTCTGATCTGGCGCTGTGAACGATAATCGGCGCGGTGGTTGGGTCTATGTGATGGCCGACCGCTATCGGGGTGCGATCTATGTCGGCGTGACCGCCCATCTGAAGGCGCGTGTGCATCAGCATCGCACCGGCGAGGGTTCGGACTTCTGCCGGCGATACGGGCTGAACCGTCTGGGATGGGCTGAACGCGGTGACGATATCCTCGCATGTATCGCGCACGAGAAGCGGATCAAGCGCTGGCGGCGCGAGTGGAAATTCGCGCTGATTGAAAAGGGCAATCCTGACTGGTGCGATCTCTCCGAGTCGATCGAGTAACAAGCGGGACCCCGGCTCAAGGCCGGGGTGACGACTGAAAGACCACTTCACTGCAAGAACTCTTAGTGCCTTGCCCGTCTGTCACCTCTTCGCCATAGCGCCCCCATGAAGACCCGCGTCACCATCACCCTCAAGAACGGCGTGCTCGATCCGCAGGGCAAGGCGATCCACCACGCGCTCGAGGGGCTCGGCTTCAGCGGCGTCAACGACGTGCGTGCCGGCAAGCTGATCGAGCTCGACCTGGACGAGGGGGTTGCGGAGGCCGACGTCGAGGCGATGTGCCGCAAGCTGCTCGCCAACACCGTGATCGAGAATTTCCGCATCGAGCGATGAGTGGCACGACCTGTTGCCGTTCGGGCTGAGCCTGTCGAAGCCCTCCCCTTCTTTTTCGGCCGATGAAGAAGGAAGGCACTTCGACAAGCTCGGTACGAACGGATTAAGGGGTCGAAAATAGCGAGGAGCGCCATGAAGACCGCCGTCATCGTCTTTCCCGGATCGAACTGCGACCGCGATCTCGCCGTCGCGTTGCGCGATACCACGGGAGCGGCGCCCGCGATGGTGTGGCACCGCGAGACCGCGCTGCCCGACGGCGTCGGCCTGATCGCGATCCCCGGCGGCTTCTCCTATGGCGATTACCTGCGCTCGGGGGCGATGGCGGCGCGATCGCCGATCATGCGCGCGGTGGGCGCGGCGGCCGCGCGCGGCGTGGCCGTGCTCGGCGTGTGCAACGGCTTCCAGGTGCTGACCGAGGCCGGGCTGCTGCCCGGCGCGCTGATGCGCAACGCTGGCCTCGCCTTCGTCTGCCGCGACGTGCCGCTGACGGTCGAGGCCAGCCGGACCGCCTTCACCAGCCGCTACGAGGCCGGCGAGGCGATCACGATCCCGGTCGCGCACCACGACGGCAACTACACCGCCGACGAGGGCACGCTCGACCGGCTCGAGGGCGAGGGCCGCGTCGCCTTCCGCTACGCCGCGCCGGTCAACGGCTCGGCGCGCGCGATCGCGGGGATCGTCAACGAGGCGGGCAACGTGCTCGGGATGATGCCGCATCCCGAACGCAGGTGCGAGGCCGCGCATGGCGGCACCGACGGCCGCCGGCTGTTCGAGGGCCTGGTGGCGGCGATCGCCTGATTGCTCCATTGCGGATCGAATATCGGCGCCTAGCCGTAAAGCGGCCCGCCGGCGTGCCGTTACGCCCAATATGGCGACCAGGACCCCGACAGAGACATCATCGCACTGGCCGGCGTGGCTGCCGCGCCTGGGGGGTCGGCCCCGCGCCGCCCCGGCGAAGGAGCCGGTCGACTGGCAGACCAGCACCTTCGGGGCGGTGGGCGATTTTCTGTTCGGCAACCGGCTCGATCCCACGCCCGACAATTACGACCTGGCGTTCCAATACCGCGCGGCGGTCAATGCCCGGCTGGTCGAAGCGGTACGCTGCGAACTCGACACCAGCGGAATTCTGACGGCGGACGCGGCCGAACGCATCTTCGCCGAAAGCGCCGGGCCGATCACGGCGAGCTCGCTCGCCGGCATGGCCGATCGGATCGAAGCGCAGGTGACCACGCTCACCACCGTCTCGAAGGCATCGCGCGAGGACGCCGACGCGTTCTGCGTGGCGCTCGAGGAGAGCTGTGCCGGCGATGCGGTGGCGCCCGACACGATCCTCGCGCTGACGCGCTCGATGATCTCGCGCACGCGCGTCGCGGAAGCGCAGCTGCGGCGCTCGGCCAAGGAGCTGACCGGGCTGCGCGCGACGCTGCGCGAGGCACAGCGGTTCGCCGACGTCGATTCGCTGACCGATCTGCTCAATCGGCGCGCGTTCAAGCGCGACCTCGAGAATGCGATGCGCGCGGCGCGCAAAGACCGGGAGCCGCTCGCGCTGGCCTTTTGCGACATCGACAATTTCAAGCGCCTCAACGACGCCCACGGCCATGAGACCGGGGATCGCGTGCTGCGCTTCGTGGCGGCGCTGATGGCGCAACGCTTCGCCAAGGTCGGCCTGGTCGGCCGGTTCGGCGGCGAGGAATTCGTCATCATGTTCCCGAAGATGAATCCGTCGGACGCCTTCGCCGCGGTCGATGCGTGCCGCGCCGAGCTGTCGCAGCGCCGGCTCTATTCGGCCACCGACCGCCACCTGATCGGATCGATCACTTTCTCGGCCGGGGTCGCGGCATTGCTCGACGGCGACGGTGTCGCCGATATCCTCCGCCGGGCGGACGAGGCGCTGTACCGCGCCAAGGGCGAAGGCCGGAATCTGGTGCTGATGGGGTAGCAAAGCCGATCCGGGTGAACCATTCCCTGCCCGTTCGGGCTGGGCCTGTCGAAGCCCTCTCCTCACTCGTGCCCGGCCAAGAAAGGGGAGCCCTTCGACAGGCTCCGCGCGAACGGTAGAGGGAGGATTAATTCGACCCGAAACCGAAGCTAGGTGTTGCGCCGCGGCCTGACGGCAAGCCAGCCGACGGCGCCGACGAGCACCGCGCCGACGGCGGCGGCCGCCCGCGGATGCAGCTGCGCCGTGGTGTAGACGCTGAAGCGCCGCCCGCCGTTCGTCGCGGAGCGCTCGTCGCCGTCGGCGGCGGGCGCGGCCAGCGCGTCCGACCGCGTCTTCGGCCGGGCGCGATCGAACAGCAGCGGCACCAGCAGCGGCGCGATCCGATCGAACAATGCCGGAAAATGCGTGCCGAACAACACCTGCGCGCGTCCCGCGCCGCCGACGGTAATCTCGCGCCGCGGATGCGCGGCCGCGTCGAGGATCGCATCGGCGACCAGCTGCGGGTCATAGACCAGCGGCGGGATCAGCGCCTCGCCATGATATTCGCCGGCGCCATGATTGGCGGCGTGCGCGCCGATCGGCGTGTTTATGCCCGAAGGCTTGATCAGCGTTACCGAGACCGGCAGCTTGTCCGCCATCAGCTCGATCCGCAGCGAATCGATGAAGCCCTTGGCGGCATGCTTCGACGCCGCATAAGCGCCGAGCACCGGCGACGGGACATCGGCGGCGATCGAGCCGATAGTGATCAGCGCGCCGCCGGCCGTGCGCAGATGCTCCACGGCGACGTTCGCGCCATTGACCACGCCGAAATAATTGGTGCGGAACAGCCGCTCATGCTCGTCCGGCGGGGTCTCGATCAGCTTGGCGTAGATCGCCACGCCGGCATCGTTGACCCAGGTATCGATCCGCCCGAAACGCGCGATTGCCTTGGCGGCGGCGGCACGCACCTGCGCGAGATCGCCGACGTCGGCGACGGCGAAGTCCGCCTCCCCGCCGGCCGCCGCGATCGTTGCGACGGCTTCGGCGAGCGCAGCCTCGTTGCGCGCGACGAGCATGACCTTGGCGCCCGCGGCCGCCGCCGACCGCGCGGCGACCAGCCCGATGCCCGAGCTGGCGCCGGTGATCAGCATGACTTGCTCGGCGAGCGGCTTGAGCTTGATGTCCAACGTGAATTCCTGCGACGGAGTGCGAGTGTGGGAACCACTCGGGATGCCGACTGTTCCTCCGGCACCCGATTTATCAGCGAGAAAGCCTTTTATGTCAGTAGCTTCTTCGGCCGCTCCGATCCGCTACAGCGATTCCGTCGAGCAGCCCGAACAGGACGAGGCGGGGACCAGCCAAGGCATCAACGACACGCTGCGCACGATCCTCGAGACGACCTCGCGAGATTATGGCCATGCGGTACGCAGCGTCCACGCCAAGAGCCATGGGCTGCTCGAGGGCGAGCTGACGATCCTCGACGATCTGCCCGAAACGCTGGCGCAAGGGCTGTTCGCCACGCCGGGCACGCACAAGCTGATCCTGCGCTTCTCGACCAATCCCGGCGACATCCTCGACGACGACATCACCGTGCCGCGCGGGCTCGCGCTCAAGATCTTCGCTGTCGCGGGCGAGCGCCTGCCGGGATCGGAGGGCGACACCACGCAGGATTTCGTGCTGGTCAACGGCCAGGCGTTCATGGCGGTCAAGACCAAGGATTTCCTGCTCAACCTCAAGCCGCTCGCCGCGACCACCGACAAGGCGCAGGGCGCCAAGAAGATGCTGTCCGCCGTGTTCCGCGGCACCGAAGCGGCGCTGGAGACGGTCGGGCTTGAAAGCGTGATGCTCAAGCAGCTCGGCGGGCATCCCAACACGCATCCGCTCGGCGACACCTATTTCAGCCAGACCGCGTTCCGCTACGGCGACTATATCGCCAAATTCTCGGTCGCGCCGGCTTCGCCCAACCTGATCGATCGCGCAGGCGACAAGGTCAACGCCAGCGGACGGCCGAACGCGCTGCGCGAGGCGATCGGCGAAGTGATGATCGAGGGCCAGGCCGAATGGGAGCTGCGCGTCCAGCTGTGCACCGATCTCGCCAAGATGCCGGTGGAGGATGCGTCGAAGGTGTGGGACGAGCGGGAAAGCCCGTACCTGCCCGTCGCGCGGATCACCGTGCCGTCGCAGCCGGCGTGGAGCCCGGCGCGCTCGGCGGCGGTCGACGACGCGCTGAGCTTCAGCCCGTGGCACGGGCTCGCGGCGCACCGGCCGCTCGGCGCGGTCAACCGCGCGCGGCGCTCCGCCTATGCGATGTCGGCCAGGTTCCGCGGCGATTTCAACGGCTGTCCGATGCACGAGCCGTGCGAGGCTCCGCCGCTGCCAGCCTGACGCGGAACGGGGTGAAATCGGTGCCCTGGTCGAATATGTCGATCCCTTCGCGCCGCTTGAGCCAGCCGACGACGGCGTAGGTCACCGGCGTCAGCAGCACCTCCCAGCCGACCTTGAGCGCGAAATTGGTGACCATCACCGTGACGACCTGCGCGCCGCTCCACGGCCCCAGGAAGGCGAGCGGATAGAAGATCAGGCTGTCGACGCCCTGACCGAACACGGTCGAGCCGATCGTGCGCGTCCACAGCCAGCGCCCGCGCGTCAGCAGCTTCATCCGCGCGAGCACGAAGGAATTGACGAATTCGCCCGCCCAGAAGGCGGCGATCGAGGCGAACACGATCCGCGGCACCTGGCCGAACACCGCCTCATAGGCGCCCTGCCCCTGCCAGCCCGCCGCCGGCGGCAGCGCGACGACGACCCAGGCCATCAGCGCCATGAACAGCATCGCGGCGAACCCCGCCCAGATGCAGCGCCGCGCGCGCGCATAGCCATAGACTTCGGTCAGCACGTCGCCGAGCACGTAGGAGACGGGGAAGAACAGGATCCCCGCGCCGAACGTCCAGTCGCGTCCGAACAGCGGCAGCGTCGCCATCTTGGCGGCGCCGATCACGTTCGACAGCAGCAGGATCGCGACGAACGCCGCCATCACGAAATCGAAGTAGCGCAACGGCCGGGCCGCCAGCGCATGCGCGTCGACCGGCGCCGGTCGGTTGATCCCCTGATCGTCCATCGGCGCCAAGACTATCGCGGTTCCGCCCCCGCGCAATCCACGTTATGGCCAGCCGGCGCGCGCCCGTAGCTCAGTTGGATAGAGCACGAGCCTTCTAAGCTTGAGGTCGCAGGTTCGAGCCCTGCCGGGCGCGCCAATCGCTTCGATTGCATTTTCCGATCGCCTGGCGTATATGACCCGCGCTAACGTCGCCTGCGACGGAAATTGAGGCCCTCGGGCAGCTCCTTCCTTTTCACGCTTCCTGGCTCCGTGGGGCATGATCGCTCCGCGGACATTCCATCATCGTGACAGGAACTACCCATGCCGATCGGCACCGTAAAATTCTTCAACTCCGACAAGGGCTATGGCTTCATCGCTCCCGAGGACGGCTCGGGCGATGCGTTCGTCCATATCAGCGCGGTCGAGCGCGCGGGCATGACGACGCTCAACAAGGAGCAGCGCGTCAGCTACGAGCTCGAGACCGATCGGCGCGGCAAGCAGTCCGCCGTCAATCTCCAGTCGGCCTAGACCGAATGGCCAAAGAGGATCTGATGACCCTCGACGGCCAGATCGACGAAATCCTTCCAGACGGGCGCTTCCGCGTCCGTCTGGAAAACGATCATTCGATCATCGCCTACACCGCCGGCAAGATGCGGCGTTTCCGCATCCGTTCGGTGGTCGGCGATCGCGTCCAGGTCGAGATGACGCCGTACGACCTCGACAAGGGCCGTCTCGTCTTCCGCGAGCGCACGCCCGGCGCCGTCGGCCCGAGCCAGCGACGTGCCATCAGGCGCTAGCCTGCCACGACTCAACCCTGCGCGCGCCGATGCGCTGCGCCCAAGGATATCATGCACGTTCAATCCCCCAAGCTTTCCCCCGCCCGCCGCACTTCGCCGCGGCGATCGCCTACTCTTTCCCGGCGCGAAATCCGCCGGATCGTCGCCGAGATGATCGGCTAGAGACGCAGCACACGAGCGAGGAGCACCGATGTCGACCCGCGAATTCTACGAAACCCGCGCCGCCGAATGCGGCCGCGACGCCGCCGCCACGACGCTCGACAATGTCCGCGAGCGCAATCTGCGCGCGCAGGCGGCGTGGCTCGACATGGCGGGGCGGATCGCCCGCGGCGACGCGATGCGCGCCGAGCTCGCCGCGACTAAGGCGGCGCTGGCGGCCGATCAGGACGCCTGACCGCTCACTTCTCATTGTCCGCTCGTCCTGAGTAGCTGCTGAGCCCGTCGAAGCAGCGTATCGAAGGGCCCTTCGATACGGGTCTTCGACTTCGCTCAGTCCCTACTCAGGACGAACGGCTGTTGTTTCTGCGCGAGCTGACGTCTCGACGTCGAGCGCGACAGCGATCGCGCCGAGCGGGCCGGCCTGCGTGCCGAGCTCGGGCGCCGCGATATAGCGTTCGATGTCGCGGACGATCCGCCCGCTCGCGCCGAAGCCGGCCAAGCTTTCGACCAGCGCGGCGCGGATCATCGGCAGCAGCTGCGGCTGCTTGGTCGCGACGCCCCCGCCGATCAGGATGCGCGACGGCACCGCCGTCATCACCAGATTGTGCGCCAGCGCGGCGAGCGCGTGCGCCACGGGCCGCCACACCGGATCGTCGCGGCCGAGCGTCCCGGCGCGGCGACCCGTGCGATCCTCGATCGCCGAGCCCGACGCGAGCCCTTCGACGCAATCGCCGTGGAAGCTGCACCAGCCCGGCCAGTCGTCCCCGGCGAGCCGCGGCACGCGCATGTGCCCGCCCTCGGCATGCGTGATCCCACGCACCGGCCGGCCGCCGACGATCACCCCGACGCCGACGCCGGTGCCGACGGTGACATAAGCGAAGGTCTCGAGCCCGCGCGCGCCGCCCCAGCGGCCTTCCGCGAGCGCCGCGCCGGCGACGTCGGTGTCTATCCCGACGGCAACGCCGTAGCGCGCGGCGAAGCGGCGGTGGACCACGGCGCCGGTCCAGCCCGGCTTGGTCGTCGCGAGCACCTCGCCGAAGTGCGGCGAGGCCGGATCGAGCTCGAGCGGGCCGAAGCTCGCCAGCCCGATCGCGGCGAAACCGGGTGCGTCGCGCCAGCGATCGAGCACGGCGTCGATCGCCGGCAGCGTCGTCGCCGGATCGCCGGTCGGAACCTCTTCCTGCGCGAGGATGTCGTCAGGGCCGCGCGCGAGGATGCAGATGCACTTGGTGCCGCCGAGCTCGACGCCCGCGTAGATCGGTCCGTCCATGCGATGTTTCTGACGGAGACCATCGGGCTAGTCCATCTCCCGCCGTTCGCCCTGAGCCTGTCGAAGGGCTTTCCTTTCTTTTCCGCACAAAGAAGGAAAGGGCTTCGACAGGCTCAGCCCGAACGGAGAACGGGCTGGCTAGCCGACCGCGACCTTCGCCCGGCTCTGCCGCTTGCGCTCGTTCGAATCGAGGTAGCGCTTGCGCAGGCGGATCGACTTGGGGGTGACCTCGACCATCTCGTCGTCCTCGACGTAAGCGATCGCCTGCTCGAGCGTCAGGCGGCGCGGCGGGGTCAGCCGGATCGCGTCGTCCTTGCCGCCCGAGGCGCGGAAGTTGGTCAGCTGCTTGGCCTTCATCGGATTGACCTCGAGATCGTCGTCCTTGGCGTTCTCGCCGATCAGCATGCCTTCGTAGAGCGGCTCGCCCGGCTCGACCATCAGCACGCCGCGCTCCTCGAGGAAGCCGAGCGCATAGGCATTGGCCTCGCCCGCGCCGTTGGAGATCAGCACGCCGTTCTTGCGGCCTTCGATCTTGCCCTTGTGCGGCCCGTATTTCTCATAGAGCCGGTTCATGATCCCGGTGCCGCGCGTGTCGGACAGGAACTCGCCGTGATAGCCGATCAGGCCGCGGCTCGGCGCGGAGAAGGTGATCCGCGTCTTGCCGCCGCCCGACGGGCGCATGTCGGTGAGCTCGGCCTTGCGGATCGACATCTTCTCGACGACCGTGCCCGAATATTCCTCGTCGACGTCGATCACGACCGTCTCATACGGCTCCTCGGCGCCGTTCTCGCCGTCGCGGAATAGCACGCGCGGGCGGCTGATGCCGAGCTCGAAGCCCTCGCGCCGCATCGTCTCGATCAGCACGCCGAGCTGAAGCTCGCCGCGCCCGGCGACCTCGAAGCTGTCCTTGTCGGCGGCTTCGGTGACCTTGATCGCGACATTGCTCTCGGCCTCGCGCAGCAGCCGGTCGCGGATCATGCGGCTGGTGACCTTGGTCCCCTCGCGCCCGGCCATCGGCGAATCGTTGACCGCGAAGCGCATCGACAGCGTCGGCGGATCGATCGGCTGCGCGTGGAGCGGCTCGCTCACGCTCGGATCGGCGATCGTGTTGGCGACGGTCGCCTGGGTCAGGCCGGCGATCGAGATGATGTCGCCCGCCTGCGCCTCGTCGACCGGCACGCGCTCGAGCCCGCGGAACGCGAGGATCTTCGAGGCGCGGCCGGTCTCGACGATCTTGCCGTCGGGATCGAGCGCGTGGATCGGCGCATTGACCTTGATCGAGCCCGAGAAGACGAGGCCGGTGAGGATGCGGCCGAGGAAATTGTCGCGATCGAGCAGCGTCACCAGGAACTTGAACGGCCCGTCGGGATCGGCCTTCGGCGCGGGGACATGACCGACGATCGTCTCGAACAAGGGCGCGAGCGTGCCTTCGCGCACGTGCGCGTCGTCACCGGCGTAGCCGTTGCGGCCGGACGCGAACAGCACCGGAAAATCGAGCTGCTCGTCCGACGCGTCGAGGCTGACGAACAGGTCGAACACCTCGTCCAGCACCTCCTGCGCGCGCGCGTCCTGGCGGTCGATCTTGTTGACCACGACGATCGGCCTAAGGCCGAGCGCGAGCGCCTTGCCGGTGACGAACTTGGTCTGCGGCATCGCGCCCTCGGCCGCGTCGACGAGCAGGATCACCCCGTCGACCATCGACAGGATGCGCTCCACCTCGCCGCCGAAATCGGCGTGGCCGGGCGTGTCGACGATGTTGATGCGCGTCTTCTGGCCCCGATGGTCGTCCCACTCGACGCTCGTGCACTTGGCGAGGATGGTGATCCCGCGCTCCTTCTCGAGATCGTTCGAATCCATCGCGCGCTCCTCGATCCGCTGATTGTCGCGGAACGTGCCCGACTGCCGGAACAGCTGGTCGACGAGGGTGGTCTTGCCGTGATCGACGTGCGCGATGATGGCGACGTTGCGGAGCCGCATGAGAAATTCGTTCCTGAGCCTGGGAGATCGGCCGCGCCTCTACCCGAAATGACGCGTTGCAACAAGGGCGCGCCGTTTCAGCGCAGCCAATAGCGCAAGGCGGCCGCCACGATCGCCAGCGCGGCGACGCTCGCCGCCCAAAGCGCGACGAACCAGCCGAGGCGGCGCGCCCACATCAATGATAGCCGTCCTCGCCGACCTTGCCGCGGAACACCCAGTAGGACCAGGCGGTGTAGCCCAGGATCAGCGGGATCATCACCGCGGTGCCCCAGAGCATGAAGATCTGGCTGCGCTGCGACGTCGCCGCCTGCCAGATCGTGACGCGCCCGGGGATAACGTCGGGCCAGATCGACACTGCGAGCCCCGCCATCGCCAGCCCGAACAGCGCGAGCGTCCACAGGAAAGGCGCCGCGTCATGGCCTTTCGGGATCGTCCGCCATGCCATCAGCGCGGCGCCGCCGACGAGCAGCGGCATCGGCGCGGTCACCAGCAGCCCCGGCCAGATGAACCAGCGTTCGTAATATTTCCCCTCGAGGAACGGCGTGGCGAGGCTGACGAGGCCGAGCGCGGCGACCAGCGCGGGCAGCAGCAGGCGCGCATAGCGGCGCGCGTCGTCGTGCGCGCGGCCCTCGACCTTCCAGATCAGCCAGCCCGCGCCGAGCAAGGCATAGCCGATCACCAGGCTTGCGCCGGTGAGCAGGCTGAACGGGGTCAGCCAGTCCCACCAGCCGCCGGCATAGGCGCGGCCCTCGACGCGGATGCCCTGGAGCAAAGCGCCGAGCGTGACCCCTTGCGCGAAGGTGGCGACGAACGAGCCGGCGGAGAAAGCGAAGTCCCACAGCGGGCGGTGGCGCGGATCGCGCCAGCGGAACTCGAAGGCGACGCCGCGGAAGACGAGCCCGAGCAGCATCGCGATCAGCGGCGTGTAGAGCGCGGGCAGGACGATCGCATAGGCCAGCGGGAACGCCGCCATCAGCCCGCCGCCGCCGAGCACCAGCCAGGTCTCGTTGCCGTCCCACACCGGCGCGA
>CAXTMX010000037.1:7550-23270 GCA_964245585.1 uncultured Sphingomonadaceae bacterium | reverse complement strand
ACGCTGGGCGAGCTCACCCACCGCGCCTGGGCGCAGGACGTCCAGGTGATGATCGAGGGCCCCGGCCACGTGCCGATGCACAAGATCAAGGAGAATATGGACAAGCAGCTCGCGGTGTGCGGCGAGGCACCGTTCTACACCTTGGGGCCGCTGACCACTGACATCGCGCCGGGCTACGACCATATCACCTCGGGCATCGGCGCGGCGATGATCGGCTGGTACGGCACGGCGATGCTCTGCTACGTCACGCCCAAGGAGCATCTGGGGCTACCCGACCGCGACGACGTGAAGGTCGGCGTCGTCACCTACAAGCTCGCCGCGCACGCCGCCGATCTCGCCAAGGGCCACCCGGCGGCCAAAATGCGCGATGACGCGGTCAGCCGCGCGCGCTTCGAATTCCGCTGGCGCGATCAGTTCAACCTCAGCCTCGATCCGGATACGGCGGAGCAATACCACGACGAGACGCTGCCCGCGGAAGGCGCCAAGACCGCGCACTTCTGCTCGATGTGCGGGCCGAAATTCTGCTCGATGAAGATCACCCAGGAGGTGCGGGACTTCGCGGCGAAGCAGAACCAGCCGGCGGATACGTTTCTCGCCGCATCGGATGCCGAGGCGGGGATGGTCGAAATGCGCAATAAATTCCGCGAGAAGGGCGGCGAAATTTATCTTCCAGCCGCGGAGTAACCTCCCGCTTGCCAATTCGCCGGCCGGCCGGTTATCTGCTCTGGTCTCAACGGGGAACGCCGATGAACCGCGCCTTCGTGCCGCTGCTCGCGGTCATTACGAGCTGGAGCATGTCCACTGCGGCCCTCGCCGATCAGGCGTTCGGCTGGGCCAATTGGGAAGCGAAAGCCGCGGCTATCCTTGCCGCCCTCCAGGAGCCCGGCCATGGCGAGGGCAAGCGCCAGCACGTCAAGCAAGCCTGCAGCGGCATCACCGGCACGGTGATCGGCCAAGGCTTCCAATTTCCCTACTGGGCGCAGCAGCTTATCCCGATGTGCCGGGAGATCGACGACATCGTCGGCTCCGACAAGGAGGTCAGCCACCGCTATTGGGCGCTCCAATGCAAGGAGCTCAAGCGCTACAGCGGCCAGCTCGGCAAGGCGACCCCCGTCGCGGTCGCGCCGACCGCGCACGACAAGGCGCTCGCGCTGTCCGCCTTCATGGCCAACTATTACGAGCAGGAATGCGCGCATGGGCTGGAGCGAGTGCGGCACTAGCAACCGCGCTTCGCTCCGCCGGCGCCGATGAGGCGCCCGACCCTCGCCATCCTCAGCCGACGGGCATAACGTTGGCGGACCTCATGTCCGAGCCCACGCGCCATCGCCTGTTTTTCGCGCTCCGGCCGCCGCCCGATGTCGCCGTCCACATCGGCGAATTGCGGGATGCGGTGCGGGTGCGCGGGTCACGCGTCGGCGACGAGCGGCTGCATGTGACGCTCTTCCTCGGCGAGGATCACCCCGCCCTGCCCCCGGACCTCGCCGAGCGGGCGATCGAGGCCGCCTCGGGCATCGTCGAAGCACCCTTCTACGTCCTGTTCGATCGGCTGGTCGGCGGCGGTGGGCCGACCGTGCTCGTGCCGAGCGAGCCACTGCCCGCCTTGACCGCGTTCCAGCGGCAGCTCGCCGTCGCGATGACCGAAGGCGGACTGGTGCCCCGGCCCGATTGGACATTCCGCCCGCACGTCACCCTGCTCTACGGCAACCGATGCACGACCGACGCCCCGGTCGAGCCGCTCAGCTGGCTCGTCGGGGAGTTCGTCCTCGTCCACAGCTTCGTCGGCGAGGGGCGCCATGTCACGCTCGCACGCTGGCCGCTGACGGCCGATCGGGCGGCCTAGCGCTTGTTCGCCTCCAACCACGCGATCACCTTCTCCGGCGAGCTCTCGCCATAGGGATCGTCGTCCAGCCCCGCGTCGTTGATGCCCGGTTCCTCGAACCAGCCCACGACCTTGCCGTCGTCGACGATCATCGCATAGCGCCAGCTGCGCTCGCCGAAGCCGAGATGATCCTTGCGGATCAGCATGCCCATGCGTCGCGTGAAATCGGCCGAGCCGTCGGGGAGCAGCTTGATCTTGTCGACGCCAAGCTTGAGGCCCCACTGGTACATCACAAACGCGTCGTTGACCGACAGGCAATAAATCTCGTCGACGCCGAGCGCGCGAATATCGTCATAGTAGCGCTCGAACGCCGGGCATTGCTCGTTCGAACAGGTCGGGGTGAACGCGCCGGGCAGGCTGAACACGACGATGCGCTTGCCGGCGAACAACTCGCCGGTCTGCACGTCCTGCCAGCGGAACGGATTGTCGCCCCCGACCGCTTCGTCGCGCACGCGGGTCTTGAGGGTCACGTCGGGAATGGTGCGTCCAAGCATGGATCTTCTCCTCTGTCGGGCAGGCTACGCGCATCGCCCGGCTCGGTTCCCGCGCACCTTCAGGACGGCGCCGCAAGCAGCCGCAGGGTGGCGGGATCGGCTTTGCCGCCGAAGAACGCGGCCAGGCACGCGCCGAACGGATCGTCCACCTGCCCGGCTCGCGCGAACAATGTCATCGACGACCGCAGCTTGATCGCGTCGATCGGGCCGAGCACCGTCTCAGCGCTTTCCCCGCTATGCGCCAGCACCGCCGCAGTGCATTCGCGCAGCCGCGCGCCGAGCACGGGATGGGCGAGATAGGCCCGCGCCTCGGCGAGCGAGGCGATCGCATAATGCTGCGCCATCGCGCTCGTTCCGAGCCCGGCGATTTGGGGGAAGACGAACCACATCCAGTGGCTGCGCTTGGCGCCTGCGCGCAGTTCGGCGAGCGCCTGCGCGTAGACATCCTCCTGCGCGGCGACGAAACGGGCGAGGTCTTGGGCGCTCACTCGGCCTCGACACCTCTCCAAAACGCCACCCGATCCTTGACCATCGTCGCGTCCGGCATCGGATCGGGATAATACCAAACCGCGTCGGCGTTGGTCGCCGCGTCGACCACCAGGCTGTAATAATGCGCCGTGCCCTTCCACCCGCAGAAGCTGGTCGTTGCGCTTAGGCGCAGCATTGCCGGATCAACCGCAGCAACGGGAAAATAATAATTGCCCTCGACCGCCACCGTGTCGTCGCTGCGCGCGATCACCGCGCCGTTCCATCGTGCCTCGACCATCGCCTCTGCTCCTCGTGCCGGCCGCGGCATATGCGCGCGATGGGAAATATGGAGCAAGCCGCTTTGTGGGCGCGCGGCGCCGGTTTAGGAAGGGCCATGACCAGCGGCAGAATCCATATCGGCGTCGGCGGGTGGACGTTCGCGCCGTGGCGGGGGACCTTCTTCCCGGCCGGGCTGCCGCACGCGCGCGAGCTCGAATATTCGTCGGCACAGCTGACCGCGATCGAGATCAACGGCACTTATTACCGCACTCAGTCCCCAGCGAGCTTCGCCAAGTGGCGCGACGCGACGCCGCCCGGCTTCGTCTTCACGGTCAAAGCCTCGCGCTACTGCACCAACCGTCGCCTGCTCGGCGAGGCGGGCGAGGGGATCGCACGCTTCGTCGGCCAGGGGCTGACCGAGCTTGGCGACAAGCTTGGCCCGATCCTGTGGCAATTGATGGGGACCAAGCAGTTCGATCCCGACGACATCGCCGCATTCCTCGCGCTGCTGCCGGCCGAGCATGGCGGCGTGCCGCTGCGTCACGCGATCGAGGCGCGGCACGAAAGCTTCCGCGATCCGGCGTTCTTCGCTTTGGCGCGCAAGCACGGCGTGGCGGTCGTCTTCGCCGACGCGGCGCAATATCCGCGCTTCGACGAGCAGACCGCCGGCTTCACCTATGCCCGGCTGCAGCGGTCACGCGAGGAGGTGGCGACCGGTTACGACGATCCCGCCCTCGACGGCTGGGCGGAGCAGGCGCGCGCCTGGAGCGACGGCGGGCGCGACACGTTCGTCTTCTTCATCAGCGGCGCCAAGGTCCGCGCGCCGGCCGCGGCGCAGGCGCTGATCGAGCGGCTGGGCGGACGTTAACTCGCCGTTGCGGGCGCGTCGGCTAGAGCGATGCGATGACTAAGACGCTGTTGTGGATCGGCCTGCTGCTCGGTGCGATCATGTGGCTGATGCCGCGCGCCGGCGCACCGCCCGCGTTGGCGCCGATCGCCCCTCCCGGCCCCACGCCCGAGACGCCTGCGGCGCCCGATCCTGCCGGCAACGGCTTTGTTTCCACCACGCTCACGCGTGCGCCCGACGGGCATTTCTATGCCGAGGCGCAGGTCAACGGCGCGACGTTGCGGCTGATGGTCGATACCGGCGCGACGAGCGTCGCATTGACCCGCGCCGACGCGCAGGCGGCCGGGATTCAGGCCGCGCCGGGCGATTTTACGCTGGACGGCCAGGGCGCGGGCGGCATGCTGCGGCTCAAGCGCGTCACGCTTGATCGCGTGGCGATCGGCCCGGTCGCGGCGCGCAAGGTCGATGCGGTGGTCGCCGAGGCGGGATTGCCGGTGTCGCTGATCGGCCAGAGCTTCCTCGGCCGCGTCGGGCACATCGCGATCGACGGCGACCGCATGGTCCTGCGCTGACGGACGGGCCGGCAATCGCTTCACATCGATTCAAAGCTGTTGACCACGCTGCCGAGATCGGCTGCGCTGGCATTGGTATCGACCGCATGATCGTCGCTGGTGCCTGCAACGTCGATCGCGGTCCAGCACACGCCGGCGGCGAACAGCAACGCCCACCAGCGATGCGAGAAGATCTTCTTGCCGGAGATCGGGAGCATGCCCCCGCCTACGCCCGGAACGGTTGAGAAACTGTTGGCGAACGGCAAGTACGCTCATCCCGCCATACATGATTTCGCAAGAAGCTAAAACGCTCCGGTTTACCCGCGTGGGTAACGCGCCCGCTCCACCTCGGCGGTCCCTGCCGTGACGCCGCGGCATTGCGCGCTGACCACCGGATATTGCAGGTCGGTGTTCCGCGTCAGCACGGCAGAGGTTGCGGCAACGCAGGAATCCATGGTCGCATAATGCGCGTCGGCGATGCGGACCTGCCGGCAACTGGCCTCGGCGTCGCCGCAACCCAGGATCGCCATGATGAAAAAAGCTGTCGTCATGACCTGTCCCTACCCGCGCTGTGCCACCGTCAGGTGACCTCGATCACACAACGCGAAAAAAGAACGATTCGTCGCCAAAGACGTTCCGTCATATGGCGATTGGCGCGGGGATCAATCGCTCCTATCTGTGCGGGCATGCCGCCCGACACCACCGATAGCGACGAACGCCCCGAGGCCGGGTTCGCCGCGCTGCGCCGCTTTCTCCCCTATCTGTGGCCGGCGGACCGCCCAGGCCTGCGCGTGCGCGTCGTCGGCGCGATGGGGATGGTGCTGCTCGGCAAAGGGGCGGTGCTGCTGATGCCGTTCGCCTACAAGGGCGCGATCGACCGCATGTCCGCAGGCGCCGAGCCCGCGGTGATGCTCGCGGTCGCACTGGTCGTCGCTTATGCCGGCGCGCGCTTCGGCGGGGTGCTGTTCGACAATCTGCGCAACGCGATCTTCGAGCGGGTCGGGCAGGAAGCGGCGCGGCGGCTGTCCGAGACGGTGTTCCGTCACCTCCACGCGCTGTCGCTGCGATTCCATCTCGCGCGGCGCACGGGCGCGGTCACCAAGGTCGTCGAGCGGGGCACCAAGAGTATCGACATGATGCTCTATTTCCTGCTGTTCAACATCGCGCCGACGGTCCTCGAGCTCGGCGCGGTGTGCGTCATCTTCCTGATCAAGTTCGGGCTCGGGCTGGTCGTCGCGACGCTGGTGATGGTCGGCGCCTACATCGCCTTCACCCGCATCGTCACCGACTGGCGGACCAAGCTGCGCGCCGACATGAACAATTTCGACACCAAGGCGGTCTCGCGCGCGGTCGATTCGCTGCTCAATTACGAGACGGTCAAATATTTCAGCGCCGAGGAGCTGGAGGCGCGCCGTTACGGCCGCGCGATCCAGGCCTATGCCGACGCCGCGACCAAGAACGAGACCTCGCTCGCCGCGCTCAACATCGGCCAGTCGCTGATCACCAACCTGATGATGGCGGGGGCGATGGGCTTCACCGTGTGGGGCTGGTCGCAGGGCCGCTTCACCACCGGCGACGTCGTGCTGGTCAATACCCTGCTCGCCCAGCTGTTTCGCCCGCTCGACATGCTCGGCATGGTCTATCGCCAGATTCGCCAGGGGCTGATCGACATGGAGGCGATGTTCGGGCTGATCGATACAGATCGCGAAATCAAGGATGCGCCCGGCGCGCTGCCGCTGACGGTCGGCCGCGGCCATGTCCGTTTCGAGAACGTGTCGTTTGCCTATGAGGCCGAGCGGCAGATCCTCAAAGGGATCGATCTCGACGTGCCTGCCGGCACCACGCTGGCGGTGGTCGGTCCGTCGGGCGCGGGCAAGTCGACGCTCGCCCGGCTGCTGTTCCGCTTCTACGATCTGAGCGGCGGGCGCATCACGATCGACGGGCAGGACATCGCCGAAGTGACCCAGGCGTCGTTGCGCCGCGCGATCGGCATCGTGCCTCAGGACACCGTGCTGTTCAACGACAGCATCGGCTACAATATCGGCTACGGCCGCGACGGCGCCGGCCGCGAGGAGATCGAGGAGGCGGCGCGCGGCGCGGCGATCGCGGGTCTGATCGAGAGCTTGCCACTCGCGTACGACGCGCAGGTCGGCGAGCGCGGATTGAAGCTGTCGGGCGGCGAGAAGCAGCGCGTCGCGATCGCGCGGACCCTGCTCAAGAACCCGCCGATTTTGATATTGGACGAGGCGACCAGCGCGCTCGACAGCCGCACCGAGGCGGAGATTCAAGAGACGTTGCGCGCGATCGCGCGGCGGCGCACGAGCATCGTCATCGCGCACCGCCTGTCGACCGTGGTCGACGCCGACCAGATCGTGGTGCTCGATGGCGGGCGGGTGGCGGAGCGCGGCACCCATGCCGAGCTGCTGCGCGCGGACGGGCTCTACGCCGAGATGTGGGCGCGCCAGGCGTCCGAGCAGGACGAGGGCGAGGCGCTCGCGGCGGAATAATTTCAATACTTGAAAGCACCGCTGTCCGGGTTAATGGTCTGAGGTGTCCCCCCTCGACATCCTTCGCGCCACCTTCGGCTTCGCCGAATTCCGCGGCGTTCAGCAGCGGGTGGTCGATCGCGTCATGGCGGGGCAGCACAGTGCCGCGATCATGCCGACCGGCGCGGGCAAATCCTTGTGCTACCAACTCCCTGCGCTCGCCCGGCCCGGAACCGGCCTAGTCATCTCGCCGCTGATCGCGCTGATGCACGACCAGATCCGCTCGGCCAAGGCGCTCGGCATCCGTGCCGCCGCGCTGACCTCGGCCGACGGCGACCGCGACGAGACGATCGCGCGCTTCCGCGCCGGCGCGCTCGACCTGCTCTACGCCGCGCCCGAACGCGCCTCGGGCGAGGGCTTCCGCAACCTGCTGCGCAGCACGCCGCTGGCGCTGATCGCGATCGACGAGGCGCATTGCGTGTCCGAGTGGGGCCATGACTTCCGCCCCGACTATCGCCTGCTGCGCCCTTTGCTCGACGCTTTCCCTACCGTGCCTCGCCTTGCGCTCACCGCCACCGCCGACGCGCAGACCCGCGCCGACATCATCGCCCAGCTCGGCATTTCCGAGAATGGGTTGATCGTCGCCGGCTTCGACCGCCCCAACATCCGCTACGCGATCGCGCCGCGCCAGGGCACGTCGCGCCAGATCGCCGACCTGATCGCCGCCGAGCCGGGCCCGGCGATCGTCTACGCGCAGACGCGGATGGCGACCGAAAAGCTGGCGGCCGCGCTCGGCGCGAACGGCCGCCCGGTGCGCGCCTATCACGCCGGCCTCGATTCGGCCGTGCGCCAGCGCAACCAGGCCGATTTCGTCGCGTCGGAGAATGTGGTGATGGTCGCCACCGTCGCGTTCGGCATGGGGATCGACAAGCCCGACATCCGCCTCGTCGCACATGCGGGCCTGCCCAAATCGATCGAGGCCTATTATCAGGAGACCGGGCGCGCCGGGCGTGACGGCGAGCCTTCGGCGGCGCATCTGTTCTGGGGCGCCGAGGATTTCGCCAAAGCGCGCCAGCGGATCGGCGAGGTCGAGGAGGCGCGCCAGCCGGGGGAGCGTGCGCGGCTCGCCGCGCTCGGCGCCTTGGTCGAGACCGCCGGCTGCCGCCGCGCGATCCTGCTGCGCCATTTCGGCGAGGACCCGCCGCCCACCTGCGGCAATTGCGACAATTGCCTGAGCCCGCCGCTCGCGGTCCGCGCCACCGAGACGGCGCGCAAACTCCTCTCCGCGGTGTTCCGCACCGGACAGAGCTTCGGCGTCGGGCATCTCGAGGCGGTGCTGACCGGCGCGAGCGACGACCGCGTCGCGCGCCTCGGCCACGATCGCCTGTCGGTCTCGGGCATCGTCGATGGCGAAGAAGCGGCGCTGATCCGCCCGGTTTCGCGCGCGCTGCTGCTGCGCGACGCGCTACGTACCAGCGAGCATGGCGGGCTGATGCTCGGCCCGGCGGCGCGCGCGATCCTCAAGGGTGAGGAGGAGGTGTCGCTGGTGCTGCCGCCCAAGCGCGAGCGCCGGCGGCGCGAGCGCGACGAGCGGGCACGCGATTTCCCGCACAATCCGCTGTTCGAGGCGCTGCGCGCGTGCCGCCGCGAGATCGCCAGGGAGCGCGGGCTGCCGCCCTATGTCGTGTTCCACGATTCGACGCTGCGCGAGATGGCCGCGCTGCGCCCGACGAGCATCGCCGCGCTGGCCGGCGTCACCGGGGTGGGCCAGGCCAAGCGCGAAGCCTATGGCGAGGCGTTTCTTGCTGTCCTGCAGGGTTGGCAGGATCAAGACTGATCGAGGTTGAAGAGGAAGCGCAATGTTCAAGGATCTTGATGAAACCATCTTCGTCGCCGGCCAGGTCGCACCTGCCGACATCGCCGCGGCCGCCGCCCGCGGCGCGGTGATGGTGATCAACAACCGGCCCGACGACGAGGCTCCCGGCCAGCCGAGCGGCGCGGCGATCGAGGCGGCGGCGCGCGCCGCCGGGCTCGCCTATCGCGCGATTCCCGTGAGCCCGGGCGGCTTTACCGCCGCGCAGGTCGAAGCGATGGCGGCAGCGCTCGACGAAGCGGGAGGACCGGTGCTGGCGTTCTGCCGTTCGGGCACGCGATCGACCCTGCTGTGGGCGCTGGCGCGCGCGCGCGGCGGCGCCGATCCCGACACCCTCTCGGACAAGGCGGCCGCGTCCGGCTACGACCTCGCGCCGATCCGCGCATTGATCGGACGGGCATAAAAAAAGGGCCGGTCCCGAAGGGCCGGCCCGAAAGTTTAGGAGAGGATGCCTGAAAAGGCATGCCCCTTTTGAGCGGAAACAACTTATTGTGCAAGTGCGAAATGCACATGTGCGATTGCAAAAACCTCATTCGTATTAACGCTGTTTGTGCGCGGAAAATCGCTAACCCTAGCGATTGTTAGGAAATAGCTGCGACGCAAAAAAACCGGCGGATTTCTCCGCCGGTCAGGCGTTCGCAGGAGGAACCTCGTGCGATCTTCGGGGCGGGGCCGCGCGGCCCCGCCCGTCGATCAATAGTGATAGGCCCGCTCGCCATGTTCGGCGAGGTCGAGGCCCTCGTGCTCGACTTCGATCGAAGGCCGCAGCCCCCACACCTTGTCGATCACGAAGAAGAGGATGGCGGAGCCGATGCCCGACCATAGCAGCGTGACGATCACCGCCTTGAGCTGGGTGATCACCTGAGTCGCGGTGTCGTAGGCGCCGACCGACAGCGTGCCCGGGCTCGACGCGTAATCGGCGATACCCTGGCCGCCAAGGTTCGGGTTGACCAGGATGCCGGTCATGATCGCGCCGAAGATGCCGCCGATGCAGTGCACGCCGAACACGTCGAGCGAGTCGTCGTAGCCGAACTTCGACTTCACGGTGGTGACGAAGAAGAAGCACAGCGGCGAGACGAGCAGACCGAGAACGATCGCGCCCATCGGCCCGGCGAAGCCGCAGGCCGGCGTCACCGCGACGAGACCGGCCACCACTCCGGTGACCCCGCCGAGAAGGGAAGGCTTGCCCTTGACCAGCTGCTCGACGAGCAGCCAGGACAGACCTGCCGCCGCCGTGGCGAGGAAGGTGTTGATGAACGCGACGGCGGTCACGCCATTGGCTTCGAGGTTGGAGCCGGCGTTGAAGCCGAACCAACCCACCCACAGCAGCGACGCGCCGATCATCGTCATCGTCAGCGAATGCGGCGGCATCGGTTCGCGCGGATAGCCCGTGCGCTTGCCGATGATCAGGCAGCCGACCAGGCCGGCGATGCCCGCATTGATGTGGACGACGGTGCCGCCGGCGAAATCGAGCGCGCCGAGGCCGAACAGATAGCCGGCATGGCCGTTGACCTCGTCAAGCGCCGCCGTGCCCGCGATCGCCGCATTGGCGACCGAGTCCGGACCATCCCAGAACCACACCATGTGCGCGACCGGGAAATAGACGAAGGTGACCCACAGCGCCAGGAACAGCATCAGCGGCGAGAAGCGCACGCGCTCCGCGAACGCCCCGATGATCAGCGCCGGCGTGATGCAGGCGAAGGTCATCTGGAAGATGATGTAGACATATTCGGGCAGATAGACGCCGTTGGAGAAGGTCGCCGCCTGGCTGTTGGCGTCGACGCCCATCAGGAACGCCTTGGACAGGCCGCCGAAGAACGGCGTGCCGGTGGTGAAGGCTATGCTGTAGCCGTAGGTGACCCAGATCAGCGCCACCATGCAGACGCAGGCGAGGACCTGGGTCAGCACGGACGCCATGTTCTTGGTGCGCACGAGCCCGCCGTAGAACAGGCCGAGCGCGGGCACCGACATCATCAGCACGATCGCCGAGCAGACCAGCATCCAGGCGGTGTCGCCCTTGTCGACGGTCGCTGCCGGCACCGGCGAGGCGGCGGACGCCTCGGCTGCCGCGGCTTGGGCTTGAGCAAAGGCGGGATGCGCCAGGAGCGCCGTCGCCCCCAGCGTCCCCAGGCCGAGGCCTAATTTGGTCAGTCGCTTCATCTTTTCCCCCTTCGCTATCACAGCGCGGTTTCGTCGGTTTCGCCGGTGCGGATGCGTACCGCCTGGCCGAGATCGAGCACGAAGATCTTGCCGTCGCCGATCGCGCCGGTGTTGGCCGATTGCTGGATCGTCTCGACGACGCGCACCGCCAAGCTGGCGGGCACGGCAACCTCGATCTTGATCTTGGGCACCATGTTCGTGCTGTATTCTGCCCCCCGGTAGATTTCGGTCTGGCCCTTCTGGCGGCCGAAGCCCTTGACTTCGGAAACGGTCATCCCCTGGACGCCGATGCTCGACAGAGCCTCGCGCACTTCGTCCAGCTTGAACGGTTTGATGATTGCTATGACGAGTTTCATTATGCCTCCCTCGGTGCAGCGGCGGTCGCGTCGCAAGCCCCGTGCCATTCGGCGGCATCGGCGCATTTACGCGCGCGGCAGCGAGGCTGGCGCACGGTCGACGCCCGAGTCTTAGGCAAAGATGGAGGTCTGCCTGATTTTTAGGCATTATTATACTTGACGTACCCATTGGTTTTGCGGGATAAGGGCTCCAAGGAGTTCAGACATGTCGTCCGCCCTTTCAGCCCCGCATTTCCACAATGAAGAAGCCGCTTACGCCTATGTAGAGAATCGCCTTTGGCCGCAGGGGCCGACGTGCGCCCATTGCGGTGGTATAGAGCGCATCAGTAAGGTGGGCGGCAAGAGCACCCGCATGGGTCTCTACAAGTGCTATCAGTGCCGTAAGCCGTTCACCGTGAAGATCGGAACCATCTTCGAAGCGTCGCACGTCCCCATGCACATCTGGCTTCAGGCAATATATCTGATGTGCGGATCGAAGAAGGGCATCAGCTCGAATCAGCTTCATCGAATCTTGGGTGTAACGCTCAAGACAGCTTGGTTCATGGCACACCGTATTCGCGAGGCGATGACATCGGGACAAGGTCCGCTGATGGGTGGGCATGGCGGCGAGGTCGAGGTTGACGAGACCTATATCGGCAAGAGTCGCGAAAAGGGTCTCAGCGAGCGCGGTTTCCAGCACAAGATGAAGGTTGTCTCACTAGTCGAGCGGCGCACTGGAGTTGCCCGCTCATTCGTTGTCGATAAAGTAAATTCCAGCGAGATCGGTGCGATCATATCCCGTAACATCAGCTTCGAAACCCGCCTGATGACCGACGACAACTCGGTATACCGGCCGCTCGGAAAACCCTTCATCACCCATGACGTGGTAAAGCACAGCGCCTTGGAATATGTTCGCGGCGACCGCCACACGAACACCGTCGAGGGCTTCTTCTCGATCTTCAAACGCGGGATGCGGGGTGTCTATCAGCACTGCCAGGAAAAACACCTTCACCGCTATCTGGCTGAGTTCGATTTCCGCTACACCAAGCGTGCTGCTTGCGGCGTAAACGATGTCGATCGCACTGAGATCGCATTAGTTGGCGCCGTCGGCAAGCGCCTTACCTATCAAAGGACTCGTATCGGAGCCTAAGCACCATGCCGAAGAAGAATCCGGGCATGACGCCCCAGCAGCAAAGCCAAGCGTTCCGCGTCGCCGTTCGCCGCATGATCGCCGATGGCGAACTAAGCGTCACCGAGGCGGACGCTGCTTTTGCGCGCATGATGGAGAAAGTGAATATCCCGGCAAGCGGTACCCGCTAGGGCTTCGCTGACCTACAAAATTTCAGCGCAACGCCGGCCATGTCGTAGAAGTCTTGGCTAAGAAGCAAATCGAGAGCGGCATCACAATGACCGTCCTTGATCAATCCGGCGGCTTGCCGCGCATAGGCATCGCGGTCCGGTGATATGCTCGCAGTCTGTGACGCCCGTTCGGCTTGTTGTCGTTGACGTTCGGCGTTCAGGCGCTGTTGCGCCTCTTCGATCTGGAGCTGTTGCAGCCTCAGCGCATTTTTGCGCGCCTGTCCTTCAGCCATGGCCCGACCTGGATTTATCAATCCGTCTCGCCCACCCATCATTCCGTAATAGTCGATCGGACCTTGCATCTGTGGCTGCTGTTGAGTGTTGCAATTGATCATCTGTCCCGATCTGAAACACGTCGTGCTTTGGGCGGCGGCCGGTGAAGCCATAAACGCTACAGCGATCCAAATCATCTTTCGCATAACAGTCCCCGCGTTCCCCCGGCAAGCCGGGTGGTTAGTCACGCGCGAACACGGGGAAGCGCGCCCCGCATATTTCCCCTGAGGGGTCTTCTATTTTGCGGGCCGCCCGACCGAGCGGACCCGTGTTCGCGTATGTCGCTCTCCGGTGACTAAGCCATCGAGCAACACGCAATTCTACGTAATATCGGATGAAAAAATCAACGCGATTCTTGATAATGGTTAATATGCTGAGATAGGGTATATATCTCAGAGGTTTAGTTGGGCGGAGACGCCGCGTTAACCTGTGGGGCGACTAAGGACTGGGTCGTGAAAATAGGCGGCTAGCCGAGACCACCCGCCTATCCTTGGGGCTAGGCCGGGACGATTCCCGTAATGTGGCTCCCACGCTTTCCAGTGTTCACTTCCGACACTCGGCCTTGATTCATGCCGAAATCGGCTGCGATGTCATGCTGATGCTCGCCTTGGCGAAGGCACCGCCAGATGGTGCGAATGACGTCGTCAGTCATCTGGATGCGCTTCGGCGGCTTGTGATACTCAGGGGTCATGTCGTACGCCTTCTTGTGGCGTGCGATGCGACTTGACTTCCGATCGCCGCAGGCGGATATTTCCCCTCGCTAGCGCAAATCCAGCCGCATCGTACGCGGTTTCCATCGAACCCTGGTCGTTTGTGCGGCCGGGGTTTTTGGTTACTGGATTTTAGGGATTGAGTCGAATCTCAATCAGTTGGCGGGCGCCACCCTCTCCCGATACATCAGTCGCCGGCCGACTGTGCCTTGGAGGGCGCGCACGGCACGCATATCACCGCTCAATCGCTCTGGGTATGCGAAATATAATAACGCCGATTTTTAGGCAGCTATTAGCTTTAGGCCGCAGTCCCGCCCACGGTCAGCCCTTCGATCAGCAAGGTTGGCTGGCCGACCCCGGCGGGGACCGACTGGCCGCCCTTGCCGCACATGCCCACGCCCTCGTCGAGCGCGAGATCGTTGCCGATCGCGCGGACCTTCGTCAGCACCGACGGCCCGTCGCCGATCAATGTCGCGCCTTTGATCGGCGCGCCGAGGCGGCCGTTCTCGATCTTGTACGCCTCGGTGCAGGAGAAGACGAACTTGCCCGAGGTGATGTCGACCTGGCCGCCGCCGAAATGCTTGGCATAGATGCCGTTCCTGGCGCGCGCGAGAATTTCGCCGGGGTCTTCCTTGCCGCCGAGCATGAAGGTGTTGGTCATGCGCGGCAGCGGCGGATGCGCGAAGCTCTCGCGCCGGCCGTTGCCGGTCGGCGCCACGCCCATCAGCCGCGCGTTGAGCCGATCCTGGATATAGCCCTTGAGGATGCCGTCCTCGATCAGCGTGTTCGACTGGGTCGGCGTGCCCTCGTCGTCGATCGTCAGCGAGCCGCGGCGCGAATCGATCGACCCGTCGTCGACCACGGTCACGCCGGGCGTCGCGACGCGATCGCCGATCCGCCCGGAGAAGGCCGAGGTGCCCTTGCGGTTGAAATCGCCCTCGAGGCCGTGCCCGATCGCCTCGTGGAGCAGCACGCCGGGCCAGCCGGGGCCGCACACCACGGTGAACTCGCCCGCGGGCGCTGCGACTGCCTCGAGGTTGACCAGCGCCTGGTGGAGCGCCTCGTCGATCGCGCGCTCGGCGGTCGCGTCATCGAAGATACGGTCGTAGAGATAGCGGCCGCCCAATCCGAAATAGCCCGATTCGCGCCGTCCGTTCTGCTCGGCGACGATCGACACGTTGAGCCGCACCAGCGGGCGCACGTCGGTGGCGACGAAGCCGTCGGGGCGGACGATCTCGATCACGCTCCACGATCCGGCGATGCCGACCGAGACCTGCACGACGCGCGGATCGCGCGCTCGCGCGAGCGCGTCGATCCGCTGGCACAATTCGACCTTGCGCGCGAACGGCACCGCGCCGAGCGGATCGAGATCGGTGTAGAGCCGCGCGTTGGTCTTGCGCGGAGCGGCGGATTTGGCGCCCTCGGCCGGATCGAGCAGGGTCATCGTCTCGGCGGCGCGGCGGATAGCGGACTCGCTGAGCTCGTTGGCGTGGGCGAAGGCGGTCGTCTCGCCCGAGACGCCGCGCAGGCCGAAGCCGGCCTGCGTGCTGAAATCGGCGGTCTTGAGCCGCCCGTCATCGAAGCCGAAGCTCTCGCTCGCGAGATATTGCAGGTAGAGCTCACCGTCGTCGCAGGCGCTGAGCGCGCTGCAGGTCAGGCGCAGCGCCGCGGCCGGATCGAGGCCGTCGCGATAGAGCAGGGAGCGGGGATCGGTGCTGGTCATGACCGGGATATAGAGCGCGGAAGAAATAAATCCCACCCGCATCACCACTTGTTTCAGCCCGATCGGGCGTCAGCCGATCCGCCGCAGCAACCAGGCGACGCTCGCCCCGCCGGCGGGCGCCTCGCCCATGGCAACCAATTGATGCGAAGGATGCGCGCGGCCGGCGCCGTCGTGGTGGCGACCGCCGACCATGGCATGAACAACAAGCACCTCACCGACGGCGAGCCCGACGTGATCTATCTCCAGACGCTGCTCGACGAGTGGCTCGGCCCCGGCAAGGCGC
>CAXTMX010000037.1:0-7540 GCA_964245585.1 uncultured Sphingomonadaceae bacterium | reverse complement strand
GTCGTCGATCGCGAGCGTGCCGCCCCGGCAGCGGAACTGCCACAGCGCGCCCTCGGCGATGCGCAACAACGCGCCGAGCCCGTCGGCGGTCGGGCTCACCTCGATCGTCGGGACGAGGTGGAAGCGGATCGCAAACGCCGTGGCCAACGCAGGACGCTGCTGGCCGGCGGGCAGCAGCACATCTTCGCCGCGCAGCTCGCGGCCGTCGGAGCCGAGCGTCAGCCGGCGCCGATGAACGAGGCCGAAGCGGCGGACATAGCCGTCGTGGCGCGCCTCGATCCGGCTGGCGCGCTCGAGCTCATGACGCTCCAGCGCGACTTCGCCCACGCCGCGGCCGAGCGAGCCGTCGGGATGGATCGCGGTCGAATTCGAATCGGCGACGACCAGGGTGGAATGCGCCGCTGTGGTGCGGAGCGCCGCAGCAAGCGCCGACGGCAGGCGCCCGCCGGGCAATCCGCCGCCGCAATTGACCACCAGCCGGTGCGGCCCATCCGACAGCTCGAACGCAAGCGTCGACGCGCAGCCGCCGCGGGCGAGCCGCGCGGCCGGCGGCGGGGCGCAATCGACCACGACCGCGGTCGCGCCGCCCGACAGCCGGTGATAGCCCCATTCGCGCGCCTCGCGCAGCGGCCTCGCGCGCACTCGCGACGCGTCGAGCGCGATCGCGACGCGGCGCGCGTCGAGGGGCCCGGCACCCTGCCAGCTCGACAGGCCGCCGTCGCCGAGCGTGACGCCGAGCAAGGCGGGGACGGCGCGTTCGAGCGCGGCCGCGGCGAACGGCGGCAGCGTGCGGCGGCGCGCTTCATAGACCGCGCGCAGCTGCGCGAGCAGCTCGATCAGCGCGACGAGCTCGACCGGCGAGCGGCTGGCGGTGCCGCCGTCGCCGAGCAGCGCATGCCCGAGGGCGCGCGTCAGCCCGGCCTCGCCACGCGCGACCCGCGCCTCGCCGTCGGGCATCAGCAGGCCGGCGGCGATCACGCCGCTCCACGCGGCGACGCGCGGCACGCCGTGCCCGGCCTTGTCGGCGCCGCGATCGAGGTGACGCGCGCCGCGCGCGAGGAGGTTGAGCACCGCCGAGCGATAGACCAGGTCGGTCGACGACAGGATCAGCGGCGCGTGTGCGGTCCAGTGGAGGATGCGGCGACCCCACAGATCGGGGCGCCAGCTCAGCTCATCGACCTGCCGGCCATGCGCCAGCAGCCAGCCGCGCAGCAGCGCCTCGGCGACCGGCGCCGCCTCGGGCCGCAACGCCGCAGCCGCGAGGTCGCGCAGCCAGGCGAAGCTTTGCAGATGATCGACCAGCGCAGCCGATGCGCCGGTTGCGGAGAACTCGGGGCTCGCGAGAGCGGCGGTCTCGCCCCGATAGCCGATGCGCCCGGCCAGCAGCTCCGCGCCCGCGGCGGGATCGCCGGGGATCGGATCGGACGGCACCGCGAGCAGCTTGAGCGGGAAGCGGCCCCCCAGCCGCATCGCATGGAGCGGGGTGCGCCAGGTCAGCCGATGAACATGCGCGGCGATGCGCTCGGCGAGCGAGACGCCCTTGTCGCCGCCGACCCGCACCAGCCGCCGCCCGCTCTCGATCGTGTCGCCGGGCAGGTCCGGCGCCGTCGAGCGCGAGGCGGGCGGGTTCATCCGCCCCTCAGCGCCCTGATGTTATCGGCATAGGCGCCCGGACCGCCGCGAAACGTCGCGGTCCCGGCGACGAGCGCGTCGGCTCCCGCCGCGATCGCCGAACGCGCGGTCTGCGCGTCGATCCCGCCGTCGACCTCGAGATCGATCGCGCGTCCGGTCGCGTCGATCGCCTTGCGCACCGCCTCGATCTTGCGCAGCTGGCTCGCGATGAAGCCTTGCCCGCCGAAGCCGGGATTGACGCTCATCACCAGCACGAGATCGACCTGATCGAGGACGTAATCGAGCATCTTCGCGGGCGTCGCCGGATTGAGCGAGACGCCGGCGCGCTTGCCCAGCGCCTTGATCCGCTGGAGCGTGCGATGGAGATGCGGCCCCGCCTCCGGATGAACGGTGATGATGTCCGCCCCGGCCTCGGCAAAGGCATCGAGGAAATGATCGACCGGGGCGATCATCAGATGGACGTCGAGCGTCCTGGCGGTGTGCGGGCGGAGCGCCTTGACGACGCCGGGACCGATCGTGAGGTTCGGCACGAAATGCCCGTCCATCACGTCCACATGGATCCAGTCGGCCCCGGCGGCGTCGATCGCGCGGACTTCCTCGCCGAGGCGCGCGAAATCGGCGGACAGGATCGAAGGCGCGATGCGGACGGGCTGTTGCATGGCGGGAGCGTAACGATGCCGGCGGATGCCTTCAAGCGATACCCCTGTTCCCCCGGGAGCTAGCTCCGTCTGAACCGGGCGACGAAGAAGCCGTCGGCGCCGCCCCGATCGGCGAGCGCACCGGGCGCGATGCGGACGCGGCCGGCCGCATCGGCGGCGAAGCCCGGCGGCAGTTCGCCTGGCAGCACCGGATCGATCGCGAACGCCGGATGCGCGGCAAGGAAACGCTCAACGACGGCCTCGCCCTCCGCCGGCTCGAGCGAGCAGACCGCATAGACCAGCGTGCCCCCCGGCGCGACCCAGGCGGCGGCGCGCGCGATCATCGCCTGCTGCTGCGCCGCGAGCGACGCGATCGCGCGGTCCGAGACGCGGTGCAGCACGTCGGGATGCCGGCGGAAGATGCCGGTCGCCGAGCAGGGCGCGTCGAGCAGCACCGCATCGACCGGCGCCGACGGCGACCAATGCAGGATGTCGCCGGCGACGAGGTTGGCCTCGAGCGCGGTGCGCGACAGATTGTCCGAAAGTCGTGCGAGACGACTTTGGTCGAGCTCGACCGCGGTCACCCGCCAGCCCGCGGCGGCGAGCTGCATCGTCTTGCCCCCGGGCGCGGCGCACAGATCGAGCGCTTCGCGCCCGTCGCCGAGGTAGAGCAGCCGCGCGGGGAGCGACGCGGCGATATCCTGAACCCACCAGCCGCCTTCATCGAACCCGGCGAGATCGGTGACCGCGTCGCCGCGCGCGACGCGGACATGCCCCGGAAAATAGCTTTCGCCGCCGAGCCGCTTCGCCCAGCGATCGGTCGCGACGGGATCGGCCAGCGTCAAATCGACCGGCGGGGCGAACGCCATCGACAGGCCTGCCGCCGTGACCGCCTCGGCGCCCCACGCCGCTGCCCAACGGGTCGCCACCGGATCGGGCAGCGCCGGCACCTGGGGCAGCGCCGCACCGCCGCGCACCAGCGATCCGAACACGCCATGGACCAGCCGGCGCGGGCCGCCCTCGACCAGCGGGAGCGTCGTCGCGATCGCGGCATGCGGCGGCGTGCCCATCGCCAGCACCTGGATCAGCGCGATGCGCAGCACCGAGCGGGCCTTGGCGTCGGGCGGCAAGGGCCGCGCGGTGGCGCCGTCGATCAGCGCGTCGAGATCGGGCAGCCGGCGCAGCGTCTCGGCCGCGATCGCGCGGGCAAAGGCACGATCTACCGCGAGCGTCAGGTGCTGGGTCGCGACCGCCACCTGCGACTCAAGCGGCAGCCCCTTGCGCAGCACCGCATCGAGCAAGCGCAGCGCGGCGCGACGCGTCTCGACGCCGATGGCTTCGGACGGGCTCGTCAACAGGTCCGTTCGGGATGAGCTTGGCGAAGCCCCTTCCTTTCAATTCCGCCAGAACAAATAAAGGCCCCTCCGGCTGCCTGCCTGCGGCAGCCGCTCAGAACAGGCGTCGACAGGCTCAGGGCGAACGGGTACGATTTGATATGTCGAACCAGCGCCCTCCGCACCACCAGCCACCCCCTTACCTCAGCCCCAGCCCGCCGGTGCCGGCGCCGGCCGAAGCGGTGCCGCAGCCCGATCCCGACGCGCTCGATCCGGTGCGCTACGGCGATTGGGAGCGCAAGGGCATCGCGGTCGACTTCTGACCTCACAGCGTCTCGCTGCGCAGCGGCCGGCACCGACCTCGGCGGCGCCGGCGAGCAGATCGCACACCGCGCCGACGATCGGCATATCCACTCCCGCCTTGTGCGCCGCCTCGCGCAGCACCGGCGCGGTATAGGCCCCTTCGGCGACCGTGCGGCGGATCGCGAGCAGCGCCTCGGCGCTCTCGCCCTGGCCGAGGCCGACGCCGAGGTTGAAGTTGCGCGAGCTTTCGGACGAGCAGGTCAGCACGAGATCGCCGAGCCCGGAAAGACCGACCAGCGTCTCGGGCTTCGCGCCGCGGGCAAGCCCGAAACGCGTCATTTCGGCGAAGCCGCGCGCGATCAGCGCGGCGCGCGCATTCTCGCCGAGCCCGGCCCCGGCGACGACGCCGCAGGCGATCGCGAGCACGTTCTTGACCGCGCCGCCGATCTCGGCGCCGATCACGTCGCTCGACAGATAGGGCCTGAGCGCGCGGCGGGCGAGCCGCGCCGCGATCGCCGAGCCGACGCGCTGATCGGCGCAGGCGAGCGTCACTGCGGTCGGCAGGCCTTCGGCGACCTCGTGCGCGAACGTGGGCCCGGAGAGCACCGCGATCGGGCTTTCGGGGCGGACTTCGGAGGCGACTTCGGAGAGCAATTTGCCGCTGCTCGCCTCGATGCCCTTCGCGCACAGCACGAGCGGGGCGCCCGTCGGTGCGAGTCGCGCCAGCACCTCGCGGACGTGCTGCGCCGGCGTAACGACGAACAAGGCATCGCACGCGCCGAGCGCGTCGAGCATGCCTGTGGCCTCGATCGCGAACGACAGCGCGACATTGGGCAGGAAGGACGGATTGCTATGGGTCGCGTTGATCGCGGCGACGACCTCGGGCTCGCGCGCCCACAGCAGGACCTTGCCCCCGGTCGCCGCGACCTGCGCGAGCGCGGTGCCCCAGGCGCCGCCGCCGATCACGCCGATGCGATCGAACCTCATGCCTTCACTCCTGCGCCGCGCACCTTATCGGCTGCGGCGTCGAGCGGCCAGCGGGCGCGGGCGGGGATGTCGAACGGATCGGTGAGGCCGAAGGTCAAGCGCTCGGCGCCGGCCCAGGCGATCATCGCGGCGTTGTCGGTGCAGAGCCATTGCGGCGGGGCGACGAACGGCAGGTCGTGCGCATGAGCGAGTCGCTCGAGCGCCGCGCGGATCGCCTGGTTCGCGGCGACCCCGCCGGCGACGACCAGCGCGGTGACGCCGGGCGCGCGAGCGATCGCGCGGCGCGTGCGATCGACGAGGCAATCGACCACCGCCTGTTGGAACGAGGCGGCGATATCTCGCGGGCGATGGACCCCGGCATCGCGGGCGCGCAGCACCGCGCTCTTGAGCCCGGCGAAGGAGAAATGCGGCTCGGCCGAACCGAGCAACGGCCGCGGCAGCGGGACGGCGGCGGGATCGCCTGCCGCGGCGGCGCGCTCGACCGCGGGGCCGCCGGGGAAGCCGAACCCGAGCAGCTTGGCGGTCTTGTCGAACGCCTCGCCGGCGGCGTCGTCGATCGTCGTCGCAAGCCGGCGGTAGGCGCCGACCCCGTCGACCCGGAGCAGCTGGCAATGGCCGCCCGAGACGAGCAGCAGCAGATAGGGAAAGGCGAGCCCCGGATCGGCCAGACGCGGGCTCAGCGCATGCCCCTCGAGGTGGTTGACCGCGACCAGCGGCTTGGCCGCGGCGAGCGCGAGCGCCTTGGCGGTGACCAGCCCGACCAGGACGCCGCCGATCAGCCCGGGCCCGGCGGTGGCGGCGATCGCATCGACCGCGGCGAGAGCGACGCCGGCCTCGGCGAGCGCGCCCTCGACCAGCGGCATCAATATCTCGACATGCGCGCGCGCCGCGATCTCGGGAACGACGCCGCCGTAGGGCGCGTGGCGCTCTTCCTGCCCGGCGAGGCGGTGCGCGAGGACGCGCCGATCGGAGGTGACCAGCGCCGCCGCGGTCTCGTCGCACGAGGATTCAAGGCCGAGGATCAGCGCCATCGGGCGCCCCTTATCCGAATGGGTTCTCTAGGAACAGGCTTTGCCCTAAGGCCGTCCCATGGAATTTCCCCTTCGCCTCGGCACCCGCGGCTCGCCGCTCGCGCTGACCCAGTCGCGGATGGCGGCGGCCGCATTGTGCGTCGCGCACGGCTGGGACGACGATGCGGTCACGATCGTGCCGATCCGCACCAGCGGCGACCGCATCCAGGATCGGCCGCTGGCCGACGTCGGCGGCAAGGCGCTGTGGACGCGCGAGCTCGATCGCGCGCTCGGCGACGGGACGATCGATTTCGCGGTGCATTCGATGAAGGACGTCGAGACGATCCGCCCAAGCGAGATCGCGCTCGCCGCGCTGCTGCCGCGCGCCGACGTGCGCGACCGGCTGATCGGCGCCGCAACCGTCGGCACCCTGCCGCCGGTTGCGCGGGTCGGGACGTCGTAGCCGCGGCGCAGCGCGCAGCTGCAGCGGCTGCGGCCCGACGTCGCGATCGTGATGTTTCGCGGCAATGTCGATACGCGGCTGGCGCGGCTGGCGCAGGGCGAGGCGGAAGCGACGCTGCTCGCCGCGGCGGGGCTCGATCGGCTCGGCCGCAAGGTCGGCGAGGCGATACCGATCGAGACGATGCTGCCCGCGCCGGCGCAAGGCGCGGTTGGGATCGAGGCGCTCGCCGCGCGGAGCGACGTGCGCGCGCTGCTCGGCGCGATCGACGATCGTGCGACGCGCGCCTGCGTGACGGCCGAGCGCGAGCTGCTCGCCGCGCTGACCGCCGACTGCCGCTCGCCGGTGGCCGCGCTGGCGACGATCGAGGGCGACGCGCTGCGGCTGCGCGCCGAGATCCTCACGCTCGACGGGAGCGAGCATGTCGCCGACGAGCGGCTGCTGCGGCACGAGGGCGACGCGGCGGCGCTCGGGCGCGCGTTGCTCGAGCGGGCCTCCCCGGCGTTGCGCGCGACCTTCGGGTGAGGCCGGTGCTGGTGCTGCGGCCCCTGCCGGGCGCGCAGGCGACGGCGGCGCGCGCGCGCGCGATCGGGCTCGAGGCGATCGCCGCACCACTGTTTCGCGTGATGCCCGTGCCGTGGACGATGCCCGCCGAACCGGTCGACGCGGTGATGCTGACCAGCGCCAACGCCGTGCGCCACGGCGGCATCGGCGCGCTGAGCGAGCTGCCGGCCTACGCGGTGGGGACGGCCACGGCCGCCGCGGCGCGCGACGCCGGGTTCCGCGACGTGCGCTGCGCGCAAGGGGACGGCGCGGCGCTGCTGGCCTTGGTCGAGCGCGACAGGCCGACGCGCGTGCTGCATCTGATCGGGCGCGAGCATCGGCCCCTCGACAGCAGGACCGTGCCGATCGTCCGCCGGATCGTCTATGCCGCCGAGGCGCTCGATACGCTGCCCGACGCCGCGATCGGCGCGCTCGCGCGGCGATCGGTCGCCTTGATCCATTCGCCGCGCGCGGCCGAGCTGTTCGGACGATTGGTCGACGAGGCGGGGATTGCGCGCGCGACGATCGCGGCGAACCCCGGAATCCGGATCATCGTCGAATGGTCGCCGATGCAGCTGCGGGCGGCGGGGTTCGAGCGCGCGGCGGTGCTGCGCGACATCGCCGCCATGGGGC
>CAXTMX010000036.1:4774-23877 GCA_964245585.1 uncultured Sphingomonadaceae bacterium | reverse complement strand
TGGCTCCCTGAGTTGGATTCGAACCAACGACCAAGTGATTAACAGTCACCTACTCTACCGCTGAGCTATCAGGGAATGCGCTCGCAGGTGCTTCTATAGTCGCTCTGACGGCAGCGCAAGACTCCGTTGGCGACACGTCAGACCGCGAACTGCTCCATCGTGATGCGATCGTCGAGCGCGTGCTCGGGATCGAACAGCAAGGTCAGCGCATTGGCGCGGTCGATCGCAACCTCGATCGTGGCGACATCGCGGATCTCGTGCTGGTCGGCGACCGCGCTGACCGGCCGCTTGATCGGATCGAGCACGCGAAACGCGAGCCGGGCGTTCTCGGGCAGGATCGCGCCGCGCCAGCGCCGCGGGCGGAACGGGCTGATCGGGGTCAGCGCGAGCATTGCCGAGCCGAGCGGCAGGATCGGGCCCTGTGCGGAAAGGTTGTAGGCGGTCGATCCCGCGGGCGTCGCCACCAGCACCCCGTCGCACACCAGCTCGGGCAGGACCACGCGGCCGTTGACGGAGACCTCGATCTTGGCCGTCTGGCGCGTTTCGCGCAGCAGCGAGACTTCGTTGATCGCCGGGCTGCTGAACCGGTCGCCGTCGACCGTGGTCACTTCCATCCTGAGCGGCACGACGCTGAACTTCTTGGCACGCTCGATCCGGCCCTCGAGCCCTTCAAGGCCCCATTCGTTCATCAGGAAGCCGACGGTGCCGAGATTCATGCCGAAGATCGGCACGCTGCGGTGCCGCTCGAGCATCATATGCAGCGTCTGGAGCATGAAACCATCGCCGCCAAGCGCGACGAGCAGCTCGGCCTGCTCGACCGGCACCCAGTCGTGGCGCTCGCGCAGCCGGGTCGCAGCGTCCTGAGCGGAAATCGTCGGGGATGCGACAAGCCCCAGCCGCGCATCGCTCATCCGCCGGTGACGCTCATATGCCGCGCGACCGCGGGCGCTGCGGCGTCGATGCGGAAGGCGTGGCGCAGCGGCTTGATCGCGAGCGCCTCGTCGATCGCGGCGTCCAGCGCGGCCGGACCGCCGCTGCGCAGCGCCTGCTTGAGATCGACCCGGTCGTCATGGCCGAGGCACATGTACAGCCGCCCCTCGGCGGTGACGCGCACGCGATTGCAGCCGTCGCAGAAATTTTCGGTCAGCGGCGTGATCAGCCCGAGCCGAACGCCGAGTTCGGTGATGTGGAGGTAGCGCGCCGGCCCGCCGCTGCGGTGCGCGGCGGGCATCAGCGTGAATTGGCGCGCGAGATCGTCGCGCACGGCCGACAGCGGCAGATAGCGGTCGACCCGATCCTCGTCGACCGCGCCGAGCGGCATCGTCTCGATCAGCGTCAGATCGTGCCCTTGCGCGCCGCACCAGCGCAGCATCGGCACGATCTCATCCTCATTGAAGCCCTTGAGCGCCACCATGTTGATCTTGACCGCAAGCCCCGCCGCTTGCGCCGCGGCGATCCCTTCGAGCACGCGGTCGAGCTCGCCCCAGCGGGTGATGTGGCGGAAGCGCTCCGGATCGCGCGTGTCGAGGCTGACATTGACCCGCCGCACGCCGGCATCGGCCAACGCAGCGGCCTGGCGCGCGAGATGATTGCCGTTGGTGGTGAGCGTCAGCTCGTCGAGCCCGTAGCCGAGATGACGTCCGATCATCTTCGCCAGTTCGGGCACGCCGCGCCGCACGAGCGGCTCGCCGCCGGTCAGCCGAATCTTGGTGACGCCACGCGCGACGAACGCGTCGGCCAGCGCGGCGATCTCCTCGAGCGACAGGATCTCATCCTTCGGCAGGAAGGTCATCGCCTCGGACATGCAATAGCGGCACCGCAGATCGCAGCGGTCGGTCACCGAAATGCGCAAATAGCTGATCCGGCGGCCGAAACCGTCGATCAGGCTCCTCTCGGGGTGAAGCGGCGGCGTGCGCATCGGCTACAGCTAGGGCGCATGCCTGCGCGAGGCAAGGGAGCGGCGGGCTAAAGCGGTTGGCGGCGGCGGGCAAGGGCGCTATCGCGATCGCCTTAGAGTAGGCACGGGAGCGTTCGATCCAGTCCTCAGGCACCACCGGCTCAGCGCCATTGTTCGTCCTGTCGTTTCGCGAGCGCGACACGCTCGCGGCGGCCGCGGCGCGCGCCGGCTGGCGCCCGATCGCAGCGCGGCGCGACGACGATGTCGCCGCGCGCTTCGCCGAGTCGCGCGCGCGCGTCATGATGGTCGACGCGCGCCACGCGTTTGACCAGGCGATAGCGGCGATGCGCGAAGTCGCCGCGCTGGTCGAGACCGGCGGCGCGGCCTTGCTCGTGCTGATCGCGCGCGGCGACGTCGTCCGCCTCGACGACGTGTTCGCGGCGGGCGCGACCCATTATCTGGCGGCGCCGTTCGGCGAGGCCGAGATCCTCCAGGCGCTGCGCTTCGCCGACCGCCATGCGCAACGGATTGCCGGCGGCGAGAGCGATCCGCCTGCGCTGCGCGAGCCCAGCCGTGCGAGCCTCGACCAGCTGACCGGCCTCGACGACGGCCATGTCGCGGCGCGCTGGATCGAGGGCGGGCTGGCGCAGGACGGACTCGCCGGACCGATTCTGATCCTGCTCGCGGCGAGCCGCTTCGAAATGGTCAATGCCGCGTTCGGCAGTGCCACGGGCGATGCGCTGCTGCGCAGTGCCGCGCGGCGGATCGAGCGGATCGTCGTGCGCCCCGGCGAACGCGGGCGGCTGGTCGCGCGAATCGCGGGCGCCGAGTTCCTCGTCGGGCTGCCGCCGGGGGCGACGCCCAAGCAGGCGTCGCTTCTTGCCGAGGCGCTGGTCGAGGCGCTGTGCCGCCCGTTCGTGGCGGGCGAGCGCGTCGTCACTTTGGCATGGAACGTGGGCATGGTCATCGCCGAGGACAGCGACCGCGACGCCGCTTCGCTGATCCGCCGCGCCGGCACCGCGCTGTCCGACGCCAAGGCGAGCGAATCGGGCGCCATCCGCTTGCGCCGCAGCGGCGACGAAGGCGAGGGAACGCCGCCGCGTCAGCTCGAGATCGACCTGCGCGCGGCGCTCGACCAGGACGAGATCGAATTGCTCTATCAGCCGCAGGTGTCGATCACGACCGGCGCGATCGTCGCCGTCGAGGCGCTCGCCCGCTGGCGCCATCCGCACGCCGGCGAGCTCGGCGCCGAGACCCTGTTCGCGGCGGCGGAACGCTCCGACTATCTCGTCCAGCTGTCCGATCATGTCCAGCGCAAGGCGATCGAGCAGGTCGCCGCCTGGCCGGCGTCGCTCGGAGACTTGCGCGTCGCAATCAACATCACCGCGGCCGACATCGTGCGCCCCGGTTACGACGCGATCCTGTTCGCTTTGATCGACGGCGCCGGGGTCGACCGCGCGCGGATCACGGTCGAGGTCACCGAGAGCGGGCTGATCGACGATCTCGGCGCGGCGGCGAGCCTGCTCGCGGCGTTGCGCGCCGGCGGGCTGCGGGTGGCGATCGACGATTTCGGCACGGGCTATTCCAGCCTGGCTTACCTGAAGGCACTGCCGCTCGACCTTCTGAAGATCGACAAGCGGCTGAGCCAGGACATCGGCGGATCGGAGCGCGACCGCGTCGTGGTGCGCTCGGTGATCGAGATGGCGCGTTCGCTCGACTTGGCGGTCGTGGCCGAAGGGGTCGAGACCGAGCAGCAGCTGGCGCTGCTCGCCCGCGAAGGGTGCAACTACTACCAGGGCTTCCTGTGCGCGCCGCCGGTCGATGCGGGCGAGCTGGAGCGATTGATGGCTGACGCGTCAAGATAGCCGGATCACCCCGCCGCCTTCGCCAGCCCCTTCGACAATTGCAGCGCGCCGTTAAGCCGCGCCTTGGCATCAGGCCATGCGCGCTGGATCACCAATTTGCTGTCCGGCCGCAGCTTCGCCGTTTCGCCGACCCGCTCGATATAGCCGAACAGCGCGCCGAGATTGGGAAAGCCCTCCTCGCGGAAGGTGACGAGCGCGCCTTTGGCACCGGCGTCGAGCTTGGCGATGCTGGCGCGGCGGCAGTTGAGCTTGATCTCGATCACCTTGAGCAGATTGGCGGTCGCATCGGGCAAGGGCCCGAAACGATCGATCAGCTCGGCGGCGAACGCCTCGATCGCCTGGCTGTCGTCGAGCTCGTTCATCCGCCGGTAGAGGCCCATGCGCAAATCGAGATCGAGCACATAATCCTCGGGCAGCAGGATCGGCGCGTCGATCGTGATCTGCGGCGAGAATTGCTCGCGCGGGGGCGGCGCCGAGGCCCCGCCGCCGCTCGCCTTGGCCTCGAGGATCGCCTCCTCGAGCATCGCCTGGTAGAGCTCGAATCCGACCTCGCGGATTTGCCCCGACTGCTCGTCGCCGAGCAGATTGCCCGCGCCGCGGATGTCGAGATCGTGGCTGGCGAGGCGGAAGCCCGCGCCGAGCGTGTCGAGGTTGGTCAGCACCTGGAGGCGCTTCTCGGCGGTGTCGCTGAGCTTGCCGTCCATCGCGGTCGTCAGATAAGCGTAAGCACGCGTCTTGGCGCGCCCGACGCGCCCGCGCAGCTGATAGAGCTGGGCCAGGCCGAAGCGGTCGGCGCGGTGGACGATGAGCGTGTTGGCGCTCGGGATGTCGAGCCCGCTCTCGACGATCGTGGTCGAGACGAGCACGTCGTAGCGCCGGTCGTAAAAGGCCGACATGCGCTCCTCGACCTCGGTCGGCGCCATCTGGCCGTGCGCGACGACGTGGCTGATCTCGGGCACTTCCTCGCGCAGGAAGCGCTCGATGTCGGGCAGATCGGCGACGCGGGGCACGACGAAGAAGGCCTGCCCGCCGCGATAATGCTCGCGCAACAGCGCCTCGCGGATCACCACCGGGTCCCACGGCATCACGTAAGTGCGCACCGCGAGCCGATCGACCGGCGGAGTCTGGATCACCGACAGCTCGCGCAGCCCGCTCATCGCCATCTGCAACGTGCGCGGGATCGGCGTCGCGGTCAGCGTCAGCACGTGGACGTCGGTCTTCATCGATTTGAGGCGTTCCTTGTGGGTCACGCCGAAGCGCTGCTCCTCGTCGACGATGACCAGCCCGAGGCGCTTGAACTCGACGCTCTTGGCGAGAATGGCGTGCGTCCCCACGACGATGTCGATCGTGCCCTCGGCGAGTCCCTCGCGCACCTTCTTGGCCTCGCTCGCCGGGACGAGGCGCGAGAGCCGGCCAATCTCGATCGGGAAGCCGGCGAAGCGCGCGACGAAGCCGGCATGGTGCTGGCGCGCGAGCAGGGTCGTCGGGCAGACGATCGCGACCTGCATGCCCGCCATCGCCGCGACGAACGCCGCCCGCATCGCCACCTCGGTCTTGCCGAAGCCGACGTCGCCGCACACCAGCCGGTCCATCGGGCGCCCGGCGGCGAGATCGCCGATGACGTCGCCGATCGCGCGGTCCTGATCGTCGGTTTCCTCGTAAGGGAAGCGGTCGACGAACGCCGGATAGCCGCCATGATCGGGCTCGGCGACCTCGGCCGGGCGCAGCGCGCGCTCCGCGGCGGTCTTGATGAGCTCGCCGGCGATCTCGCGGATGCGCTCCTTCATCCGCGCCTTGCGGCCCTGCCACGCGACCCCGCCGAGCTTGTCGAGCGCCACCCCCTCGTTTTCGGCGCCGAAGCGCGATAGCACGTCGATATTCTCGACCGGGACGTAGAGCTTGTCACCGCCGGCATATTCGAGCGCGACGCAATCGTGCGGGCTGGTGCCCACGGGGATCGAGGTCAGCCCGTCGTAGCGGCCGATGCCGTGATCGCTGTGGACGACGAGATCGCCGAGGCTGAGCGTCGCCAGCTCGTTGAGGAAGGCGTCGTTGTTCTTCTTGCGCCGCGCGCGCCGCACGAGCCGGTCGCCGAGCATGTCCTGCTCGGTGAGCACGGCGATATCGGGCGCGGTGAAGCCGTGGTCGAGCGGGAGGACGAGGAGGGCGCCGCCGCCAGGATTTGAGCCGAGCGCCTCCGCCCAGCTATCCGCCTGGACCACGCCCTCCAGGCCGTTCTCGCTCAGCAGGCCGGCAAGCCGATCGCGCGAGCCCTTCGAATAGCTCGCGAGCACGACCCTGCGGCCCTCGCGCCGCAACGTCCGGACATGTGCCGCGACCGCCTCGTAGACGTTGACGTTCTGTGCGCGCTCGGCGGAAAAGTCGCGCGGCCCGTCGACGCCGAAGTCGATCACGGTCGCGCTTTCGGGCTCGTGGAACGGTGTCGTGCGGTGCAGCGGACGATCGACCACCGCCTGCTGCCACTCCTCGGGGGTCAGATAAAGCGTTTCGGCCGGCAACGGGCGATAGCTCCCCGGATCGCCCGACTGCGCCCGCACGCGATTGGCGTGATAGTCGGCGATCGCCTCGAACCGCGCCTCGGCAGCGCCCCCGGCGCCGGGATCGCGCACGATCACGTCGTCGTCGCCGAGATGGTCGAACAAGGTGGCGAGCCGGTCCTCGAACAGCGGCAGCCAATGCTCCATCCCCGCCAGCCGCCGCCCCTCGGACACCGCCTGATAGAGCGGATCGCCGGTCGCGGTCGCGCCGAACTGCGCGCGATAGCCGGCGCGGAAACGCTTGACGCTGTCTTCGTCGAGCAGCGCTTCCGACGCAGGCAGCAGGGTGAAGCCCTCGACCGGGCCGATCGTGCGCTGGTCGGCCGGATCGAACGCGCGGATGCTCTCGATCTCGTCGCCGAAGAAATCGAGCCGCAGCGCATGGCCTTCGCCCGACGGGAACAGGTCGACCAACCCGCCGCGCACCGCATATTCGCCCGCGTCCGCGACCGTGTCGGTGCGCAGATAGCCGTTGGCGCGCAGCAGCGCCCCCAAGGCATCGCGCTCGATCCGCTTGCCCGGCGCGAGCGTCGCGACGAGCTGGCGGATGCGGAACGGCGTCAGCGTGCGCTGGGTGACCGCGTTGACGGTGGTGACGAGCAGCTGCGGCCCGGCGGGCTTCTGCTGGAGCCTGTGCAGCGTCGCGAGCCGCTCGGCCGCGACGCGCAGCGACGGCGAGGCGCGGTCGAATGGCAGGCAATCCCACGCCGGAAACGCCAGCACCTCGAGCTCGGGCGCGAAGAAGGCGGCCACCTCGGCCAGCCCGCGCATCGCGGCGTCGTCCGCGGCGATCAACACCGCGCGCAGCTTCGCGGCCTTGGCGAGATCCGTCATCAACCAAGGCAGGAATCCGGGCGGGGCGCCGGCGAGCGTCAGCGGCGCTTCGGCGGCGAGGATGCGGGCGAGGTCGGCGCTCATAAAGCCCTCTCCGCTCCGGGCAGACCGTTGGGCGAGCGACACGGCTGCGCGACAAGGGCGAGATCGCAAGCGGGCACGACGGCCCCTCTCCCCATCCCTCTCCCCGGAGGGGAGAGGGGGTTAGCGGCCGCCCTCATTCCTCCACCTGCACATAATCGAGCCGCGTGAGCGCCGTCATCATCCCGCTCTGCCACCGCTCGGGTACCGGCGCCGCGCCCATCGCCCAGGCCATGATGTCGACGTCCTGCTCCTCGATCAGCGCCTCGAACCAGGCGATTTCGTCAGCGGTCCACCCCGCCGAATGGCGATCGAAGAAGCCGCCGACGAGCAGGTCGGCCTCCTTCGTGCCGCGGTGCCACGCGCGAAAGCGCAGGCGCTTGAGACGGATGTCGCGGTCCATGAAATCCCATGCCGAAGCGCCGGCGGGCGCTGGCGGCGCGCGTCGGCGAAGTGCTATGCGACGCTCTCTAGAGATGCGCCCGCAAATCCTCAATCCGCTGTTCGCCGAAACCGAGGCGCTGAGGGGTGTCGGTACGACGCTGGCCAGGCCGCTCGGCCGGCTCGGGCTGACGCGCGTCGTCGATGTCGCCTTCCATCTGCCGATCACCTGGATCGATCGCAAGGCGGTGGCGGAGCTCGACATGGCCGACGCCGGGCGGATCGTGACGATCACGCTGACCGCGGTCGATTACCGCCAGAGCGGGGGCAGGGGGCCGTTTCGGGTCCACGCCACCGACATCGCGGGCAATTACGTCAGCCTGGTCTATTTCGGCGGCCACCCGGGCTGGGCGCGCAAGCTGTTGCCGCTGGGCGAGGCGAGGATCGTTTCGGGCAAGCTCGAGCTATATGGTCAGGAGCTTCAGATCGTTCACCCGGATCACGTGGTCCCCCCGGACGAAGCGCTCGATCTGCCCGCGCGCGAACCGGTTTATGGCTTGTCCGAAGGACTGACCAACCGCCGCCTCGGGCAGCTAGCCGAGCAGGCGATCGCGCGCGCGCCCGAATTGCCCGAATGGATCGAGCCAAGTCTCAAGACGCAGCGGGGCTGGCCCGATTGGCGCGACGCGCTGGTTCGCGCGCACGCTGATCCCGCCGACGCGCTGGCAAAGCAGCGGCTTGCTTATGATGAGGTGTTCGCCAATCAGCTCGCCCTCATGCTCGTTCGAGCGTCATCGCGCCGGCGGCGCGGCCTGCCGCTTGCCGGTGACGGCCGACTACGCGACGCGCTCAAGCTGCCCTATGCTCCGACTGCCGCCCAGACCCGCGCATTCGCGGAGATCTCGGGCGACATGGCGCAATCGACGCCGATGGTCCGCCTGCTCCAGGGCGACGTCGGCTCGGGCAAGACCCTCGTCGCGACGCTGGCACTGCTCAATGCGGCCGAGGCCGGCGCCCAGGGCGCGCTGCTCGCGCCGACGGAGATCCTCGCCCGCCAGCATTTCGACACGCTCAGCCGCACGCTCGCCGGCCTGCCGGTCAGCGTCGCAATCCTCACCGGGCGCGACAAGGGGCGAGCGCGCGAATCGACGTTGATGGGGCTCGCCGACGGCTCGATCGACATCCTCGTCGGCACGCACGCGATCTTCCAGGAAGCGGTAAGCTATCGCAATCTTGGTCTCGTCGTGGTGGACGAGCAGCATCGCTTCGGCGTCGCGCAACGGATGATGCTCAGCGCCAAGGCCGAACGGCCGCCGCACCTGCTGGTGATGACCGCGACGCCAATCCCGCGCACGCTGACGCTGACCAGCTACGGCGAGATGGATGTGAGCCGCCTCGACGAGATGCCCCCCGGCCGCCAGCCGATCGAGACGCGCGTGGTCTCGTCCGAACGGCTCGACGAGGTGATCGACGCGCTCGGCCGTCACCTCGACAGCGGCCACCAGGCCTATTGGGTGTGTCCGCTGGTCGAGGAAAGCGAGACTTCGGACCAAGCCGCCGCCGAGGCGCGCGCCGCGGCGCTGCGGCTGCGCTTCGGCGAGCGCGTCGGGCTGGTACACGGGCGCATGAAGGGGCCCGACAAGGACGCCGTCATGGCGGCATTTCAGCGGGGCGAGATCGGCGTGCTGGTCGCGACGACGGTGATCGAGGTCGGCGTCGACGTGCCTGCCGCCAGCCTGATGATCGTCGAGGGCGCAGATCGCTTCGGCCTTGCCCAGCTCCACCAGCTGCGCGGGCGCGTCGGGCGGGGCGACAGGCGCTCGGTCTGCCTGCTGCTGCGTGGGAACATGCTCGGCGAGACGGCGCGCGCGCGCCTGGCGCTGATGCGCGAGACCAACGACGGCTTCCGCATCGCCGAGGAGGATCTGCGGCTGCGCGGCGCGGGCGAGGTGCTCGGGGTGCGCCAGTCGGGCGAGGCGGCGTTCCGCCTGGCCGCGCCCGACCAAGTGGCGGCGCTGATCGACACCGCCAACGACGATGCCCGCCTGATGGTCGATCGCGACGGGGGGCTGGAGGGGTCGCGCGGTCAGGCGGCGCGGACTCTGCTCTATCTGTTCGAGCGCGACGCCGCGGTCGGGCTGCTACGCGCGGGGTAGAGGCCTTCGGCTGGGCAAACTACCCATCACCGTTCGGGCTGAGCTTGTCGAAGCCCTGTTCTTTCGCGTGCGAAGAAGAGGAAAGCCCTTCGACAAGCTCAGGGCGAACGGACGAGGGGACGTGCGTGGCGTTTCGCGCTCAGCGCAGCAGCACGCCGTGCCGCTTCTTGCCCAGGCTGAGCTTGATCGGCGCATCCTCGAGCAGGATCTCGAACCCCGGATCGGTGACGGCGACGTCGTTGAGCCGCACCGCGCCCTCGGCGATCTTGCGTCGTGCCTCTCCGTTCGATGCGGCAAAGCCCAGCGCGGTCAGCGCGACGACGAGCCCGATCTGCCCTTCGGCGACGCGCAGCGACGGCAGCGACCGGCCGAGCGCGCCTTCCTCGAACGTCTGCCGCGCGCTGGCCGCCGCCGCCGTGGCGGCCGCGACCCCGCGGCACAGCGCGGTCGCCTCGTCGGCCAGCACCTTCTTGGCGTCGTTGATCTCGGCCCCGCCGAGCGCTTCGAGCCGCGCGATCTCGGCGAGCGGAAGATCGGTAAACAGCCGCAGGAAGCGGCCGACGTCGGCGTCGTGCGTGTTGCGCCAGAATTGCCAATAGTCGTAATCGGGCAGGCTGTCCTCGTGCAGCCACACCGCGCCGGCGACGGTCTTGCCCATCTTGCCGCCGTCCGCCGTCGTGATCAGCGGCGTGGTCACGCCATAGATCTCGACGCCATCGATCCGGCGGGTCAACTCGATCCCGTTGACGATATTGCCCCACTGATCCGATCCGCCCATCTGCAGGCGGCAGCCGGCGCGGCGCGACAACTCGAGGAAGTCGTACGCCTGGAGAATCATATAGTTGAATTCGAGGAAGCTCAGCGATTGCGCGCGCTCGAGCCGCAGCTTGACCGAATCGAAGCTGAGCATCCGGTTGATCGAGAAATGCTGGCCGACCTCGCGCAGGAAGGGGATATAATCGAGCGCGTCGAGCCACTCGGCATTGTCGACCATGATCGCGTCGCTCGGGCCCTCGCCGAAGGTGAGAAAGCGCTCGAAGATGCGCTTGATCGAAGCGATATTGGCGGCGATCGTATCGTCGCCGATCAGCTTGCGCGCTTCCTCCTTGAGGCTCGGGTCGCCGATCTTGCTCGTCCCGCCGCCCATCACCACGATCGGCTTGTGTCCGGCTTGCTGGAGGCGGCGCAGCAGCATGATCTGGACGAGGCTGCCGACATGGAGCGACGGCGCGGTCGCATCGAAGCCGATATAGCCGGGCACGACGCTTGTGGCGGCCAACCGGTCCAGCGCGGCGCCGTCGGTGACCTGATGGATATAGCCGCGCGCTTCGAGCAGTCGTAGCAGGTCGGATCGGTACTCGGTCATGACGCCCCTTAGCGGGTTGACGAGGCGCTTGCCTACTGGTCGGAGAGGGAATGACACAAACAATGCTTGCGGTCGGGCTGATGTCCGGCACCTCGCTCGACGGAATCGACGCCGCGCTGATCGAGACCGACGGCGAAGGCTTCGTCCGTCCGATCGCCTTTCGCTCCGAGCCTTATTCGGATCAGGCGCGCGATCAGCTGCGCGAAGCGGCGGCGCTGGCGCTGAGCTTCGACAGGCCGCGCGCCAATCCCCAGATCGTCGCGGCGGAAAAGATGCTCACCCGCCGCCACATCCTGCTCGTCCATCAATTGCTCGCCGGAGCGGGCATCGCCGCGCGCGGCGTGGCCGCGGTCGGCTTCCACGGTCAGACGATCGCCCATCGGCCCGATCGCGGCTGGACCTGGCAGATCGGCGACGGCGCGATGATGGCCGAGGCGTTGCAGATGACGGTGGTCACCGACTTCCGCTCGGCCGACGTCGCCGCGGGCGGGCAGGGCGCGCCGCTGCTGCCGGTCTATCATCGCGCGCTGGCGGCAGCGCTCGACAAGCCGATCGTGATCCTCAACCTCGGCGGCGTCGGCAACATCACGTATGTCGGCCCTGACGATACGCTGATCGCCTTCGATACCGGCCCGGCCAACGGCCTAATCGACGACTGGATGGCCCGCGAGACCGGCCGCCGCTATGACGAGGGCGGCGCCCTGGCCGCAACGGGACGCGTCGACGAGACGGTGCTCGCCGCTTTGCTCGATCACCCTTTTTTCGCCGCGCCGCCGCCCAAATCGCTCGATCGGGCCGATTTCACCATCGCCGCGGCTGATGGCCTGTCGCCTGCGGACGGAGCGACGACGCTGACCGCGTTCACCGCCGTCGCGGTCGAATATGGCATGCGCCTGCTGCCCGATCGGCCGCGCCGGCTGCTCGTCGCGGGGGGCGGCCGGCACAATGCCACGCTGATGACGATGCTCGGCCAGGCATGCGGGCTCGATCCGGAACCGATCGAGGCACTGGGCGCGGATGGCGACGCAACCGAGGCGGAAGGCTTTGCCTATATGGCGGTGCGCACGCTAAACGGCCGGCCCATCAGTTTTCCTGGGACGACCGGGGTGAAGACGGCGATTGCTGGGGGGGTTGTGCATCGCGCCTGAGCGACGGCTGGCGACAGCCGATCGTCATTCGTCGAGCGCTTGATGCTGCGCGGCAACCCATTTCTTGCCCTCGTCGCCGCCCCAGAGCAGCCAGGCGACATAGCCGGCGGACGGGTTTTCGTTGTCCCCCCAGCGCCGCGCCTTCCCCTGCTTGTCGACTTCGTGGCGCGCGAAATAGCTGTACATCGATTTGATATCGGCGGGCAGCAGCGCCTCACGCGCGGCGATCTGCTCCGCGCGGCGCACCCCGACTGCGGTTCCCCCACGCCCAAACCTCGCTCTGAGCTCCAGTCCCAAGCGCGCGTTCGTGGCCATCTTGACGGTCGGAATCATCGCCTTTGCCATGTCTTTCTCCCAGAGCGACGCCAACGTCCGATCGATCGCTTCGCTCCGTTGCGAACGAGAAGGATGATCGCTCGGCGCCGGCCGGACGAGCCCGTCCGATCCTTAATGCGATGGTTACCTTGCTCTGATTTATATTGCGCTGCACTATGGAAAAGTTCCACGGGATGCGGGGCAGCAGCGGCACACGATGGCGGATAGGGATCGGCAACTTGCGGAGCTCGGGGAACAATGCGCCAGTTTCGCTGTGCAGTGCAGCGACGTTGCCGGCTTCGCCAACCAAGTCAATCAACGGATCGTCGCCGACAACGATCGGATGATGGCGTTGCGGCAGAATGTCGCCGACCTCGCCTCGCTCCAGCACCAAGCCAATGACGCGGCCGAGCAGATCGCACAGGTCGCGGGTGTCGCCGGGGATCTCCTCGGCGCCAGCCACAGCGCGGTCGATTCGGCCTTGGGCGAAATCGGCGACCTGATCGACAGCGTCGTCGACATGGGTGACGAGCTCCAAGGCTTCGTCGAGGCGCTCGAGCATGTCGGTTCGATCTCGACCACGCTTGAGCGGATCGCGCGCCAGACCGGCATGCTCGCGATCAACGCCTCGATCGAGGCCGCGCATGCCGGCGTTGGCGCCAGCGGCTTCGCCGCGGTAGCGACCGAGGTCAAGCGCCTCGCCGGCGGCGCGCGCGAGGTCACGCGCGAGGTCACCACCGGTGTGACGCGGCTCGAGGATCAGGCGCGCGCGGTGATCGACGGGATGCGCTCGGGCGCGGCGCGCGGCCGCACGGTGCGCAGCCGCACCAACGAGATCAGCCATGCGCTCGCGGCGATCGCCCAGCTGGTCGGTCAGTTCGGCGAGCGTGCCTCCGCGATCCGTCAGTTCGAGGAGATGATTACGCGCAACGTAACCACGCTCGATCATGGCTTCGACAGTCTCACCGCGACGGCAACGGCCAACATGACTGCCCTCGGCCAAATGCGCGAGCGGCTCGAGACGCTCGAGGGGGCTTCAAACCGAGTCCTCGATCAGATAGCGCACAGCGGCGTGGTCACCGCCGATACGCCGTTCGTCGAACAGGCGCTCGAAGAAGCCGCCGCCGTGACCGCGATCGTCGAGCAGACGCTGGCGGCGGGCACGCTCACCTCGGCGGCGCTGTTCGATACCGGCTACAGCGCCGTGCCGGGCACCGATCCGCCCCAGTTCATGACCGATTTCGTGCCGTTCGCGGACAGCATGATCCGCCCGCTGCTCGATCGCGCGACCGCACGCCACCCCGAGATCGTCGGCTGCTGCTTGGTCGACGTCAACGGCCATCTGCCGACCCACATCAGCGCGCGCAGCAGGCCGCAGCGCGCCGGCGAGCGCCAATGGAACCTGGAGAACGCCCGTAACCGTCAGATCTTCATGGACAGCCAGACGCGCCGCGCGCTCGATGCCGATGGCGACTTCTTCCTGTTCACCTATCGCCAGGATTTCGGCGATGGCCGCTATCGCACGTTGCGCAGCGTGTTCGTCCCGCTTTATTTCGCCGGCAGGCGCTGGGGTCTTTACGAGCTCGGCTATCTGATCTGAGCAGACCCGGCGCGGCTCAGCTGTCGCGCCGTGCGAGCTCGCGGGTCTCAAGCAGATCCCACAGTCCGCGATGTTGGATCAGGATCTGCTGCGCGCCGAAGGCCACCGCGCGCTCGACCGGCGCGGCATCGCCCACCGCGGTCGCGACAGCCAGCGTCTCGGCGTCGGCCGGAAGCCGGTCTTCGGCGCGGTCGATCCCGAGACGTTCGGCGGCTGTATCAAGCACGCCGCGTATCGCGCGCCAATCGAGCAGCAGCGCGATCGTCGCGCCGATCGCGCAGCCGACCCGGTCGGATTGGGCGAGCATCTCGAGCGCGTGGCGCTGGCCGAGCACCGCCGCCTCGCTTTCGGCCTGGCCGGGCGTGCTCGGCAGCGGGCCAGCGGCGACGACGAGCTTCGCGAGATAGGCGCGTTCATGCCCGAACGGCTCGGCCGCAGCGCCGAGCCAGCCGCGCGCCGCGGGATGATCGGTGCGCTCGGCGGCGAAGTCGACCAGACCGGGATAGCGCCCGTGGAGCACCGCGAGATAATGCACCGCGTCGGCGAGGTTGCGGATCGCGCCGCGTCCGCGGTTCAGGGTGGCGGCTTCGACGTAAGGATGACCGGTGCTGCCCTCGGCCGCGGCCAAAGCGCGCAGCAGATCGGCAATGCCCGTCGCCCTTACCGTCTCGGCCTTTTTCGATCCCATCGCCAGCTCCCGCCTGCGCCCGCGACGAGCGCCGTGCGAACCATGGCCCTGCTGGTATACCGAAACGCGTAAAAGGCGGGTGTATGACCCGTTAGCCTTTTGGCGATGATGATTGACGGGCGTGAGGCCGAACTCACCGTTCGCCCTGAGCCTGTCGAAGGGCTTTCCTGCTACTCGGCCAAAAAGGAAAGTGCTTCGACAAGCTCAGCACGAACGGGAAAGGAGATGGAAGCTATTTGAGCCCTCAGCTGTCCAAAAAGCTGCGCATCTTCCTCGACCGCGAGGGATGCTTGAGCTTCCTGAGCGCCTTGGCCTCGATCTGGCGGATGCGTTCGCGCGTCACCGAGAACTGCTGGCCTACCTCCTCGAGCGTATGATCGGTGTTCATGCCGATGCCGAAGCGCATGCGCAGCACGCGCTCCTCGCGCGGGGTGAGCGAGGCGAGGACGCGCGTCACCGTCTCCTTGAGGTTCGCCTGGATCGCGGCGTCGACCGGGATCACCGCATTCTTGTCCTCGATGAAGTCGCCGAGGTGCGAATCCTCCTCGTCGCCGATCGGCGTCTCGAGGCTGATCGGCTCCTTGGCGATCTTCATCACCTTGCGGACCTTCTCGAGCGGCATCGACAGCCGCTCGGCGAGTTCTTCGGGCGTCGGCTCGCGGCCGATCTCGTGAAGGATCTGGCGCGACGTGCGCACCAGCTTGTTGATCGTCTCGATCATGTGCACCGGAATGCGGATCGTGCGCGCCTGGTCGGCGATCGAGCGGGTGATCGCCTGCCTGATCCACCACGTCGCATAGGTCGAGAACTTGTAGCCGCGGCGATACTCGAACTTGTCGACCGCCTTCATCAGCCCGATATTGCCTTCCTGGATGAGGTCGAGGAACTGCAAGCCGCGGTTGGTGTATTTCTTGGCGATCGAGATGACGAGCCGCAGGTTCGCCTCGACCATCTCCTTCTTGGCGATCCGCGCCTCGCGTTCGCCCTTCTGGACCATGTTGACGATGCGGCGAAATTCGCCCAGCGCCATGCCGGTCGCCTGGGTGATCTCGGCGATCTCGGCGCGGATGCGATCGACCGCGTCGACCTCCTGCGCGGCGAACGCCGCCCATTTCTTGTCGACCGTCGCGACCCGCTCGAGCCAGCTCTCGTCAAGCTCATGATCGATATAGCTGTCGAGGAACGCCTTGCGCGGCACCTTGTGGCGCTCGGCCAGGCGCAGCATCTGTCCGCCCAGCGCGGTCAGCCGCCGGTTGAACGCGTAAAGCTGGTCGACCAGATATTCGATCTTCGCGCCGTGGAACTTGACGCTCTCGACTTCGGCGGTGAGATCCTGGCGCAGCTTCTGATATTTGCGCTCTTCGCCGGCCGAAAAATCGTCGCCGACGCTGAACGCGACGAGCCGCGCCTGCTGGACCTTGGCGAACTTCTTGTAGAGCGAGGTGATCGTCGCGAACTTCTCTAGCGCCTGGGGTTTCAGCTGCTCCTCCATCTGCGCCAGGCTGAGGGTATTGTCCTCCTCCTCGTCGTCGGACGGGCGCGGCGCGCGCCGCTCGGTCATCGATTCCTCTTCGTCTTCGTCGACGGCGACCTCCTCGACCTCTTCCTCTTCCTTGTAGGAAGGGCCAGCGGTCTTCTCGGAGATTTCTGCGCCGTCGCCGGCCTCGTCGGCCTCGACCTGCTCGGGGGTCGGATCCTTGTGGAGCATCGCGTCGAGATCGAGAATCTCGCGCAGCTGGATGCCGCCCTCGTTGAGCGCGTTCGACCATTCGATGATCGCGTTGAAGGTGATCGGGCTTTCGCACAGCCCGAGGATCATCGTGTCGCGCCCGGCCTCGATCCGCTTGGCGATGGCGATCTCGCCCTCGCGGCTGAGCAGCTCGACCGCGCCCATCTCGCGCAGGTACATCCGCACCGGATCGTCGGTGCGATCGATCGTTTCCTTCTTGGCGGTCGCCTGGAGGATCTGCGGGCCTTCGTCGTCGACGCCGACGACCTCTTCCTCGGGCTGCTCCTCGGCCGGCTGGTCGTCGTCGCCCGCTTCGTCGTTCTCGACGATGTTGACGCCCATCTCGTTGAGCGCGGACATCACGTCCTCGATCTGCTCGGACGCCATCGTGTCCTGCGGCAGCGCCTCGTTGAGCTGGTCGTAGGTGATGTAGCCGCGCTTCTTGGCGCGCGCGATCAGCTTCTTGATCGACGCCTCGTTGAGGTCGATCAGCGGCGCGTCGCTCGCCTCAAGCTTCTCCGCCGGCTCCGCCATGTTCGTCTTCGCCATCCGCTTGTCGTTCCTATCAATCCATGCCGTCGCCTGCGCGCATCAGCTCGACCAACCTCGCCTCGGTTGCGCTACGCGCATCGTATAACCGTCTCTGCTCGGCGAAGCTCCCGTCGTCGGTCGTCTCCTGGAGACGGGCCGTCGCCTCTGCCAGCGCCGCTTCGATTAACGGCCGCGACACCAGAACCTCAATTGCTTCGCCGAGATCGCGCAGCGCGCGTTCCAGGTCCGCATCGCCGCGCAAAAAGGAAAAGGCAAGTCCGTTCGATCCGCTCAGCTCCTTCGCCAACGCGCCGAGCCCCGCCTTTGCCAATATGGGAAGCAGCGTTTCGGCTTCAAGCGCGGCGTGGCCGAACGCGCTGTCGAGCAGCTTCTCGCGCAAGCGGTCGAGCGCCGGATCGCGCGTGACGAGCCCGGCGAGCGCCTCGGCATGCGTTGCGATCGCCCGCGGATGACGGATCAGCCCGCCGAGCACCGCGCGTGCTAGCATCGGATCAATCCCCCGGCCGCCGATCGAGCGCGCCTGCGCCGAGGCGGGCAAGGGCTGGCCGCGGAACGGCACGAACTTGCGCAAGCCATATTCGGGCCGTCGCTCGGCATAAAGCGCGTCGAACCGCCGGCGGAACTCAGCCTGATACTGGCCGCGTACGTCGCCGTCGCCGATCGTCTGGGCATGCTCGCTCAGCCGCCGTCGCAGCCCGGCGCGAGTCTCGGGCGTGGTCAGCGGCACCGCCTCGAGCTCATGGCGCCACAGCCGGTCGACCAGCGGCTCGGCCGCCGCGACGATCGCCTCGAACGCGGCCCGCCCGCCCTCTCGCACGAGATCGTCGGGATCCTGCCCCGCGGGCAGCGTCGCGAAGCGCAGCGAGCGCTCGGGCCCGAGGAGCGGCAGCGCGCGGATCCCCGCCTTGGCCGCGGCGCGCTGCCCCGCCGCGTCGCCGTCGAAGCACAGGATCGGTAGCGGATCGAGCCGCCACAGCCGCTCGAGCTGCGCCTCGGTCAGCGCGGTCCCGCTCGAAGCGACCACCTCGGCGATCCCCGCCTGGGCGAGCGCGATCACGTCCATATAGCCTTCGACGACGATGATCCGCTTGGCCGTGCGGCTCGCAGGGCCGGCGCGATCGAGATTGTAGAGCGTGCGCCCCTTGTCGAACAGCGGCGTCTCGGGCGAATTGAGATATTTGGGTTCGCCGGATCCGAGAATCCGCCCGCCGAAGCCGATCGCCCGCCCGCGCGGATCGCGGATCGGAAAGATCAGTCGCCCGCGGAAGCGATCGTACGGCTCCTTCTCGCCGCCCTCCGGCGCGATCAGCAGCCCGGTCTCGACCAGCCGCTCGACGCCATGCTTCTCGAGCGCGCTCTTGAGCCGGTTGCGGCTGTCGGGTGCGAAGCCGATCTCGAACGCGGCGGCGGTCGCGTCGCTGACCCCGCGCTGCCTGAGATAGGCGCGCGCCTCGCTCCCCCTCAACCCCGCCAGCTCGCTCTCGAACCATTTGGCCGCGGCGGCGACGACGTCATGCAGCCCCGCCGCGCGCTCCGCCCGCTCGGCCGAACGCGGATCAGGGGCGGGGACGGTAATCCCCGCGGCCTGCGCCAGTTCCTTGACCGCATCGATGAACGGCAGCCCCTGCGTCTCGGTGACGAAGCGGATCACGTCGCCGTGCGCGCTGCACCCGAAGCAATGGTAGAAGCCCTTGTCGTCGTTGACGTAGAAGCTCGGCGTTTTCTCTTGATGGAACGGGCAGCACGCCTTGAACTCGCGCCCCGCGCGCTGGAGCTTGACCGCCTTGCCGACGACGCTGGAGAGCAAGGTGCGTGCGCGCAGCTCGTCGAGGAATTGGGGGCTTAAGCTCACTTAACAACTCCGTTCGTCCCGAGCGCAGTGGAGGGGGGGGGGGGCGCCCGGCGGCGGAGATGGGGGGGGTTAGGGGCATAG
>CAXTMX010000036.1:0-4764 GCA_964245585.1 uncultured Sphingomonadaceae bacterium | reverse complement strand
GCTTAAGCTCACTTAACAACTCGGTTCGTCCCGTGCGAATTCGAGGGACGTTCGCCCAGAGGACGAGCGAAATGGGAAAGTTTCGTCCAATCGCCGGCGATCAATGCTTCTTTCTTGGCGCGCGACCAGGGCTTGATGCGATGTTCGGCTTCGAGCGCTTCCATCCGCGTCGCAAAATCCTGACACCAGACCATCGCGACTGGCCTTCGGCGCGACGTAAAATCGCAAAATCCGCCATGCTGGTGCTTAGCGATTCGATGTTCGAGATTATCGGTACGCCCCGTGTAATAACGGCCGTCCGAACAGCGGAGGATATAAGCCCAGAAAGTCATCGCCTTAACGCCCCTGTCGAACGTCCCTCGACTTCGCTCGGGACGAACGATGTTTTTAGGAACCGCTCAACCGCGCCTTCACCAGCGCGCTCGCCCGGCTCATGTCCATGCTTCCGGCGTGGCGCTCCTTCACCGCGGCCATGACGCGTCCCATGTCCTTGAGGCTCGCCGCGCCCAGCTCGGCCGCGATCGCATCGATCGCCGCCGTTGCCTCGGCCTCGTCCATCTGCGCCGGGAGAAAGCCCTCGATCACGCCGAGCTCGGCACGCTCGGCCTCGGCCAGCTCGGCGCGCCCGCCCTTGTCGTACAGCTCGATCGATTCGCGGCGCTGTTTGGCCATCTTCTGCAGCACCTCGGTGATCATCACGTCGTCGTCGGGCGCGCTCGCCGCCGTGCGCAGCTCGATGTCGCGATTCTTCACCGCCGCCTGGATCATCCTGACCGACGAGGTCGTCGCGGCGTCGCGCGCCTTCATCGCGGCGACCAGCGCCGTCTTGAGATCGTCTCGAATCATGGGGCCTCGGCGGTGCTCGTCGGAAACGCGTCCCATAGCCGAGACGGGCGGACTTTAATAGATTGACGCTCACCCGGCCGCCCCGTACCAACCCCGCCGTTTACCCGCCCGTCGACCACTGGAGAGCCAGCCCATGGCCGAGACCGTACCCGCGCGCGCCCCTGAAGGAGCGACCGGCGTATTGGTATTGGCGGACGGCGCGACCTTGTGGGGCAAGGGCTTCGGCGCCGAAGGCGACGCGGTCGGCGAGGTCTGCTTCAACACCGCGATGACCGGCTATCAGGAGGTGATGACCGATCCGAGCTACGCCGGCCAGATCGTCGCGTTCACCTTCCCCCACATCGGCAATGTCGGCGCCAACCCCGAGGACGTCGAGGCGACCAACCCTTACGCGCTCGGCTGCATCGTGCGCGAGGACGTGACCGATGCGAGCAACTTCCGATCGACCCAGCGCTTCGACGGCTGGCTGCGCGGGCAGGGGCGGATCGGTCTGTCGGGCATCGACACCCGCGCGCTGACCCGCGCGATCCGCATCCACGGTGCGCCCAACGGGGTGATCGCGCACAACGCCAAGGGCGAGTTCGATGTCGATGCGCTGCTGGAAAAGGCGCGCGCGTGGCCGGGGCTTGAGGGGATGGACCTCGCCAAGGAGGTCTCGACGCTCCAGAGCTACAAGTGGGACGAGGGGCTTTGGCGCCTGGGCGAGGGGTATGAACGTGTCTCGACTTCGCTCGACACGAACGGATCGGGTGAGACAAAAAAGGAGCCGTTCGTCCCGAGCGAAGTCGAGGGACGTTCCCCGGCCGACGCCCGCCCCCACGTCGTCGCGATCGACTACGGCCTCAAGCGCAACATCCTGCGCAACCTCGTCGCCGCCGGCGCGCGCGTCACCGTCGTCCCCGCCACCGCGACGTTCGACGAGGTGATGCGCCACGCGCCCGACGGCGTGTTCCTCTCCAACGGCCCCGGCGACCCCGCCGCGACCGGCGCCTATGCCGTCCCGGTGATCCAGGAGCTGCTCAAGATCGCCAAGCCGATCTTCGGCATCTGCCTCGGCCACCAGCTCTTGGGGCTCGCGGTCGGCGCCAAGACCTCGAAGATGCACCAGGGCCACCGCGGCGCCAACCACCCGGTCAAGCGGATGGACGACGGCCGCGTCGAGATCACCAGCATGAACCACGGCTTCGCGGTCGAGGCCGACACGCTCCCCGCCAACGCGGAGGCGACGCACATCTCCTTGTTCGACGGCTCGCTCGCGGGCCTGCGCCTGACCGACAAGCCGGCCTTCTCGGTGCAATACCACCCCGAAGCGAGCCCGGGGCCGCAGGACAGCCACTATCTGTTCGAGCAATTCGTGAGCCAGCTACGGTGAATATTCGCAGGGCAATTTTAGCCATGATCGTGGGTGCTATCTCTCCGGCCAGCGCCCAGAGCCCGGATGACGAGTTCTCTAAAAATGTCGTTGCCACATTTGAGGCCGGAGGGTGGAAAGCGCAGGCAGCGGAATTCAAGGACTATAGTTACAGTCCGCAGATCAGCTGTCGTATGTTCACTCCGGGAGCGATGCTACTCCAGACCCGACGCCGGGAAGGCGGACAGTTGGATGCCAGTCTGTTCTTAGTCGAAGATCAACGAACGATTGGCGACAACTTTGAGGTGGATTGGATTCGTATCGGCGGGATAAGATACGAGGCGGCCGTATTGCCGTGGCGGTTAGCTGCTCCGTCTCCAGACGGTATTGTGCTCACGTTCGATCGAGCGTTTCTTGCCGTACGACGTAGTCAAGCGTCGGAATGGCTTCCCGCCACATATCTGACACTTCCGCTCCTGGAAGCGAAAAGGTTTGAAGTCGGTTTTCACTATGAAGTGGACAATCACATTACGCACGGACGTCAGGCTATCTCGCTCTCAGGATTTAAAGCAGCTAGCAAATGGTGCGGCCGCGAGTTGCTGCGAGATAGACAAGACCAAGACCGAGTCCGGGAACTGACAAAATAATATGCCCAAGCGCACCGACATCTCCTCCATCCTCATCATCGGCGCCGGCCCGATCGTCATCGGGCAGGCGTGCGAGTTCGATTATTCGGGGACGCAGGCGTGCAAGGCGCTGCGCGAGGAGGGCTATCGCATCATCCTCGTCAATTCGAACCCGGCGGGTATCACGCCCGCCACGGATTTATGATCATGGCGCCGGTTCGCTCCATGTCGCCGACATTGCGCGTCACCAGCGGCACGCCGAGCGACAGGGCTTGGGCGGCGATCAGCATGTCCCGCTCGCCGATCAGCTTTCCCGCTCGGTGGAGTGTCGCGCGCAACGTTCCCCAAGCGACGGCAGCGGGCATGTCGAAGGGCAGCAGCCGGTCGCCGATCTTGCTTACCAGATCGTCGTGGAACGCTCGGAGTTCGTTGCGTCTCCTCCCATCATCGGCTTTGGCTATTCCATATTGCATCTCGGCCTGGACGATCGCGGAAAGGATGCAGGCGTCGAAATTGGCCTTGACCCAGCCGACGATTTTCGGGTCCGGGCTTCGTCTGGACAATTCACTCCAGACGTTCGTGTCAATCAGCACCAAAAATGTTCCGTTCCGGGTCGATGGTCCGTTCGGGCAATTCGAAAGTCGCGCCATTGGCTACGGCGATCAGATGATCTACGAAGTCGGCGCCGGACATGGCCCTGATCCGCGCCGCCCGTTCGCTGGTTCCTGTGCCGTAGGTGCGCTCAATAAGTTCTCGCAGCTCGGCTTCGAGCGATCGGCCGTTCGCCGCGGCTACCTGCCGCGCGTGCCGCTTGGCTGCGTCATCCAGCTTTCGAATGGTAACCGCGCCCATTGTTCGCCTCCAATGATTGCACTGCAATCATTTAATCTCAAAGCTGCTTGATCGCAATGCCCCGCCGCACCGACATCTCCTCGATCCTCATCATCGGCGCCGGCCCGATCGTCATCGGGCAGGCGTGCGAGTTCGATTATTCGGGGACGCAGGCGTGCAAGGCGCTGCGCGAGGAGGGGTATCGCATCATCCTCGTCAATTCGAACCCGGCGACGATCATGACCGATCCGGACATGGCCGACGCCACCTATGTCGAGCCGATCACCCCGGAGATCGTCGCGCGGATCATCGCGAAGGAGCGGCCCGACGCGGTCCTCCCGACGATGGGCGGGCAGACCGCGCTCAATACCGCGCTCGCTTTGTTCAACGACGGCACGCTCGCCAAATACAATTGCCAGATGATCGGCGCCGACGCCGAGGCGATCGACAAGGCCGAGGATCGGATGAAGTTCCGCCAGGCGATGGACAAGATCGGTCTGGAGAGCCCGCGCTCGGACGTCGCCCACACGCTCGCCGAGGCGCTCGACGCGCTCGACCGCGTCGGCCTGCCCGCGATCATCCGCCCGAGCTTCACCATGGGCGGGACGGGCGGCGGCATCGCCTACAACCGCGACGAGTTCGTCCAGATCGTCACCGGCGGGCTCGACGCCTCGCCGACCACCGAGGTGCTGATCGAGGAATCTGTGCTGGGCTGGAAGGAATATGAGATGGAGGTCGTTCGGGACAAGAACGACAATTGCATCATCATCTGCTCGATCGAGAACGTCGACCCGATGGGCGTCCACACCGGCGATTCGATCACCGTCGCGCCGGCGCTGACGCTGACCGACAAGGAATATCAGATCATGCGCAACGCCAGCATCGCGGTGCTGCGCGAGATCGGGGTCGAGACCGGCGGCTCGAACGTCCAGTTCGCGGTCAACCCGAAGGACGGGCGGCTGATCGTCATCGAGATGAACCCGCGCGTCTCGCGCTCGTCCGCGCTCGCCTCCAAAGCGACGGGCTTCCCGATCGCCAAGGTCGCCGCCAAGCTCGCGGTCGGCTACACGCTCGACGAGATCGACAACGACATCACCGGCGCGACCCCGG
>CAXTMX010000035.1:0-24539 GCA_964245585.1 uncultured Sphingomonadaceae bacterium | reverse complement strand
GGCGTCGCGCATGTGAACGCCAGCTTCAACAACACGATGATCACGATCACCGACGCGCAGGGCAATGCGATCGCCTGGTCGTCGGCCGGGATGATGGGCTTCAAGGGCAGCCGCAAGTCGACGCCTTATGCCGCGCAGGTCGCCGCCGAGGATGCCGGCAAGAAGGCCGCCGAACACGGCGTGCGCACGCTCGAGGTCGAGGTCAAGGGCCCCGGATCGGGCCGGGAATCGGCGCTGCGCGCGCTCCAGGCGGTCGGCTTCAACATCACCTCGATCCGCGATGTGACGCCGATCCCGCACAACGGCGTGCGCCCGTCGAAGCGCCGCCGCGTCTGAATTCGATTTCGCGGGGGCGTCGGCCTCCGCCTGAGACTTTATTCCGGCCGGGGCGGACGCGCCCCCGCCTTTCCCAAGGGGAACAACGTGGCTGTCAACGCAAAGAACTGGCAGGAAATGAAAAAGCCCAGCGGGCTCGAGAAAAAGGTGGGCGGCGATTCCAAGCGGCGGGCGACGTTCGTCGCCGAGCCGCTCGAGCGCGGTTTCGGCCTGACGCTCGGCAACTCGCTGCGCCGCGTATTGCTGTCGTCGCTCCAGGGCGCGGCGGTGACGTCGATCAAAATCGAGAACGTGCTGCACGAATTCTCGTCGCTCGCCGGCGTGCGCGAGGACGTCACCGACATCGTCCTCAACGTCAAGCAGATCGCGCTGCGCATGCAGGGCGAGGGGCCCAAGCGCCTCCAGCTGTCGGCGACCGGCCCGTCCGAGGTCACCGCGGGCGATATCGCGACGACCGGCGACATCGAGGTGATGAACCCCGATCTCGTGCTGTGCCACCTCGACGACGGCGCGACGCTCAACATGGAGCTGACCGCCGACATCGGGAAGGGCTATGTCCCCTCGCAGGACAATCGCCCGGCCGACGCCCCGATCGGGCTGATCCCGGTCGACGCGCTCTACTCGCCGGTGCGCCAGGTCGCCTACAAGGTCGAGAACACCCGCGTCGGGCAGGAGCTCGATTACGACAAGCTGACGATCACCGTCGAGACCGACGGCACCGTCACTCCCGAGGACGCGCTCGCTTATTCGGCGCGCATCCTGCAGGACCAGCTCCAGCTGTTCGTCCACTTCGACGATTCGATGGCGCAGAGCTCGGCCCCGATCGGCATCGCGGTGCCGTCGATGGGCGCGGAGCCCGAGGGCGACACCAACCAGCTCAACCGCTACCTGCTCAAGAAGGTCGACGAGCTCGAGCTCAGCGTGCGCTCGGCCAATTGCCTCAAGAACGACAATATCATCTACATCGGCGATCTCGTGCAGAAGACCGAGGCGGAGATGCTGCGGACCCCCAATTTCGGCCGCAAGTCGCTCAACGAGATCAAGGAGGTCCTCGCCTCGATGGGGCTGCGCCTCGGCATGGACATCCCCGGCTGGCCGCCGGAGAATATCGAAGAAATGGCCAAGAAGCTCGAACAGGAATTCTGAGACTAGCGGACCGTGCCCCCGCGAAGGCGGGGGCCCAGGCTTCTTTTCTCGCTGGATCTCCGCCTGCGCGGGGAACATCAAGGGCAAAGGGCGTCCCTTCAAACGCCCGGTCCGGGGTACCTCGCACGGCCCCTGAACGAACGGAGTAAGCACTATGCGTCATCGCGTCGCCGGCCGGAAGCTGCAGCGTACCTCGTCCCATCGTGCGGCCTTGTTCCGCAACATGGCGGCGGCGCTGATCAAGCACGAGCAGATCACCACCTCGGTCGCCAAGGCGAAGGAACTTCGTCCTTATGTCGAGAAATTGGTGACGCTGGCCAAGAAGGGCGGGCTTTCCAACCGTCGCCTCGCGCATGCGCGGGTGCTCGACGAGACCCAGGTCAAGAAATTGTTCGACGTGATCGGCCCGCGCTACGCCGACCGCAACGGCGGCTACACCCGGGTGATCAAGGCCGGCATCCGCGCGTCGGACGCGTCGCCGATCGCGATCATCGAGTTCGTCGACCGCGACGTCTCGGCCAAGGGCCAGGATTCGGGCCCGGCGCAAAATGCCGACGAATATGACGAGGCCGCCTGAGGTGCGTCACCGAGGCTGAGGAACGAGGCCGTCCCGTCGGGGCGGCCCTTTTCTTGCGCGCCGTACCGTCACGAGACGCTTTTCAGCACAATCGACGTCCGTCATCCTCGAAATGCGAAGCAAGGTCGATTAGATGCGGAATGATGTGCTGTTCTCGTTCCTCCTATCGGCCTCGCTGTCGATGAGCGTCGCCACCGCCGCAGCAGCCCAACCGGCCTATCCGCAAACGATGCGCGATGCGACCGCGGAACAGCTGTTCGGCGAGACCGTCGCCGACCCTTATCGCTGGCTCGAGAACGACGTCCGCCATGACGACAAGGTTCGCGACTGGGTCGACGCGGAGAATCGAGTGACCCAGGCCTATCTCGCCGGCCTGCCGGGACGCGAGGCGTTTCGCGCCCGGTTGACCGCGCTGTGGAACTACGAGCGGCACGGCGTGCCGGTGAAGCGCGGCACGCGCTATTTCTACACGAAGAACGATGGGTTGCAGAACCAGTCGCCGCTCTACGTGCGCGACGGCGTCGATGGCGTGCCGCGACTGTTGATCGATCCCAACGGCTGGTCGGGCGACGGCGCGACCGCTCTGGCCGAGTGGGAACCGTCGAAGGACGGGCGCTTCCTGGCCTATGCGGTGCAGGACGGCGGGACCGACTGGCGCACGCTCAAGGTGCTCGACGTCGCCAGCGGCGCGGTCGCGTCCGACGAGGTGAAGTGGGCGAAATACAGCGAGCTCGCCTGGGCCAAGAACGACGCGGGCTTTTTCTACTCGCGCTTTCCCGAGCCCAAGACGGGCGAGGAATTCCAGTCGCTCAATCTCAACCATGCGGTGTGGTTCCACAAGCTCGGCACGCCGCAATCGGCCGACCGGCTCGTGTTCGCGACGCCCGACCGGCCCAAGCTGACCAACAGCGCGCAGATCACCGACGACGGCCGCTGGCTGCTGATCCGATCGGCCGAAGGCACCGACGACCGCTACGAGGTCACGCTGATCGACCTGACCAAGCCCAAGGCGGTGCCCCGCATCCTCGTGCGCGGGCTCGAGCATAATTGGGAGCTCGCGGGCTCGAAGGGCAGCATCTTCTATTTCCTGACCAATCTCGATGCGCCGCGCCAGCGAATCGTGGCGATCGACGCCTCGTCGACGTCGCGCGTGACGCGTGAGATCGTGCCCCAAAGCGACGCCAAGCTCGACGGCGCGTCGCTGGTCGGCGACCGGCTGGTCGCGACCTATCTGGTCGATGCGAGGAGCGAGGCGCGGCTGTTCTCGCTCGACGGCCAGCCGGCGGACACGGTCGTGCTGCCCGGGATCGGCACGGCGGTCGGCTTCGATGGCCAGGCAGACGATACCGAGACCTTCTTTGCCTTCACCAGCTTCAACGTGCCGACCGCCATCTATCGCTACGACGTGGCGACCGGCCGGCAGCAGCCGTTCGCCGCGCCTTCGGTGCCGTTCGATCCGGCCGACTATGTCGTCGAGGAGCGCTTCTACGCGTCGAAGGACGGGACGCGGATTCCGCTGTTCGTCGTCCATCGCAAAGGGCTCGATCTGTCAGCGCCCAAGCCGACGATGCTCTACGGCTATGGCGGGTTCAATATCGCGCTGACCCCGGCTTTCTCGCCGGCCAATCTTGCGTGGATGGAGGCGGGCGGGGTCTATGCCCAGGCGTCGCTGCGCGGGGGCGGCGAATATGGCAGCGCGTGGCACGATGCCGGGCGGCTGGCGCACAAGCAGAACGTGTTCGACGATTTCATCGCGGCGGCCGAATATCTGATCGCCCAGGGCATCACGACCAAGGACAAGCTCGCGATCCGCGGCGGGTCGAACGGCGGGCTGCTGGTCGGCGCGGTGGTCAATCAGCGGCCCGACTTGTTCGCCGCGGCGCTGCCCGCGGTCGGCGTGATGGATATGCTGCGCTTCAACCGCTTCACCGCGGGACGCTACTGGGTCGACGACTATGGCGATCCGGGCAAGGAGACGGATTTCAAGGTGCTGCGCGCCTATTCGCCTTACCATAACATCCGCGCCGGCACGGCCTATCCCGCGATCCTGGTGACCACCGCCGACACCGACGACCGCGTCGTGCCCGGCCATAGCTTCAAATATGCCGCCGCGATCCAGGCCGCGGACCTCGGGCCAAAGCCGCGGCTGATCCGGATCGAGACCCGTGCCGGGCATGGATCGGGCAAGCCGACCGACAAGACGATCGCGGAATATGCCGATCTGTGGGCGTTCGCCGCGCGCTGGACCGGGCTTGATATAAGTAGCAGATAAGGCCTGGTTTTTGAGCTTTCTCCAGGACTACGACACATTCATGCCCGCGACAGCCGCCCGCGCGTAGACCGCAGCCGAGGCTTACCAGCAGGGACATATCGGATGGCACGTCTGACCAAGCTCATCACCGCCACCGCGGCCGCGGCGGTACTTACCACCTCCGCGGCGCCGGCGCTCGCCCGCCCCGGCTATTACGGCGGCTATCGCCATTATCATCACGGCGGCGGCGACGTCGGCGGGGCGCTGATCGGCGGGCTGATCGTGGGCGGACTGCTCGGCGCAGTGGTCGCCTCGTCCGACCGCGATCGCGGCCCGCGGGTGCGTCAGGAATATCGCGGCGACGTACAGTCGGATCGCGCCGCGGAGGCCTGCGCTGCGGCAGTCGAGGGCGAGCGTGGCGGCCGCGTGTCGCAGATCACCGATGTCGGCGGCTATGCCGACGGCTGGCGGGTCGAGGGCGTGGTCGACAGCGGCGAGCGCGATGCGCGCGGCTATTTGCGTCCCGACAGCTTCAGCTGCACGGTGCGTTACGGCCGGGTCGACGACGTCCGCTACGGCAGCGATTACGCGCGGCGCTGACGCAGCGCGGTCGAGCGCGGTGGACAGGGGCGCGGGACGAACCTATCGGACCGCATGACCGTCCACCCCGCCGACTCGATCCTGATCGTCGATTTCGGCAGCCAGGTGACCCAGCTGATCGCGCGCCGCGTGCGCGAAGCGGGGGTCTATAGCGAGATCGCCCCGTTCAACGCTGCCGCCGCAGCCTTCGATCGGCTGAAACCGCGCGGGATCATCCTGTCAGGCGGGCCCGCGTCGGTCACCGCCGACAGCAGCCCGCGCGCGCCGCAGCACTTCTTCGACGCCGGCGTGCCGATCCTCGGCATCTGCTACGGCCAGCAGACGATGTGCCAGCAGCTCGGCGGGTCGGTCGTGGTCTCGGGCGAGGGCGGCGAGTTCGGGCGGGCGTTCGTCGAGGTGACCAGCGGCTCGCAGCTGTTCGCCGGGCTGTGGGCCCCGGGCGAGCGCCATCAGGTGTGGATGAGCCACGGCGACAAGGTCGATGCGCTGCCGCCCGGCTTCGCGCCGGTGGCGGTATCGGACGGCGCGCCATATGCGGTGACCGCGGACGAGGCGCGGCGTTTCTTCGGCGTCCAGTTCCATCCCGAGGTGGTCCACACGCCCGACGGCGGCAAGCTCATCGCCAATTTCGCGCGCCACGTCTGCGGGCTCGGCGGCGACTGGACGATGGCCGAGTTCCGGGGCCAGAAGATCGCCGAGATCAGAGCGCAGGTCGGCGCCGGGCGCGTGATCTGCGGGCTGTCGGGCGGGGTCGATTCGGCGGTGGCGGCGGTGCTGATCCACGAGGCGATCGGCGATCAGCTGACCTGCGTGTTCGTCGATCACGGGCTGATGCGCCAAAGCGAGGCCGAGCAGGTCGTCAGCCTGTTCCGCGAACATTACGGCATCCCGCTGGTCCATGTCGACGCGGCCGATCTGTTCCTCGGCGGGCTCGCCGGCCTGACCGATCCCGAGGCCAAGCGCAAGCTGATCGGCAAGAGCTTCATCGACATCTTCGAGGCCGAGGCGAACAAGCTCGGCGGCGCCGATTTCCTCGCGCAGGGCACGCTCTACCCCGACGTGATCGAGAGCGTATCGTTTACCGGCGGCCCCTCGGTGACGATCAAGAGCCACCACAATGTCGGCGGGCTGCCCGCGCGGATGAACATGCAGCTGGTCGAGCCGCTGCGCGAGCTGTTCAAGGACGAGGTGCGCGTGTTGGGGCGCGAGCTCGGCCTGCCCGAGGTGTTCGTCGGGCGGCACCCGTTTCCGGGGCCGGGCCTCGCGATCCGCATCCCCGGCGAGGTGACGCGCGAGCGCTGCGACATCCTGCGCAAGGCCGACGCGATCTACCTCGAGGAGATCCGCGCCGCCGGGCTGTACGACGCGATCTGGCAGGCGTTCGCGGTGCTGCTGCCGGTGCGCAGCGTCGGCGTGATGGGCGACGGGCGGACCTACGACAACGTGCTGGCGCTGCGCGCGGTGACCTCGACCGACGGGATGACCGCCGACGTCTATCCGTTCGACGCGGCGTTCCTGTCGCGCGTCGCGACGCGGATCGTCAACGAGGTCCAGGGCATCAACCGGGTGACCTACGACTATACGTCGAAGCCGCCCGGCACGATCGAGTGGGAGTGACTATGCTGGACGGACCACGCCTCGAGCCCGCGTCGGGCGGCAAGCCGGACGCACTCATCATCCTGCTGCACGGCTATGGCTCGAACGGCGCCGATCTGATCTCGCTCGCGCCGCACTGGCGCGGGGCGCTGCCCGATACGCTGTTCGTCGCGCCGAACGCCCCGGAGCGCTGCTCGGGCGCCCCGGGCGGGTTCCAATGGTGGGGCCTGTCCGACTTCAGCCGTCCGGCGCTCGCCGCGGGCGCGCGCCGCGCGCTGCCGGCGCTCGACGCGTTCATTGACCGGCAGCTCGCGGATCACGGGCTCGCCGAGGACCGCGTCGTGCTGGTCGGCTTCAGCCAGGGGACGATGATGGCCTTGCATGGCGGGCCGCGCCGCGAACGCCAGCTGGCCGGGATCCTCGGCTATTCCGGGATGCTCGCCGACGTCGCCGGGCTGGCCGGTGAGGTGAAGACCAAGCCGCCGGTGCTGCTGGTCCATGGGTCGGCGGATCAGGTCGTCCCGGTCGCGGCGACCCACGAGGCGAAGAACGAGCTGCATCGCCTCGGTTTCGATGTCGCGACGCACATCTCTCCCGGGCTGGGGCATAGCGTCGATGCGATCGGGCTCGATCTCGGGCGCAAGTTCGTCATGCGGGTGCTGGCGGGCGGGTGAAGGCGGTTAGCGCTCGCATTCCGCCTGGCAGCGAGCGCGAGGGCGCGATAGATCGTCGGTCTCCGAATGGTACGGCGGCGTTGCATGCCGTTATGCTCTTTCGCCGCGGCTAGGGTAGCAAGCAAATCTATGTCCACCTTCACCCTCGACACCGCGACCAGCCGCGCCAATCCGACGCCGGCGCCGATGAAGCGCGTCACCGTGCCGGCAGTGCGCGCGCGCAAGGCGGAGGGGGTCATCGCCGAGCCGCTGGTGATGCTGACCGCTTATACCGTGCGCACCGCTCAATTGCTCGATCCGCACTGCGACATGCTGCTCGTCGGCGATTCGCTCGGCCAGGTGGTCTATGGACTGCCGTCGACCGTGCCGGTGACGCTCGACATGATGTGCGCGCACGGCGCCGCGGTGGTGCGCGGCAGCTATCATGCGCTGGTCATCGTCGACATGCCGTTCGGCAGCTACGAGGGCTCGTGCGAGCAGGCCTTCGCCAGCGCCGCGCGGATCCTCAAGGAAACCGGCGCCGGGGCGGTCAAGCTCGAGGGCGGCGAGGCGATGGCCGGCACGATCGCGTTCCTCGCGGCGCGCGGCGTGCCGGTGATGGCGCATGTCGGGCTGACACCGCAGGCGATCAATATGCTCGGCGGCTATGGCGCGCGCGGGCGCGACGCGGCCGAGGCGGACAAGCTGCTCCGCGACGCCAAGGCGGTGGCCGATGCGGGCTGCTTCGCGATGGTGATCGAGGGCACGGTCGAGCCGCTGGCGGTCGCGATCACCGCGGCGGTGGCCTGCCCGACGATCGGGATCGGAGCGTCGGCGCGCTGCGACGGGCAGGTGCTCGTCGCCGAGGACATGCTCGGGCTGTTCGAGCGCACGCCGCGCTTCGTCAAGCGCTACGACGATCTCGCCGCGCGCATCTCGGACGCGGCGGGGCGCTATGCGCAGGAGGTGCGGTCGCGCGCTTTCCCGAGCTCCGAACAGACCTACCTGCCGAAAGATTGAGGGCGCTTTCGTTCCGCCCCCGTCGCAGCTAGAAGGCGCGCACGCGCGTGAGCGCGCAGGAGACGGTGCTTGGCGATTTCCCCGCAGAACAACGATGCCTTCTTCCGCGAGGTCGACGAGGGGCTGCGCCGCGAACGGTTCGAGACGCTGTTCCGCCGCTATGGCCGCCTGCTGATCCTAGTCGTGCTGCTCGGCCTCGCGGCGTTCGGCGGATATCTGTGGTGGCAGCATCATCGCGCCGACCAGGCCGGGATCGACGGCGAGGTGCTGACCGGCGCGCTGACGGATATCTCCGCCGGCAAGCGTGACGCCGCGGTGCCGCGGCTCGATGGGCTGGCGGCGTCGCCGCGCGCCGGATACCGCGTGCTGGCGCGGATGACGCTGGCCGATCTCGCGCTCGAGAAAGGCGACACGAAGGCCGCGGCCGCGATGTTCCAGAAGATCGTCGAGGACGAGGACGCGGCCGCGCCGTTTCGCGATCTCGCGCTGGTGCGGCAGACCGCGGTGCAGTTCGACACATTGCCTCCGGCGCAGGTGATCGAGCGGCTGAAGCCGCTTGCCGCGGCCGGGGCGCCCTGGTTCGGCAGCGCCGGCGAGATGGTGGCGATGGCCTATCTCAAGCAGGGCAAGAGCGAGCTGGCCGGCCCGCTGTTCGCGGCGATCGCGGCCGATCTCCAGGTGCCGGCGACGATCCGCGCACGCGCGGTTCAGATGGCAGGAATGGCGGGGGCCGACGCGCTTCCGCAGGACGCCGCCGGCGCGCCCGGCCCGGCAAGGAAGGACTGACGCGAATGAAGCGAATGATGACGGCGCTGGTGGCGCTGACGATGCTCGGCGGCTGCGGCGTCATCGGCGGCAAGGGCGGCAAGCCCAAGACGCCCGTGATCGGCGAGCGGATCTCCGTTTTGGCGTCCGAGACCGGTGCCGAGCTCGATCCCGCGCTGGCCGACGCGCCCGTCACGGTGCCCGCGCCGCAGCTCAACGACAGCTGGGAGCAGCCCGGCGGCAACGCGGCCAAATCGATGGGCCATCTCGCGCTCGGCGTGACGCCGGGCCGGGCGTGGACCGCCAAGATCGCCGGCAGCAGCCCGCAGGCGCGCCTCGCCGCGGCGCCGGTGATCGCGGGGGGCCGCGTCTATGTCACCGACACCGAAGCGGTCGTGCGCGCGTTCGACGCGAGCAGCGGCGCATTGGTCTGGTCGACCGCGCTGCGCGGCGGCAAGGAGGACAATGCGTCGCTGTTCGGCGGCGGCGCGAGCTTCGCCGAGGGCGTGGTCTATGCGACGACCGGGCTCGGCGACGTCGCCGCGCTCGATGCCGCGTCGGGCGCGGTCAAATGGAAGGTCCGCCCGGCCGGGCCGCTGCGCGGCGCGCCGACGATCGCCAACGGCAACGTCTATGTCGTCAGCTCGGACAACCAGCTGATCGCGCTCCAGCCCGCCGACGGCAAGACGGTGTGGTCCGAATCGGGCACGCTCGAGACCGCCGGCGTGTTTGGCGTCGCGGCACCGGCGGCGGCGCAGGGGACGGTGGTCGCGGGCTTCTCCTCGGGCGAGCTCAACGCCTATCGCTACGAGAACGGCCGGATCGTGTGGCAGGACGCGCTGTCGCGGACCAGCATCTCGACCGCGGTCGCCTCGCTTTCCGACATCGACGCCGATCCGGTGATCGACGGCGGCCGCGTCTACGCGGTCGGGCAGGGCGGGCGCATGGTGGCGCTGGAACTGTCGACCGGCCAGCGGCTGTGGGAGCAGAACTTCGCCGGCATCTCGACGCCGTGGATCGCGGGCGACTGGCTGTTCCTAGTGACCGACGACGCGCGGCTGGGGAGACTGTCGCGCTCGAACGGCGCGGTGCGCTGGTTCAGCCAGCTGCGCGGGGTCGGCAACGAGAAGAACAAGGCCGAGCCGATCACCTGGACCGCGCCGGTGCTCGCCGGCGGGCGGCTGATCGTGGCGAGCTCGGACGGGCGGCTGGGCAATATCTCGGTCGAGACCGGCGCGCTCGGCGCGATCACCGGGGTGGGCGCGCCGGTCTATCTGCGCCCGGTGGTGGCCAACAACACGCTCTACGTGCTGTCGGGCGACGGGCGGCTGCAAGCCTGGCGGTGATTGCGTAACCCGAAACCGATCGGGCTGAGCCTGCCGAGGGCCTTTCCTTCCGAGCCTGCGAAGTAGAAGAAGCACTTCGACAGGCTCAGTGCGAACGGTCGTTCTTGGGTGCGTAGGAACAATCATGGCGAAGCTGCCCATCGTCGCCATCGTCGGCCGGCCCAACGTCGGCAAGTCGACGCTGTTCAACCGGCTGGTCGGCAAGAAGCTCGCGCTGGTCGACGACCGCCCCGGCGTGACGCGCGACCGGCGCGAGGGCGACGCGCATCTGATCGGGCTCGACTTCCGCGTGATCGATACCGCCGGCTTCGAGGAGGACGATCCCGCCAGCCTGCCCGGGCGCATGCGCGCGCAGACCCAGGCGGCGGTGGCGCAGGCCGACGCGGCCTTGTTCATGATCGACTCGCGGGCCGGGCTGGTGCCGCTCGACGAGGAGATCGCGCGCTGGCTGCGCGGCTCGACCACGCCGGTGATCCTCGTCGCCAACAAGGCCGAGGGCAAATCGGGCGACGGCGGGGTCTACGAGAGCTTCCGCCTGGGCTTCGGCGATCCGATCGCGCTCAGCGCCGAGCATGGCGAGGGCATGGCCGACCTGTTCGACGCGCTGCTGCCGCACATCGACCGCGCCGACGAGCCGCCGACCGAGGGCGACCTCGAGGACGACCTCGACGGGCCGCTCAAGCTGGCGATCGTCGGACGGCCGAACGCGGGCAAATCGACGCTGATCAACCGGCTGCTCGGCGAGCAACGCCTGATCACCGGGCCGGAAGCGGGCATCACGCGCGACTCGATCGCGATCGAATGGGAGTGGCAGGGCCGCCCCGTCCGCCTGATCGATACCGCCGGCCTGCGCAAGAAGGCCAAGATCGAGGACAAGCTCGAGAAATTGTCGGCCGCCGACACGCTCCATTCGATCGATTTCGCCGAAGTGGTGGTGCTGTTGCTCGATGCGACGCGCGGGCTCGAGGCGCAGGACCTGCGGATCGCCGACCAGGTGCTGTCCGAAGGCCGCGCGCTGATCATCGCGCTCAACAAATGGGATATCGCAGAGAACCAGTCGAGCCTGTTCCAGGGCGTGCGCGCGGCGCTCGACGAGGGGCTGGCGCAGGTCAAGGGCGTGCCGCTGCTGACCGTGTCGGGCGCGACCGGCAAGGGGCTCGACACTTTGCTCGGCGCCGCGTTCGAGACGCGCGACGTCTGGTCGCGGCGCGTCTCGACCGGCCAGCTCAACCGCTGGTTCGAGAAAGCGATCGAGCAGAATCCGCCGCCCGCGCCCGGCGGCAAACGGATCAAGCTGCGCTATCTGACCCAGGCCAACACCCGCCCGCCGTCGTTCGTGCTGTTCGGCACGCGCGTCGACCAGCTGCCGACGAGCTACCAGCGCTATCTGATCAACGGCATCCGGCGCGAATTGGGCTTCGGCGCGGTGCCGATCCGCCTGACGATGCGCGCGCCGAAGAACCCGTTCGGATGAGCGAATTGCTCGTCGACGCGCGCGGCTTGCGCTGCCCATGGCCGGCGCTGCGGCTGGCGCGGGCGCTGCGGCAAGCGCCTGCGGGCACGACTGTCCGCGTGCTCGCCGACGATCCGGCCGCGCCCGCCGAAATAGCTGCGCTCGCCGCGCAGAGGGGATGGCGCGTGGTGCCGCTGGCCGCATCCGACGAGAGGGGATTTCGCGTCACCCGCTGAGCGCATCAACGGTCTGTTTACTCGCCGCCGCTATATTTGGCGTGTGTCATCCTCTCGGGTGACCCGGACCAGGCGGGAGAGAGCGGTTGTCATACGGTGCAGGCGAGATCGTCGACTGGACGGCCTTCGCGAAGGCCCGCACGGAGCTGGGCGGCGGTTTCGTCCGCATCCTCAGCTATTTCCGCGAGGACGGGATCAAATCGGTCGCCGCGATCGAGGAAGCGATGCGCAAGCTGGATGCCACCGCGCTGGTGATCCCGGCGCATACGCTGAAAGGCGAGTCGCGCCAGTTCGGCGCCGAGCCGCTGGCATCGCTGTCCGAACGGATCGAGGTGGTCGCGCGCCGCTGCATCGAGCAGCGCGAAGAGCCCGACGAGCTGATCGAGGATGTCGTCAAATTGCGTCCGCTGTTCGAAGCGACGCTGGCGCTGTTCGATCGCGAGACCAATCCGCTGACCGATCGCCGCCCGGTGTTCGGACGCAAGGCGGCCGGCGGAGTGGGCGCGCGCTTCTGACGAATGCCCCGTTCGACTGAACCCTATTCCTCGGTCGGCTTCGACTGCAGCTGAATATAATTCTCCAGCCCCATCTGCCGGATCATGTCGAACTGGCGCTCGAGCGTGTCGACATGCTCCTCCTCGTTGGCGAGGATATCCTTGAGCAGGTCGCGCGTGACGAAATCGCGCACTGCCTCGCACACGACGATGCCCTCGCGCAGCGGCGGCAGCGCCTCCTCCTCGAGGGCGAGATCGGCCTTGAGCACTTCTTCGACCGATTCGCCGATGCGCAGCCGGCCGAGCAGCTGGAAGTTGGGCAGGCCGTCGAGGAACAGGATGCGCTCGGCGAGCCTGTCGGCGTGCTTCATCTCGTCGATCGATTCGCCATATTCGAACTTGGCGAGCCGCGCGACGCCCCAATGATCGAGCAGGCGATAGTGCAGGAAATATTGGTTGATCGCGGTCAGCTCGTTCTTGAGCGCGACGTTGAGCAGCTCGATGACCTTGGCGTCGCCCTTCATGGGAACCTCCGGCTGAAACAGAGCGCGGAGATAGCGCGGAACGCACCAAAAAGATAGAAAAAACGGCGGAAATCCGCCAGTTTTTAGCTGCGACTGCTAAGCGCTCGCACGCTCCGAAGCGATGATGTCACGTGCGAATGGCACGCATTGTCCGCAGCGGGGCCGGCGGCCGAGCGCGGCATAGGCGCTGCACGGATCGGAAGCGCCGTTCCGCGCGGCGTGGCGGACGTCCTTCTCGCGGATGGCATTGCAGACGCACACGACCATATCGCTCTCCCGTAGCACGGTTCTAGCGATACTGAGAGTAAGTCGCAATAGATAATTTCGTGGTTGCGAGCTGTTGGAGTTGAGCGCGCGCTAAGCCGCCGTTGGGTAGAGAGGCGTTGCGACCGGCGCGTCCTTTGCCACGGTGCATCCGGGATCGGGACGGTGATGTTCGCACTCATGGTTGAAGCGGAGACTGCCCGCTTCGGGCGAGCCCGGCCCGTTCCGCCTGCGGTGGCGATGCGGACCTCTGTTAGGCCGGGCTTTGGGCGAAGCTTCGACTTCCTGCCGGATGGCTCCGCGCCGGTCGTTCCCTGAAGTCCGGCAACCACGCCGGGGGAATGCCTGCCTGCTCGTTTCCTGGCCAAGGGCGTGGCTGGCAGGGGGACTTATAACCTATATGGTTCGCTTGTGTCAAGTATCCGCCATCGTCAAGCGAATGGCACGGCTACATCTAAACGGTTCGCTGCCTGTTTCATTCGTTGATCGCGCGTCCACAATCTACCGTCGGCGGTGAGGAGCGCCGATGCCAGCAAATGAGCATCCACGTAGCCGATCCCGCTGCCTTGCAGTTCTTCGCCCTCGATCAAAGCCATGACAGTCGAATGCGCGGCGATCGGCGCCGGAAGCAGCTCGGCCCATCGAGCCAGAACTCGCTCACGGTCAGCGATCGTCCCGAGGGCGAGCTCGCCCAAAACGTAGGGATGCATAAACGCCTCCCCGGTTTCGAGCAGTGTCAGCAACGGACCGACGGGTGTATGCAGGTGATCGATCCAGATGTTGGTATCGATGAGAATCACACGGGGGGCTCATCACCCTCGTTGGGCGCCCACGCATCGGGGTCCGATCCTCCCAACGCGATCAACGAAAGTGCGGCATGACGCGCGATCAAAGCCCGCAACGCCTGATCGACGATGGCTTCCGCTTCGACCACGCCAGCGGCTTCCGCCGCTCTCGCGAGAAGCGTCTCGTCGATCTTGACCATCGTGCCCATGCTCCCCGATATCATGGGCTGGACCGCCGCTCAACGCATCACGCCAACGCCGCGTCCGCGCCCATCAGCTTAGGGAAGAAGCTTTCGTGCGCGCGACGGAGGTCGGCGAGGGAGACGTCGGCGAAGTTGCCACTCGATCCCGGCATATCGCCAACGCAAATCGTGTCTCCACCGACGCGACCGAGATAGACGCAGGGCACGCCGGCCGCCTGCGCCTTTTCGAGAGCTCGATAATCCTCGTGGTGAGAAGTGCAGAAAAGGTATCGGCCTTGGTCTTCGCCGAACATCCTTTGCGGCAATTGCTTCAACGTCAAGCCGTAAAGCCCCCGAACTGTCCGCTCGCCGATTGGCTCGGTAATCCAATCGGGTTCGATATCGGCGCCCAGGCCGCCGACCAGCGCCATTTCCGTGGCGGCAACGAGCACTCCTCCGTCGGAAACGTCGTGGACGGCCGTGACCAAAGCTTCGGCGATCAGCTTGCGAACTAAGTCTCCCGCTTTTTGCTCGGCGGTAAGGTCGACAACGGGAGGCGCGCCATCCTCACGTCCCCGGCATTCGCGCAGCCAAAGCGATTGGCCGAGATGATCACACTTTCCTCCGATCAGCCACAGCGCCTCCCCTTCCGCCTTGAACCCGATCGTCGCGCTCTTGCGCCAATCCTGGAGCAGGCCGATCGCCCCGATCGCCGGCGTCGGCAGGATCGCGCTGCCGCCCCCCGTGGCCTTGCTCTCGTTGTAGAGCGACACGTTGCCGCTCACGATGGGCATGTCGAGCGCGCGGCAGGCGTCGGCCATGCCCTCGAGGCAGCCGGTGAGCTGCGCCATGATCTCGGGACGCTGCGGGTTGGCGAAGTTGAGGCAGTTGGTGACGGCGAGCGGCGTCGCGCCGACCGCGCAGAGGTTGCGATAGGCCTCGGCGATCGCCTGCTTGCCGCCTTCGTAAGGGTCCGCGTAGCAATAGCGCGGGGTGCAGTCGGTGGTGATCGCCAAGCCCTTGTCGGTGCCGTGGACGCGCACCACCGCGGCGTCCCCGCCGGGGCGCTGGACGGTGTCGGCGCCGACCATGTGGTCGTATTGCTCCCAGATCCAGCGGCGCGAAGCGATGTCGGGCGAGGCCATCAATTTGAGCAGGTCGGCGGCGATGTCGCTGCTCTCGGGCACCTCGCCGAGCGGCTTGACTTGCGCCCAGGCCTTATACTCCTCCTTCGAGGCCACGGGCCGATCATAGAGCGGCGCGTCGTCGGCGAGCGGGCCGAGGGGGATGTCGGCGACGGTCTCGCCTTGCCACGTCAGCACCATGTGCCCGGTGTCGGTGACCTCGCCGATGACGGCGAAATCGAGCTCCCACTTGCGGAAGATCGCTTCGGCGAACGCTTCGCGGCCGGGCTTGAGCACCATCAGCATCCGTTCCTGGCTCTCGCTCAGCATCATCTCGTAGGGGGTCATGCCGTCCTCGCGGCACGGCACCGCGTCCATGTCGAGGAGGATGCCGACGCCGCCCTTGCTCGCCATCTCGACCGAGGAGGAGGTGAGGCCGGCCGCGCCCATGTCCTGGATCGCGACGATCGCGTCGGACGCCATCAGCTCGAGGCAGGCCTCGATCAGCAGTTTCTCGGTGAACGGATCGCCGACCTGGACGGTCGGGCGCTTCTCCTCGCTGTCCTCGGAGAAGTCGGCCGACGCCATCGTCGCGCCGTGGATGCCGTCGCGCCCGGTCTTCGAGCCGACATAGACGATCGGATTGCCAACGCCCGACGCCGCCGAATAGAAGATCTTGTCGGTCTGCGCGATGCCGACGGTCATCGCGTTGACGAGGATGTTGCCGTCGTAGGCCTTGTGGAAATTGACCTCGCCGCCGACCGTGGGCACGCCGACGCAATTGCCGTAGCCGCCGATCCCCGCGACGACGCCGGCGATCAGGTGGCGCGTCCTGGGATGGTCGGGCCTGCCGAAGCGCAGCGCGTTCATGTTGGCGATCGGGCGCGCGCCCATCGTGAAAACGTCGCGCAATATGCCGCCGACGCCGGTCGCGGCGCCCTGATACGGTTCGATATACGAAGGATGGTTGTGGCTCTCCATCTTGAAGATCGCGGCGAGCCCGTCGCCGATGTCGACCACGCCGTCGTTCTCGCCGGGGCCGCAGATCACTTGCGGGACGGCGGTCGGCAGCTTCTTCAGGTGCATGCGCGACGATTTGTAGCTGCAATGCTCGGACCACATCACCGAAAAGATGCCGAGCTCGGTCAGGTTGGGCGTGCGCCCCATCGCGTGGAGCACGCGCTCATATTCTGCAGGGGAGAGGCCGTGCTCGGCGACGATCTGGGGCGTGATCTCGGTCATGCGGGCAGCCGATAGCGGCTGGGCCGGGGCTTGTCAGCGTCGCGCCCATAAAAAGGCCGGCGAAGTTTCCCTCGCCGGCCGCAATCTCGATAAGGTGAGATCAGGCCTTGCAGGTCTCGCTGGCGATGCCGGGTTGCGCGAGCGTGATCTCGCTGCTGGTTGCGGTGCCGGTCAGCGAATAGCCGCCGTCGGCGACGAGCGGCTGGCCGCCCTGCTCGGCCTTGAGCTGGATCGGCGTGCCGTCCTTCTTGGTGCGCAGATTGGCTTGCTTGTCGCCGGCGAAGAAATCGATGTAGACGACGCTGTTGTCCTTGCAGCGATAGCTCTTGCTCGCGATCAGCGCCGGCGGCAGCTCCACCGGCTTGGCCGTCGCCAGCTCGGCCTTCATGTCGTCGGGTTGCTCCAGCACCTCCGGCTTCTGATTGCAGGCGGCGAGGAAAAGCACGGCCACAAGGGCGGTGGAGCGGAGCGGGGAAAAATTGTGCATAGCGGCAAAACTCATTGCCGCCCCGCTTGTTTCCGTCAAGCGCCCGATGGGAGAGAAATAGAAAAATAACCGTCGTCAGCGGAAGCGGTCCGGATCGAGATAGATGCGCAGCGCGATCCACTCGGCACGCTTGGTTGCGAACGCGCGGGTGAAGGCCGGGCTGCTCGACGGCAGGCGGATCAAGGGCACGGAAGCGCCGGCGAGCAGGCGGGTGCCGATCGCGAAGGCGGTGCCGCCGTTGAACGCGACCGCGGCGAGGCGCGGCAGGCGGGCGATCAGCGTGGCGAGATCGTTGCCCTGATGGCCGCGGATCGCGCTGTCGAGGCTGCCGTCGCGCTGCGCCTCGGCGACGACGTCCCACAGGCCGACCGCGTGATCCCGCAGCGCCGCGAGCCGTGCGGGATAGTCGAGCGCGGCGAGATCGACCTCGATGACTGCGCCGATCAGCCGCCAGAACTGGTTCTGCGGATGCGCATAATATTGGCGGGCGGCGAGCGAGCGTTCGCCGGGAAGGCTGCCGAGCACGAGCAGGCGCGTCGCGTCGTCGACGAGCGGACCGAACGATCGTTTCTGCATGACTCTCCCGCGCTGCGCTTGGCGACGCCCAAGCTAAGCTCGCTTGCCGCTGGCGTCCGCCCGCCTTACCTCAGCGCGATGGCCAGCGCACCCGCCCCCGATAGCCTCGCCCTCATCGGCAACACCCCGCTCGTGCGCCTTGCCGGGCCGAGCGCCGCGACCGGCTGCGAGATCCTGGCCAAGTGCGAGTTCATGAACCCGGGCGGATCGGTGAAGGACCGCGCCGCCTTGTTCATCATCGAGGACGCCGAAGCGCAGGGGACGCTGCAGCCGGGGGGCGTGATCGTCGAAGGGACGGCGGGCAATACCGGCATCGGTCTCGCGCTGGTCGGCAATGCCAAGGGCTATCGCACGATCATCGTCATTCCCGAAACGCAAAGCCGCGAGAAGAAGGACACGCTGCGCGCGCTCGGCGCGGAGCTGATCGAGGTGCCCGCCGCGCCTTATTCGAACCCGGCGCATTATGTGCACACCTCGCGCCGCATCGCCGAGGACACGCCCAACGCGCTGTGGGCCAACCAGTTCGACAATACCGCCAACCGCATGGCGCATATCCGCACGACCGCGCCCGAGATCTGGGAGCAGACCCAGGGCAAGATCGACGGCTTCGTCTGCGCGGTCGGGACGGGGGGGACGATCGCCGGCGTCGGCCTGGGCCTCAAGGAACGCGACGACAAGATCGTGATCGCGCTGGCCGACCCGCACGGCGCCTCGCTCTATCATTATTATGCCGAGGGCGAGCTGCGCGCCGAGGGCAGTTCGGTGTCCGAAGGCATCGGCCAGAGCCGGATCACCGCCAACCTCGAGGGCGCGCCGATCGACGACCAGTTCCGCATCTCGGACGAGGAGGGGCTGGCGCAGGTCCACGCCTTGCTCGCGCGGGAAGGGCTGTGCGTCGGCTTGTCGTCGGGCATCAACGTCGCGGGCGCGATCGCCTTGGCGCACAAGCTTGGGCCCGGCCGCACGATCGTCACGATCCTGTGCGATTCAGGGATGCGCTATCTTTCGACGCTGTCGAACCCGGCGTGGCTTGCCGGGCATGGCTTGCCCGTCCCGCCGTGGGTCGCGCGCTGAAGCGTTCGACAAAGACGCCGGGCGCCGATAGTTTCGTGGACATGGAACGGCGGACGGCGACGCGGGACGACGAGGGTGCGCTCACCCAGCGCGTGCGCATCGGGCTGACGGGGCTAGGGTGCGTGTTCCTGCTCGTGCTGCTCGCGGCATCGCTGTTCGGCTTCGTCGGCGACAATGGTCCGTCGGCTCCGGGCCAGGTCGCCGATAACGGTGCCACTGCCGCAAACGCCGAGGCGGACGCGCCGAAGGAGCCGCTCGCCGAACTGGGTGTCGCACCGGGCAACGCGCCCGATCATCCGATCGACAACGATTCGGCGATGCCTGCAGAGCAGACGAGGCCGCGCGCAACGCCTGCCGCGCACTGAGAGCCCCTTCGCCCAACATATTTATCCACAGGCATTTTTTGGGAACAAGCCAGGAACAGTGGCGGGTAACCGCCATTGACGCCGCCCATCATGCGCCCAATGTCGCCAAACGATACACAACTAACCCATGCTATGGTATTGAAACCCACGAAATCCCCTGATACCCGTTTTCTTGTTTCGGAAGGGTGCCGTCCTCCCAATTAGGGGAAAACGCCGTTGCCGGAACGTGCGGCGGCGCCGCTTTGGGGGCGGATCGTGGAAATCAGGGATTTCTTCCACGGACATGCATTGAACGCGGTCGACGCGAAGGGACGCGTGTCGATTCCGTCGAGCTTCCGTTCGGTGATCGACCGCCGCGCCCGCCGTGCCGCGCAAAGCGGCGACCCGCTCGACGAGAAGATCCTGATGATCGGCCGACACAGCGAGGGCGGCCGGTTGCAGGCGTTCGATTCGACCTATTCGCAGACGCTGTTCCGCCAGGTCGAGGAGCGCGTCGCGCATTTGACCGGCGCGGAGCGGCTTGCCGCGCTCGATGCGGCGCAGGCCGAGGCGTTCGGCGGCACCTCGGAGGTCGGCTTCGACAGCGCGGGGCGGATGGTGCTGTCGCCGCTGCTGCGCCGGCGCGGGCAGATCGAGGGGCTCGCCCTGTTCTGGGGCGCGGGCCAGACCTTCCAGATCTGGAACCCGTATCGCTTCCGCGAGCAGTTCGCCGCCGATGCGACGCAGGTCGAGCTGATCGACGAGCTGCTCGCCGAGCGCGGGCTGGCGGCATGAGCGCAGGCCATGTCCCCGTGCTGCGCGACGAGGCGGTGGCCGCGCTTGCGATCTCACCGGGCGAGACGCATGTCGACGGCACGTTCGGCGCGGGCGGCTACAGCGCGGCGATGCTCGCGGCGGGCGCGCGGGTGATGGCGTTCGACCGCGATCCTGATGCGATCGCCGCCGGGCGCGCGATGGAGGCGGCGAGCGGCGGCCGGCTGACGCTGGTCGCCGAGCGCTTTTCGCGGCTCGATGCGGCGCTGGCCGAGCGCGGCGTCGACGGGGTCGAGGGGGTGGCGCTCGACATCGGCGTGTCGTCGATGCAGCTCGACCGGCCCGAGCGCGGCTTCTCGTTCCAGGCCGACGGGCCGCTCGACATGCGGATGGAGCGCGCCGGCGAGACCGCCGCCGACTTTGTCAACGAGGCCGACGAGGCCGACATCGCCGACGTCCTCTATCGCTACGGCGACGAGCCCAGATCGCGCCGCATCGCACGTGCGATCGTCGCCGCGCGGCCGATCACGCGGACGGCGGAGCTGGCCGAAGTGGTGCGCAAGGCGCTCGGCCACCGGCCGGGCCAGCCCAAGGACCCCGCGACACGCACCTTCCAGGCGATCCGCATCCATCTCAACCGCGAGCTCGGCGAGCTCGAGGATGGGCTGGCGGCGGCCGAGCGCGTGCTCGTGCCCGGCGGACGGCTCGCGGTGGTCACCTTCCATTCGAGCGAGGATCGCCTGGTCAAGCGCTTCCTGCGGATCCGCTCGGGCGCGGTCCCGGCGGGATCGCGCCACCGCCCGGCCGCCGCCGCCGCGGCGGCGCCGAGCTTCGATGCGGTGGCCAAGCCGGTCCGCCCCGGCGCCGCCGAAATCGCGCGCAACCCGCGCTCGCGCTCGGCCACGCTGCGCGTCGCGCGGCGCACCGCATCCTCACCCTGGTCCGTCTCGGGAGCTTCATCATGATGGCCATGCGTTTCCGCTCGATGGGACTGGTCGCGGCGGTCGCGCTCGCCGCGCTCGGCTGCTACATGGTGTCGCTGCGCGTCGCGGCGGAGCGGTTCGCGCTGGTGCGGATGGAAGGCCGCATCCTCGCGGCCAGGCAGGACATCCGCCGGCTCCAGACCGAGATGGGCACGCGCGGCCGGCTGGTGCAGCTCGAGCGCTGGAACAGCGATGTCCTCGCGCTGTCGGCCCCCAAGGCGACCCAATATCTCGACGGCGAGTTCCAGCTGGCCAATTACGCCCAGCCGGCGCCGAGCGGCGTGCCGGCGGTGATCGAGGCGCGCGCCGCGGCGCCGGCGCCGGCCGCGCCGAAGGTCGTGACGGTGTCCTATCCGGCGGCGGCGATCGGCACCGCGCCGGCGCAGCCGCTGCTGCACGACGCCAGCTACGTCAAGCTCGCCGGCGCGTCGTTCGCTCCGCAGAAGGTCGCGTTGCAAAAGATTTCGCCCCCGACAGGAGCGTCGCAGAAAGTCGCTTTGCTCGACGACGGTCTGCTCGGGGAGATCGGCAAGGCCGCAGCGGCCGAGGCAGCGGACAGCCGCAAGCGGCGATGACCGCGCTGGTCGCCCGCCCCGATCGCGTCAGGCTCGCCGGACAGCGCCAGCAATCGCTGGCGCTGGTCCATTTCCGGCTGATGCTGGTGATGCTGCTGTTCATGGGCGTGACGACCGTGATCGCCGGGCGGCTGGCGTTCTTCGCCTTGTTCGCCGATCGCGCGGTATCGGGCCGGGCGGCCGACGGGATGCTGCCGGCGCGCGGCGATATCCTCGATCGCAACGGCGTGCCGCTGGCGCGCACGATCGACGCCTGGTCGATCGGCATCCACCCGGCCAAGCTGGTCAATCCGCCCGAGGAGATCGCGGCCCAGCTCGCCGCGCTGATGCCCGAGCGCAGCGCCGCGCATTATCTGGCAATGCTCAAATCGGGCAAGCCGTTCTTCTATCTGCGCCGCCGCGCGATGCCCGAGCTGGTCGCGGCGGTGAACGCGCTCGGCGAGCCGGCGATCGCGCTCGATCGCGAGCCCGAGCGGCTCTATCCGCAGACCAGCCTCGCGGCCCACGTGCTCGGCTGGACCGACGTCGACGGGCATGGCGTCGGCGGGATGGAGCGCGTGCTCGACGAGCGGCTGAGCGACCGGGCGCAGCGTGGACGCCCCGCGATGCTGTCGATCGACAGCCGGGTGCAGGCGGCGATCGAGAGCGAGCTCGGCGCGGCGATGGTCAAGTTCCAGGCGATCGGCGCGACCGGGCTGGTGTTGGACGTGCGCACCGGCGAGGTGATCGCGATGGCGTCGCTGCCGAGCTTCAATCCCAACAGCTCGGGGCGCGCCGATCCCGAGGCGCTGCGCAACAACGTCATCCAGTCGGTCTACGAGCTCGGCTCGACGTTCAAGGCGATCACCATCGCCAATGCGATCGAGAACGGCACGGTGACGTCGATGGCGCGCAAGTGGGACGCAACCCACGCGCTCCAGGTCGGCCGGTTCAAGATCAACGACGATCATCCGCAGCGGCGCTGGCTGACCGTGCCCGAGATGATGGTCCATTCGTCCAACATCGTCACCGCGCAGATCGCCGACGAGCTGGGCGAGGCGCGGATGCGCGCGATGTTCGCCAAGCTCGGCTTCGATGCGCCGGCCGACATCGAGCTCAAAGAGAAGGGCCGCCCGCTGTGGCCGGTCTATTGGGGCCGCACGACGACGATGACGGTCGGCTACGGCCACGGCATCGCGGTCACGCCGCTTCACCTCGCCAGCGCTTATGCCGCGCTGGTCAACGGCGGGATCTGGCGCCCGGCGACGCTGCTCAAGCGCGGCCGCGGCAATGCCGTCCCGGCGGGGCGGCGGGTGATCTCGGAGGCGACCAGCTTCAAGGTGCGCCAGCTGCTGCGCCTGGTGGTGATGCCGCAGACCGACGGCACCGGCAAAAGCGCCGAAGCGCCCGGCTTCCGCATCGGCGGCAAGACCGGCACGGCGGAGAAGCCCTCGGGCGGGGGATATGCGCGCCACTCGCTGGTGTCGACCTTCGCCGGCGTGTTCCCGATGGATGCGCCGCGCTATGCGGTGGTGATGATGCTCGACGAGCCCAAGGGCACCGCCGACACCTATGGCTATGCGACCGCCGGCTGGACGATCGCCCCGGCGGTGGGCCGCGTGGTCGCGCGGATCGGGCCGATGCTCGGCGTGATGCCCGACATGAGCCGCGACATCGACGAAGCGGACATGCTGCCGCTGATCTGGATGCCCAAGGCCGGGCACGAATGAGGCTCGGGCAGTTGATCGGCGGCGACGACGGTCCGGCGGTCACCGGCTTCGCGATCGACCATCGCAAGGTGGCGCCGGGCACGGTGTTCGGCGCGTTCAAGGGTGCGCGGTTCGACGGCGAGAGCTTCATCGCCGAGGCGGTCTCGGCCGGCGCGGTGGCGGTGGTCGCGCGGCCCGAGGCGCAGGTGACGGGCGCCGCGCACGTCGCCGACGGCGAGCCGCGCAAGGCGTTCGCGCGGCTCGCGGCGCAGTTCTTCGCGCCGTTTCCCGCGACGGTGGCCGCGGTCACCGGGACCAACGGCAAGACCTCGACCGTCGAGCTGGTGCGCCAGCTGTGGCGGATGGCCGGGCACAGCGCCGCCTCGATCGGGACGCTCGGGGTGACCACGCCCGACGGCAGCGTCGCGACCGGGCTGACCACGCCCGACATCGTCACCTTCCTGTCGAACATGGCCGGGCTGCGGCGCGAGGGCGTGAGCCATGCCGCGTTCGAGGCGTCGAGCCATGGCCTGTCGCAGTATCGCACCGAGGGGCTGCCGGTGCGCGTGGCCGCGTTCACCAACCTCAGCCGCGATCATCTCGATTATCATGTCACGATGGAGGCCTATCTCGAGGCCAAGCTGCGGCTGTTCACCGAAGTGGTCGACGCCGACGGCAGCGCGGTGGTGTGGGCCGACGATCCGGCGAGCGCGCGCGTCGCCGAGCTGGCGCGCGAGCGCGGGTTGACGCTGCTCACCGTCGGGACGAAGGGCGAGACGCTGCGGCTCGCCGCGCGCGCGCCGACGCAGCTGGGGCAGATGCTGACGATCGAGGCGGAGGGCAAAAGCCACACGGTCGCGCTGCCGCTGATCGGCGCCTATCAGGCGGCCAACGCGCTGACCGCCGCGGGCATCGCGCTGGCGGCCGGCGGCGATCTCGGCGAAACGTTCGGGCATCTCGCGCGGCTCCAGCCGGTGCGCGGGCGGCTCGAGCGCGCGGTGCTGAGCCGGGCAGGGGCGCCGGTCTATGTCGATTACGCGCACACGCCCGACGCGATCGAGGCGGCGATCGCGGCGCTGCGGCCGCATGCCAAGGGCCGGCTGATCCTGATGTTCGGCGCCGGCGGTGATCGGGACGTCGGCAAGCGCCCCGAGATGGCCGCCGTCGCCGCGCGGCTCGCCGACCGCGTGATCGTGACCGACGACAATCCGCGCTCGGAGGATCCGGCCGCGATCCGCCGCGACATCCTCGCCGGCGCGCCCGATGCGACCGAGATCGGCGACCGGCGCGAGGCGATCGCGGCGGCGATCGCGGCGGCGGGGCCGGACGACGTCGTGCTGCTCGCGGGCAAGGGGCACGAGCAGGGGCAGATTGTGGGGGACCGCGTGCTGCCGTTCGACGATGTGGCGGTGGCGCGGGAGTGCGCGGCGTGAGGGGCCTTGCG
>CAXTMX010000034.1:8056-24792 GCA_964245585.1 uncultured Sphingomonadaceae bacterium | reverse complement strand
GGGTTGGGCGGGAAAAATACGGATGTTCGAGGTTCGCGTCGGCAGCCGCCTGGATGTTGGCCGGCAGGTAGGGATTGTCGCGATTGATCGTCGTGTAGAAATCGAACGTGGGCTGCGCGACGGAGAAGCTGCGCGTATGGACATATTTGCCCTGCGCAAAGAAATTGATCTTGTCGGTTAGCTCAAAGCGAAACAGGCCGTTCAGCGCATGCCGCTCGATCCGCGGCAGCAGATCACCTTGGTAATCGGCGGCCGGCGTACCCGAGCCTCCCTGCTGGTAGAAATCAGGAACGAAAGTTCCCGGATCGAACGGCTGGCCGTTGCCAAGAAATTCAGGCAGCAAATCGCCGTTGACGTCGACCCCACCGATTCGGCTGCTGTCGTAGAAGCGGATATCCCGCAAAGGCACATAGTCCGGCACGCTGGGATCGTCGTTGGGATCATCGGGATTTTGATAAAATGCCACCCGATTACCGCTGCGCAGGGAGCTGCGACTGGTAAAGAACAGTCTATCGTCCTTCGCATATTCATAGTTCAAGGCGACATTGCCTCGGCCCCCGGCAAAGTTCTTTCCCGCCGTGATCGAGCCGAAACGCTGTCGCGCATCGCCCTGTCCGGAAGTGTCGAATTGCCCTCGGGCGACGAGGCCTTCGAAATTCTTCTTCAGGACGAAGTTGACCACGCCCGATACGCCGTCGGCGCCATACACGGCCGACGCGCCGCCCGTCACGATATCGATCCGTTCGACCAGATCCGTGGGGATCGTGTTGACGTCGACGGCGGCAGATCCGGCGAATGCGGCGACGTGACGCCGTCCGTCGACCAGCACAAGCGTTCGGTCCTCCCCAAGATTGCGAAGGTTGAGCAGGTTAAGGCCCGTCGTACCGATACCGGCATTGTTGCCGGCATTCGCATTGCTGTCGGACGAGCCGACCAGCGCCGGCGACTGGGTCAAGAAGTCCGTTAGGTTGGTTCTACCGGAAAGTTGGATCGAGCGGCTGTCGAATGAGGCGATCGGGTTGGGAAACTCATAATCCGGCCGGCGGATACGGGTGCCCGTGACGACGATGGTGTCCGCCGCAGCCGGTGGTGTGGTCTCCGACGTCTCCGCGGCAGTCGTGGGTGTCACCGACTGCGGCAAGGCAGAGACCGAGGTGTCCTGTGCGAGCCCCGATCCGGGATGCAGCACGAAAAGCACAGGAAGGACACGGAGCGGTATAGGCAAGCGAAATGAGCGGTTGCGCATCGGACGACTCCCTCACGTTCTCATGAGGTTAGCCATTTTCGACGGCGAGTCTGCAACCCCTCTGTTCATCATTCAGAAAGAATATGGCTGTGTCGTCGCAGCCACAGTTCATTTCAAGACGCGCGCCCGGCGCGCGCGTGCCGGAGCGCCACGTCAGGTGGGTCTTGGGAGAGCAAAACCCTCCAATTGAGCGAGGCGGGCCTCAAATGCGTGCATCCTGTCGGTTTGAGCCTTACGCCGGGAAAAGCGCAGTGCCTCGGCGATGGGGGTCAGGACTTCGTCCAACGCTTCGCGCTCGCCTCGATTGTAACGATTGCCGTCGCTTCTAGGACCGAGCATCAACATCCCGATTGGGCCATCCTCGTCTTCGAGCGATTTGGACATCGTCCATCGTGGCGTGTCGGGGCCGTCCTCGTGGTGCGTCGTGAGCGACGCGGGATCCCGAATATTGTGAGCGGCGACCAATTCGCTGCCGGTCGGGGTCAAGATCAGCAAGGCGGCGTAATCGACGTGTATGCCGGCCGCGAGTGTCGCGAGAACCCGCATGCCAATCTCTGCAGCATTCTCGTCCTGGCGCCATCGGCGAAGACTTGCGGGAAGCGCGCGCATGCGGGCCAAGGGCTTGTCGAAACGCTGCTTGCTCCAGCGCAGAACGAAAGATCGTGCCGGACCGAATACGCTGACGGCGATCAGCGCGCCTAGCGCCGTCGACACGATAGCGTGTTCCCCATCGAAAAGTGAATAGACCACCGCCTTGGTCGCATCCGCGGCTAGAGTGAATATGAAGCCGACAAAGAGCGTCAGGACGGCATAGCTCGCCGACTGGCGAATGACGGCATCCGCTTCCCACAATCGATAGCGAAGCAGCGAAATCAGCAGGCCGACAGGCATTACCGCGAAGGCGAGGCTGAACGTACAGACGACCGCGAGATTGAAGGCGCTCCTGATTGCAGGGCCCCACGCTGGTTGAATGAAATTGGCCAGGCCCAGTGAAAGTCCCAGCAGCACGAAGCCCGCTGCGAAGCCGAATGCCGCCCACTTGATCTGCTGCCGCTCGATCCCCGGGCCGATTTGGCGATAGCGGACTACTTGGCTGGCGAGGATGCAAAGCGGTGGAATGATGCCGATCACCGCCGTCGCGATATCCGAAGTGAGATCGAGAGCCAGGAAGACGCCAAGAACCGGAGCAAGCACGATCGTCCAGCGCAGCCATCGCGGTGAAAATCGTCCGGTTGGAAAGGCGGCGAACGCGATGACGATCAAGCTCCACCACAGCCCCGTAAACACGTCGATGACGGCCTGCAGACCCACACCCATCCACATGAGCAAAGGTGGATCGATGACTGCCGCCATAAACAGGAAGGCGAACGATATCAGCATCGCTTCGGAATCGTTCGGACGGACACGGCGGAGCAGCATGGCCGAGCCGAGGAGCGACAACGCGCTCAGCAGTGAGAAAAACAGTCGCACCCCCATACGCAGATTGAGCGGAAGTGGGTTTTGCCGCAGTGCTTCGGCGCGATGTCGAGGCGACCGCGTCAACCAATGGTCGTGTGTCGCACCGTCGATGCCGCGCAGCCTTATCCCAACTCGCGTTCCCGCAACCGCCTGCAAACGTTTCGCGATGGCGTCGGCTGACGCGTTGAGTGCGACGGGTTTGCCTTGGATCGCGACGAAGCGTGAACCCTCGCCGATCCCCTGGCGTACACTCTCGTTTCCGATCGGACCAACGGTGGTGCTGCCATCATACTCGATCGCGCTGGTGAGACCGACAGCGACGAAGACCGGCTGGGTCAAATAAGCGTTTCGCAAGACGAAGACCAAGCCGAGGATCTGAGCGAGGACGGCGAAGGAAAAAGCGCCGAACCAGAGGGGGCGAACAATCGAACGAAGCCGTCCGTCGATCGGAATGAGATGATCGGGAGGGGACGCCTTCATGCGATTTGCCACACCCCATCGCTATCGCCGAGCTGGACCACCGTGACCCGGCTGCGGTGGCTTTTTAGCAAAAGCCCCTATTTCCGGAAAGAGGTGTAGCCGCTGGGCAAGCCGAAAATAGGGCGCAAGCGCAAGGAAACGCTTTGATTCTTTACGATGCCGCGTCAGCATGGCGATCGACCGGAAACCGGATGGAGACTCAAATGCGTTTAATGATCTCGTCCCTCGCGGTGCTCGTTGCAGGCGCAACGATATCGACAGCCGCACAACCGCCCGCGTCGAGCAACCCTTTCCGGCAACCGAGCACGCTGCCGTTCCAGGCACCCCCATTCGATCGCATCAAGGACAGCGATTATCGGCCGGCGATCGAGCAAGGGATGGCGGAGCAGTTGGCGGAAATCGATAAGATTGCAACCGACCCGGCGCCGCCCAGCTTCGACAACACGCTGGTGGCGATGGAACGGTCGGGCCGGATGCTCGATCGCGCGACGATTACTTTCTTCAACATCGTCTCGGCCAATACCAATCCGACGCTGGATGATATCCAGACGAAGCTCGCGCCCGAGCTCGCCGCGCATCAGGACGCGATCTTTCTCAATCCGAAGCTGTTCGCCCGCGTCTCGGCGATCTACGCCACGCGCGGCTCGCTTCGGCTGACGCCCGAGCAGCGCCAGCTACTGGACGTCTATTATCAGAACTTCATCCACGCCGGCGCGAAGCTATCCGATCCCGACAAGACCAAGCTGCGCGCGCTCAACACGCAGCTCTCGACGCTCGAAACCGCTTTCCAGCAGAAGCTGCTTGCCGCGGCCAAGGCGGGCGCCGTAGTGGTCGCGGACAAGACGAAGCTCGCCGGGCTAGATGCAGCGGCGCTGGCGGCCGCCGCACAGGCGGCGAAGGGACGCGGGCTCGACGGCCAATATGTCCTTGCGCTCCAGAACACGACGCAGCAGCCGCTGCTGCCCAACCTGGCCGATCGCGCAACGCGCCAAGCGCTGTTCCAGGCCGGCTGGATCCGCGCGGAAAAGGGCGACGCCAACGACACCCGCGCGACCGTCCAGCAGCTGGCGCAATTGCGTGCCAGGAAGGCGGCGTTGCTCGGCTATCCGAGCTGGGCGCATTATACGCTCTATGACCAGATGGCGAAAACGCCCGAAGCCGCGCTGTCGTTCATGACCAAGCTGGTGCCCGTGACGGCTGCGGAGGAAAAGCGCGAGGCCGCCGTCCTCCAGGCCGAGATTGCCCGAGGCGGCGAAAATTTTGCACTCAAGCCGTGGGATTGGGCTCGCTACGCCGAGCGCGTCCGCAAGGCGAAGTACGATCTAGACCCGGATCAGGTGAAGCCTTATTTCGAGGTCCACACCGTGCTCGAGCAGGGGGTGTTCTACGCCGCGAACCAGCTCTACGGCCTCACTTTCAAGCGCCGCACCGACCTTCCGGTCTATCATCCCGACGTGATGGTCTACACCGTCTATGACAAGGACGGCTCCGAGCTGGGCATAGTCTATTTCGATTATTGGCACCGCGACAACAAGCAAGGCGGCGCCTGGATGTCGAACTTCGTCAATCAGTCGCATTTGCTCGGGACGAAGCCGGTCATCTACAATGTCGGCAACTTCCAGAAGCCGGCGTCCGGCCAGCCCGCGCTTGTCACGTTCGACGATGTCACGACGATGTTCCACGAGTTCGGCCATGCGCTGCACGGCCTTTTCGCCAACCAGGAATATGAGACGTTGTCGGGCACGAGCACGGCGCGCGACTGGGTCGAGTTCCCGTCGCAGTTCAACGAGCATTGGGCGCTCGATCCGACGGTACTTGCGCATTATGCCAAGGATTATCGCACCGGCGCGCCGATCCCCGCCGCGCTCGTTGCCAAGATCAAGAATGCCGCCAAGTTCAACCAAGGCTATGCGCTGGGCGAGCTGATCGCCGCCGCCGAGCTCGACATGAAGTGGCACAGCCTACCGGCAAGCGCGCCGCCGCAAGACGTCGATCGGTTCGAGGCGGCGGCTCTCGCCAGCCTCGGCCTCGACATCGCCGATGTTCCGCCGCGCTATCGATCGAGCTATTTCCTCCACATCTGGGCCAACGGCTATTCCGCCGGATACTACGCCTATCTCTGGACCCAGATGCTCGATAACGACGCGTTCGCCTGGTTCATGCAACATGGCGGACTGACGCGTGAAAAACGGCCAGCGCTTCCGCGACATGATCCTGTCGAAGGGGCATACCGAGGATTATGCAACGATGTTCCGCGCATTCTACGGCAAGGACCCGGACATTGGTCCGATGCTGGAGGAACGAGGATTCGGCACCGGAAATGCATCTTAGCGCCAAATTAAGGATTGTGCCCCCGGCAACTCCGCACTGACGCGCAACGCCGGCGCAGTTTGGAAAGGTTGCAAAACGTGGCCGACCATCGTGCCGCGTCCACCTCCGTTGTGCTGTGTTCCCAGTCGTGCCGCGCCTCCCCGCTGAGATGATAGACCTAACAGGGGTGGAGCGGCGCCGACGCGCGCTCGAACTTCGCACCCGACCCGCGACGGAACCTCATCGTTGCAGCCTGACCTAACAATATGCCGATAACGTGCTCGGACACCGGGCGGTCCCGGTGCCAGCCGATGCCAGCGCCGGGCTCGCAGCAAATGCGGAATGCCTGCGCGAGGTCGGTCGGAGCGAGCCCGGCGAACTGCGCGGCGCGTGCCTTCAGCGGCGCCAGCCAGTCGGGAAATCGGGTCCGTCGAAGCGAACCGGCCGTCTCAAAATCATAGCTCCAGCCGTAAGAGCGGGTCAGCCGCTTACCGGTCCATTGCGGGAACCGAAATGGACTGAGCTCGGGAGCATCGATGCGCGTGAATCTCTTGCGCCGCCTCCGGGTTACCCCGGACGATGGCGCGCCGGCTGCAAAGCGGGGCATCGGAGTCGAATGCCGGCGGCGGCGCGTCCATGACAAGAACATATTGGGAACAACCTGTGTCGCACGCGACGGGATTGCAAGGGTCTATGCGCGATGATTGCCCCCTGAGGTAGATCGCCTCTATATAGTCGCGCGCCGCGTCGCCATTCATTATGACGCGCTCGCCGCAAGCTATGCCGCTTCCATCAACCTCGCTGCCATCGTCGCTTGGCGAATGTAGGTCCTACAACGAGAACATATTAGAGAAGGCCCAGCGATCTGAAGCTGGACCAGCCCCCTGAGGCGACGATGACATGGTCGTAGATATAGACGTCTATCAGCTTCCCCGCCGCGGCTATGTCGGCCGTCGTCGCGATATCGACCCGACTGGGCGTCGGATCGCCAGATGGATGATTGTGGACTAAAATAATGCCTGATGCGTCGAGTTCCAGAGCGCGTTTCATGATGTCGCGGGGACTAAGGCTAACCTTGTCGGCGCCGCCGAGAGACATCGTCTCTTCGCTCAGGAGGCAGCGCTTGCCGTTCAGGAAAAGGACATGGAAATGCTCTGTACCCGAAATCCAAAGTTGCGGATCGAGCCGATCCTTCACGCAGCTTGGGCCGCGGATTAGTGGACCAAGGCATTCCGCTTCCAGTTCTTCCAAGGATATTGAGCGATCGACCAGGCCGGGTCCGTTCCGTTGAGGCGCACGCGTAGGCGATGTCGCAGGGTCGCGACAGCCAATATGAGGACGATCGGGTAGCTCCAGACCTGAACGATGATCGCGTAGGTCACATTGAAGTTCTGCGATCCAATAAGGCCGACGCCATGCCCCAGCACGGTCAATCCCTGGATCGCGCTCATCCATAGTGGCCAAAACCTCTGTGTGCAGAGCGATAACGCAAGCAAAGCGACGTACATTCCCGTGTCGATGCCCAAGATGAGGTGCTCGAGCGTGGCGAAGCTATCGTCCCACGGCCCATGCACTGCCCAAGTGAGGCTGAACGCAATTAGGACGATCGCCGCCGCGATCCGCTCTGGTGCTCCGCCCCGCAGAGTTGCGTAGCCACAACACAGCAGTAGGAGGCTGACAAACACGTCGTAATGGCTCATTCCCAATAGAAGCATCATGCCGGCGCAATCGTCAACGTTGCGCCGGCTAGATCATTTCAGACGACGAGACGTACCTGGGGACCCGCCTGCCCGGCGAGCTCCCCACGTTGCTTCGGGCAAGGGAAGTCTCCGAAGGAAATCTCCGGAAGCATCGTCACGCAGTCCGCTGCGAAGCATGTGTGCGCCGCCAGTAAATCGTTGCGGACCTGCCCCATCTTGACCGTAGCCTCGGTCAAATGGCCGATCGCCTCTTGACCCAGGTGGGGCGGAAGGTCTCCTTCTACACGTGAAGTACACACGGTGTGAATCATCTTGCCGAGCTGACCAAGGGCTAGGTCTATCGAATCCTCGGTCGGCCGCAGGTCGTCCTTGACCCGCTTAGCTATCTTAACTTTCGTGTTGAGCACGAGCGCCTCCCTCCCGTGAGGGAGCGCCTCACGGTTGCACGTTGAACGATGGGGGTTCAGCCGCCGTGTCTGCTGATGTCGATCAGGAACCGCATGAGCAGGAGGACAGCTATCGATATCAGGGCCGCCGCGGTCGCCAACGCGCCGGTGAGTCCCAAGGATTGAAGCAGTCTGGCGCCGATACTTAGGTCATTGGTCGGGCGCTCCCTTGTCCTGAAAGGCCAGGGGAAGACACGGCGCGCTGCTCGGTTAATCTCTGCGCCGCTGTTCCACCCCGGCGCTTCCACCTGGTCGACGAGTGGCAGGATGGCAGGACGGCCGTCGCCGGGTAGGGAGATTTTGCGACGTATGATTTTATCATACGGGGGCAGGCTCTCGGCAGCGGCGAGAAGCTGCGCCGCCTGACCACGCGAGATGCCGCCTAGCTTGTGGCGCGCGCGATCGATCCGCTTGTTCACGGTGACGCCCGCGAGACCGAGGATGTGGGCGATTTCGGCGGTCGTCTTATGCTGATGGACCAGCCTAAGACATTCGCGCTGCGCCTCGGTCAGTCTCGAAAGTCGATCCGAATCCATTCCTCAAAAGTAGCGCTCAACATGAGCCGACGCCATTACACCTCGGTTCAGATTTCCCAGGATTTGTCGGTTCAGATCTCCTAGGATCTTATGAGGCTAGCCGAGCAAGGTCCTCGATGTCTTTTGGGAGCGGCCGCTCCGCGAGCCCATGCGCCTTGCGCAACATGTCGATGACCAGCGCCAGCCGGCACAGGCTGTTGCTATCGCCCAGCTTGAGCAGAGCCTCTTCCGCCCCTTCCAGATGGGCTAAGCATCGATCGAGTTCCGAAGAAGACATCGGGAAGTCAGTATCATGCCTCCCGTCGTTCAAGAAGCAAAAGTGCCAACTCGGCCTGCCTCCCTCTGCTTCTGCGCGGTGTGATCGTCGAGAACTCGCCAACCCCCATTACGCCCTCCCGCGAAAAGGCGCGGCGATACGCCCGGCGGCGTGCTGTAGCCAAGTGATGTTCAGAAGCCGATCCGCCCGCCGCCGCCCGGCTTGCACGCTGCCTCGATCCGCAGCCGCTCGACCAGATCTGCAGGCGAGGCTGCGCCAGTCCAGTGAAGCTGGCGCGCGACCACCGCAAAGTCGCCGGGCGTGAGACCCGAGACCTCCGCCAGCGCTGCCGGCGCGGGCGTCGCAAAGAAGCGCTCAAACGCTTCCTCCGTGCGCCTGCGGCCGAGCGGAGCGAGGTGCACCTTGAACACGAAGCGGCGAAGCGTCGCCGGGTCCAGCACCCCGGGATGGTTGGTCGCGGCGATTACCGGCAGCGGGTGGCGATCGAGCCAGGTCAGCAGTTCATTGACCTGTCTTACCTCCCAACTCGTTCGCGCGGTGCTACGGTCGAACAGCAACGAATCCGCCTCGTCGAACAGCAGCACGCTCTCGCGCCGCCGCGCCTCGGCGAAGGCTTCGGCGATCTGCGCCTCGGTCTCGCCAACCCATTTCGACAATAGGTCGGAGGCCCGTTTGACGATCAGCGGGCGATCGAGCGCACGGGCGAGATGATGCGCCAACGCTGTCTTGCCCGTCCCTGGCGGACCGGTGAGCAATAGCGACACGTCGGTTGCCTCCCCGCCTGCCAACTCGTCGAGCAGCGGTGCAAGCGGCCGATCGCTCTCGAACAGCGCGAGATCGAGATGATCGTCCCTCCCCAGCGGCAGCTCGCCGCCGCGCAGCCCCCGCACCAGCGCCTCCGCCGGGCGCGTGCCGCCATCCGCCTCTCCCGCGAGGCGCCCGGCGCGGGCGGCGACGCGAAGTACCGTGGCGGCTTCCGGCGCGATATCGAGCAGGGTGTAAAAGCGCTCACCCGGTACGATCCGCTCATCCGCAGCGACACGTTGGAGCATGCGTCCCGCCGCTCGCCGCGACGGGAGATCAAGCCGGAGCACGAAGCTCATCCGCCGCAGGATCGCGGCGTCGATGTTACCGATCGCGTTTGTCGTCCAGATAACTGGGACGGAGTTGGACTCCAGCTGGCGATTGACGAACACCTTGCTACCCGAGCGGCGCTCGAACCAGTCGTTGCCGCTGGGTCTCGCATCGCCGATCAGATCTTCCATCTCATCGAACAGCAGCGCCGTCCTGGCGCGACCGGCGAGCAGCCGCTGAGCAAGGCGGAGCGCGCTGACCCTTTCTCGGCGGTCGGGCTCCTCGCCGTCCTCGTCGACCTCGCCGACCGCGTGGAGGTCGAGCCCGGCTGCTTTGGCGAGCGTGCGGGCGAGCTCGGTCTTGCCGGTGCCGGGCGGTCCGTGGATCAGGATGTTGATGCCCGCCGCGCGCTCGGCCGCCGCACCGCGCAGCAGGCGGACCAGGAGGTCCGCATCGGCAACATGGGCAAAGTCGGCGAGGTCAAGGGTAGGCGCCTAGCGCGGGCCCGCGAGCGCATTGACAATGTCGTTCGCGTCGGTGGGAGCGCGGTCGAGCAGGCGGGTCAGCATCCAGTCGAGGTCGAGCTCGATATGCCCCTGCCGGCTCGCGACGAACCGCGCCAAGCCGAGTTGCAGCACAGGACTGCGCCGAACGCGGCTTTCCGCCTCGTGCGCGCCAAAGCCTACGAGATGGCCGATGAGCGCGGGCAGATCCTGCGCGTGCTGGCCGGCCATCCGCGCCACCGCCGCGGGGCGCGGCAGGCGATCAACAGCGACGACGACCTGCAAAAGCCTGGCGTCGAGTTGATCGAGCGCGAGCAGCTCTCCCAGTGCCTCCGCCAGATCGAGCACGCGCGGCCGCGCCTCGGATGGCGCGCGCGCCTCCCCGAGCGCCGCCAGCAGCGCGCCCCAGCCAAGCGTCGCGGCGGAGCGGGCAATCAGCCAAGCTCCATTATTTTTCGCCCAGCCTTGCAAGGCCTTGGCGAGGGGCGAGGACGCGGGCGCATCCTCGCCGATCCGGAGCAGCATGCCCCGAACGATCGCATGTTCGTTCATGATAAACCCATGTCTCTCGAAGGCCGTCCGCGTGGCGTCACGCGTCGGCATCGTTCCAGTCAGATCGATCGAGGTGCTGCGGCGGCGGGTCGGCCCTGCCGCAGCGTCATGGACGCCTTAGGCGAAGGGGCGAGAGCCGCTGGCGCAGTCACCGCGATTGGCGGCGAAGTCCTGCAATGCATATCTCCAAATGGCTCGGCACACGGGCCGAGCGCGGCGGGGGATACTCCAACTTCGCTATGCGCGCAACCTGGCCACTTCACCGTGGTCTGACGATGCAGCTAGCTGGCTTCTACGCGGTTGCGCTCTATATACTCTTTCAGACTTTTGATAATCACGAGCGTTTTACGCCCACTCTTTGCGAACTCAATCTCACCGTTGCTCAGTAGCCGATAAAAGGATGAGCGACTAATAGAGAGAAAACGCACTGCTTCCGGTATACGCATAGTAAGGGGTTCGACCCGGTGACCGTCGGCCGGGCCGAGCTGATTGTCTGGAGATGCGCCACCTTTCGACGAACGCTCTCTACGTTCACACCGCCAACGCTGAAATACATGATCGCTTTCTAGAAATGATTTCAGCATGGCCGGGATAAGCTCGGTTATTTGCTCGGTCCGACCGTAGGTGATAGCATAGAGCCGGCTATAGTCTTGCAGATCGTGCTTGAGATCGGACGATATGCTGAGGGAAAGCTTTAGCGGTGAACGATCGGATAATTTAGCAAGCTTCAAATCGGACATTGTTCACCTCCTTCATGTGAGTCGACTCGCGGACGGCGCGCCAGAGCGAGAGCTCGACCCTCCTGGCTGGCCAGTTGCCTAGCGCGACCGACAGCCTGCCGGCCTCGGAACGCTCCGCCAGCGTCTCATTGGATCCCGTTTTCGGTAGCCGTGGGACAGGTGAAAGAAGCTGGTCTCTGCGATGGCTTGAAACGGTTAGTGTTGCGCGTCGGTCCAGAATGCCTTGCGCGTCGCGCTAAGCTCGACGTCGATCGACTCTGCAACTTGCAGCCCCTTGGTGTCAGCATTCCTTGCCCGAATGCCAGATACGGTTTGGCGGAGTACCTCACGGTTCACCGCTTCCTCGACGAAGCCAGAGATGTCCGACTCACCTTCGCCGCGTTCTGCCAGCAACGTGCGGAGCGCCACATCGGTGCTGCGCGAGACCGTCAGGTTCCAGCGAGCAAATTTGCCCATAAGCTGCCTCCTCGCGCCTCCAGGCACACCGGGGCTTGCCTGTGACCAATAGTGTGTCACGCCGCAAGGCGGTCGCACCCTGACGTTCGCGTGCGGTTCTGGGCCGAACCGCCCTCTCCGCTCATGCCTCGGTCGACGTAGTTATCGCCCGGATCAACTCCGCCCAGTCGGCAAGCGCGGCTCGACGCGGTTCAATCAATTCCGATTTGTTGTAGACGCGCATGACCTTGGATCGCGTCGCCGTCGCGACGTGATTGAGAATCCGATCGGCGACGTGAGGTGGTACGCCAAGGGTTTCGCAGGCATGCGTGTTGAAGGTCGTTCTGAGATCATGGATCGTCCAGTGCGGCATTGGCTCGCCGGCCGCACCGTCTACGCCATCCCCTGAGCCGGCCTCCGACCTTGCGGCGGTAATCGCCTTGTCGAGCCGGCGCTTGGCCTTCGTAAAACCAGACACCGGGGTGTCCCCGGTGGTGGTGAATAGAAACGCCGAGCCTTTTGGTCGATCCTCGTGCTCCAGCGACTCCACAATGATCGCTCGCGCTAGTGGCGATAGCGGAACGCGAAGCGCATTCGCCTGCTTGGTGCGCGCCGCGGGAAGAAGCCAAACCGCGTCACGCTCCCCCTCCCCCAACGTCAGGTCCGCGACGGGCATGGCGGCAATCTCGTCCCGGCGCATCGGCAGGACGCTGAGCAGCCGGTAGAGTTGCTGGAACGGATAACCGAGCGTGCCCGCGGCCACCCAGATTTCCTTCAGTTCGTCCAAGGTATGAAATCGATCGCGCTCGTTTTCGCGTGCCGGTTTGCGCACCTTCCTGGCCGGGCTCTCTTCGACGATTGCTTCCTCGACACACCAGTTGAAGAAGGCGGACGCGTAGGCAAGCTTCCGGTTGGCGGAGATCGGCGCCGAGCGCGCATGCTTCCTGACAAGGTCGCTGATTTCGGCGCGGGTGATCGAGGCGGGCTGGCGGCTCGCCAGAGTGGTCAACAGGCCATTCTTGCCGTCGAGCGCGCGTCGGGTCTGGGCACCGCGCCGATGCTGGGAAAGAACCGACGTATCATAGATGTCGAGGACCTGCTTGAGCGTCGTGCGGTTGCGGGCGTCGATCGCCGCTTGGCGCGCCGAAATGCGCTTTTCTTCGTTGGGATCGATACCGCGGTCGATCTGCGCACGGAGGTCGCGCGCCGCATTGCGTGCATCCGCAATACCCATCCCCGGCCAAGCCCCAAGCTTGATCCGGCTGCGCTGCCCATTCCTGAGGCGCACCATCAGCGACCACCCGGCCGAGCGTTGCCCTGCGCGGAAGCGCAGCCCCGGCTCGCGATCGTCAAGCAGTTCGACCTGCGCCGCCTTGTCGTTCTTGGCGCGAATAATGGTAATTTCGATAGCGGCTTTCGTCAGCGCGATGCTCATCTGCCTGCTCCGTTGCACCCGCTATAGGTTCCGTATAGGTTCCACAAGCGGCCTGATCGATGCAGAGTGAGGATAGCCGAATTCGGATCAAATGGGAAGAGGCCCTCTGATAAGTTTGCATATTTATCAGCGACTTATGTTGCCCTATTTGAATGACGACAAACAAATTCGGACGGTCGTGGACAAGCTCGGAAGTGGCCTTTAAAAAGACTCTTAATCAGCGGGTCCTTGGTTCGAGCCCAAGTGCGTCCACCAAAATCCTCCGAGAAAAATCAATAAGTTGGCGAAGGCCGGCAAAGCGGCACCCTCCTAAGACCCGAATGAGGACGGTTTTTAGGACGGTTTTTCCGGCGCTCTAGCCGGGAGCTACCCAAGCTTTCCGCCCTTTTCCGGTTCTTCGCTCGTTTGATCAGCACCGAAGCCGGCGCGGCGGTTCGTGATCGGCGCCGACAGCGCGTCGCAGACCTGACGCAGAGCCCGTGGTCCTAATCTTCCAAAAGCCTGACCACGCGCAACAGGTCAGCCAGTTCCGGCGACCGACCGGCAACTCTTCGCGCACCATCAAGGCCGAAGCGCCGTTCAAGTTGCTGGGCGCTGCTAGGCTTGCGGTAGTCAGCCCATTCCTCGGCTAAGGCGACCTCTACTGCCCGCTTGTCCGGCGGCTGGCGCGTATCGCGTCCCGGAAAATGACGCAGCAGAAAGGCTTCGTGCGTCGGCACCTGCCATATCACGGTGAAGTTATGTCAAGCGCGCGCTGGCGTGCTTGATTGGCCCGTCCCGGATCGAGCGCGAGCTGGTCGGTATCGAGAAACAGATACCGCCCCACGAAAGGCTCCCGATTTCTCTCCATCCGTGTCAGGCGTTCGATCGCCAGCAATGTCCAGCGCGAGAAACAAGCTGGTACGGCCTTGGCGATCCTTTTCGCAGAACATGATCTCCTCCGGCACCAAATCATCTAAGAGGCTCGCCGACTGCCCCGTGAACCATAGCTGCGCACCCAGGGGGTTGCGCCCCGGATCTTGAAACCAGCGCTGCGCTCCGAGCAACCCCTACGGGTTCGTCCTGCCGGTGACGATCAACGTCATTCAGGAGAATGTCGTTCGCGGCGGGTTGTAGGGTCGCAAACGGGCGCAACTCAATCACAAGCCGTTCGCCCCGCTCGGTAAGATTCGCTACGATCGACTAAATACGCATTCGAAAGTCTGATTGAGGTCAATAATATCGCTCCCCAACGCAACCCCCCAGCGACTGCTGCGTATCCTATTCCGCCGCAGACGGTCTTCATGGCGATCCAGGGGTTACTCTTTCGGATTGTAAGACCAACACCTTTGCTTCGTGCGCCGTTGCTCGATGATCTTCGCCAGGGCGATATTGCCGTTCCACGTGCCCCGTAAGTTGATCGGGATAAAAGTAGACATCCCGGAGACGACCGGAGACGTAAAGCTCGGTCTGGTCGTTGAAATGAGCCGATTTCGGATCACCGCTCGCGCCTCCCGTTGACACGGCCTCGGCGCGGACACGTGGACCGAACTCAACCGCAGCCACGAAGCTGTTGCCGCCTGTGCCATAGCGACGCTTGGTGCCATATTGCTGGGATCCGAACGTGGCTAGCGAACCCCAGATTTTCGAGGTAAAAGGCACCGCCACGCTTGGCGCATTGTCGTCGAAGTGCTGTACAATACTATCGTCGAGGCGCTGAAAGCGGTTGATCTGACCCCAGGGCGGGCGCCACGTACCGAAGTCCTTGCTCAACTGGTCCGAAGCGGCCTCGAGTGCCGTCAGCAACTGCGCCGGCGTTGTGTTTGCGACGAGATAATCGAGGTAGGCCTTTGACTTGCGCTCCGTTTCTCCGGCGGCGGCCATCAGCTTCTCACCCCATAGCACTGCCAGCGAGGTAGGCACTGAATCGTCTGCCCAACGATAGTCCCAAGCCCGCAAAAGCGCGATCTGGTTCTTGAGCCTGCCTTTCTCGGGGGCACCGGGGGGTAGCGCGTCATAAGCTCGGATCAACGCCGGCATGAGTTCGGCGAAAGCTGTCAGATAACTGTCGAAGGCAAGGTTCCTCAGGCCCTCCAGCGATAGACCGGTCTTCCTAGTGAGCAGCATGGTAGCGTGAACGCCGCGCGCATTCTCGCCGGCCTGGTCCATATATCTTGGATAGGCCGATCGTTTGGGGCTGTCGGGTCCCGCGGCGGAATAAGGCCAGTTGTTGGTGTTGAAGATCCAACCGACCGACGGGTTGAGCAGGTGCGGCACCTCATTGGGCGTATGAAGGCCATGCCAGTCGGTGGCGGGATCCGAGCCGTCCACCGGCTTTGTGTAGTCAAACCGGTCATCCCGCCGGGGAATAAACTGGGGGTGAAGATAGGCGATGTTACCGTCGGAGTCGGCGTAGATGGTGTTGTTGGACGAGTTGGCCTCGAGTGCCATGACCTTCATGTATTGATTGTAGTTGTGGGCCTTCGTGCGCAGGAAGGATAGGCTGAGCGCTTCGAGCGGCACCGTTCGTTGATGACGGTCATTCGGCAGACTTCGGGCATTTCGTCCCGTGCCCGAACGGGCGGTCGGCGAAAATCATCGGCGACGTTGTCAGTCCCGGCGTCGGCGAAACGAATGCTGAAAGAGCGGCTCCCAAGGTCCACCGCGATAGGCCCATGCAGCGAGGCCGGTGATGGCGAGTGGTGTCGGACGGAAATCGCGGTCGAGCGCGGCCCGCAACGCGTTTGCCGTCGCCGGCTCAACCTTGTTCTGCACCGTTACGTGCGGGCGCCACGGGGCGGCGTCCTGCGGTGTGAGCAGTCCGGCAAAGGCGTCGGCAAGATGCGCGCGGATCGCACTCAGTTGCGGCGCTACAACGCGGATCGCGACGCCCCGGCCGAGACTGATGATCGCCGCCGCTGATGCGGACGGCGGGTCAGCCCGCGCGGCCGCCGCGAGACGCCTTTCAAGCTCCGGGGCAATCGAAGGCGGCATGTGGTGGAACAGGGTCAAATGCGCGGGGAGCTTGTTTCGCTCCGCCGGAAAATGTGCGCGACGCATGCCATCCAGCCATGCAAAATCGGCGGCACCGAACAGTACGGTGACGATGATCGGCGCAGCAACGCCGTCGCTTTTGTTTCGTAAGGTCATTCTGTCATCAGTTTGCTGCGGAGCCGGCCGTCGCAATGTCTCAGCCGAATTCACCTACCCTACGACTTGCCGCGTCATCACGACAGACATCGCGTCTGAGACCCGCTTTCGGATCCGCCCTAGGATCGTCGCCCGGCAAAGATGATGACGTCGTCCTCGACAATCGGGTGACGCGCGTAACGGTGGCGCACGCCGTTGTCGCCATCCGCCGGAAGTCGGCGCGCGCGCGCGTGACTGCCTGGTACAAACGCACGCGCGCGCCGATGATTGCGGTCTCGCCGATCACGACCCCGGTGCCGTCATCGATGAAGAAGCTCGGGCCGATCGTCGCGCCGGGATGAATGTCGATGCCGGTGCGCGAATTGGAAATTTCCGAAATCCTCCGCGCGACGCTCGGCGCGCCCAGGCCGTGCAG
>CAXTMX010000034.1:0-8046 GCA_964245585.1 uncultured Sphingomonadaceae bacterium | reverse complement strand
ATCATCTTGCAGGCTGCCAAGCAAAGCACAGTCGACACATTCCCTCGCAAACTGCTAGACACTACCCGATGCCACTCTGCTATCCCCGCGCCCAGGCCGTGCAGCCGATGCGCCAGACGATGGCGGATGACGGCCAGCGCGCAGGGATAGCAGATTGGCATCGCTTATTGTCTAGCAGTTTGCTAGGGAATGTGTCGACTGTGCTTTGCTTGGCAGCCTGCAAGATGATCTTGCCGCCGATCACCGGCACGGGCGGGCGTTCGCGTGTGGTGGGCCCGGAGGGATTCGAACCCCCAACCAAGCCGTTATGAGCGGCCAGCTCTACCATTGAGCTACAGGCCCCGCCTTACGCGTGGCGGCGATAGCGGAGGCGTTGCGCCGCTTGCAAGGTCGAGCCGCAGGGGCGCAGTGTCAGGCCTGACGCTCGCCGGCGCTCGCCAGCGCTGAGGGGAGCGCCAGCGTGAAGGCATGCGCGTCGATTTCGAGCAGGCCGCCTGCCTCGGCTGCAAGATTGCGAACCAGGCGCAGGGTGAAGCCGAGCCCGAGCAAGGGCGCATCGGGCCAATCGCCTTCCGGAGAATAGCCGGGATCGAGCAGATCGCCATCGTCGCGCCCGTCGACCGCCGCGGGGCGAGCGACCGCGATGCGCACTGCCGCGCCTATCCCGGCCAGCGTCACGGCGATCTCCTCGCCATCGCGCGCGAGGCCGACCGTCGCGCCGAGGAGGCGAGAGAGCATTCGATCGATCGTGGCGGTGTCCGCCTCGACGCGCGGCGGATCGGCCGCGATATCGAACGACAGCCTGACGCCGCGCGCCTCGGCGAGCGCGCCATATTCGGCGGCGAGCACGCCGAGCAGCGCGGCCACGTCGACCGGAGCCGGATCGAACGCCATCCGCTGCGTCTCGAGGCGCGCGGCCGTGTCGAGATCGTCGACCGCGCCCAGCAATTTGCGCGCCTGCCCCGCAATTTCGGCGGCGCGGCGGCGATAGATCGTCGCCGCCGGGCCAAGAATCTGGCCGTCGATCATCTCGGCAAAGCCGGCGACCGCATTGAGCGGCGTGCGCAGCTCGTGGACCAATTGGCGCAGCGCGTCTGCAGACATCGTTCCATCGAGCAAGGCGGAGTCGCGCGGCGCGGCGGTCTCGTCGCGCCGCGGCCGACGCGCGGTGCCGCGGTAGCCCAGAAAGCGGCCGTCGGAGGAATTGAAGAACGGTACGCCCGACAGCCGCCATTCGCCACCTGACGGACCCGAAGCCAGCACGAACCGCGCATCGCGGAACGCGCCGCGGTGCTGGAAGGCGCCGGCGACATGGCCGTCGACTCCCTGCCCGTCCGACCCCGCCGCCTCAGCCAGGGTGCAGCCGATCACGCAGCCGCGCGAAACGCCCTCGACCCACAGAATTACGCCATCGGGTCCGGTCTCGAACGAGAAGCTGCTGCGCTGGAAAGCGCTGCCGGACTGCCGGCGCGGTGCGTCTTCGGGAGCGAAAGTCGATGGGCTGGCGAGCGCGGGGCCGGCGACGAAGCTGTCGAGCGCGCGGCGGACAGCGGGATCGAGATCGGTGCGGCGGCTCAGCAATGCGCGGCCGGACGGGTTGAGCCGGGGCAGCAGACCCAGCCACTGCGCGGCACCGAGCCTTGCGGTGCCGATCACCGGCGCGGCGACCTCCGGCTTGTCTTCGGCGTAGAACGCCACCAGATCGCGGGAGAGCGGCATTCCAGCCAGACTTTGGGCGGTCGCGAGCCGGATCCGCGACGGGACACGGCGGCGCACCCGCCGGAGTACGTCATAGCCCTGTGCGATCAGCTCGGCGGTCTGGGATGCGACCGGGCCGGAGCTGTGTTGAGCGAGGATGTCGACCAGCTGCCGCCAGGCGGCGACGGCCGCGTCGCTGCCACGCGCCTGGGAGGCAAGCGCGGTCGCGAGCATGTCGTCGAACCGCACTTCCCTGCCCGCTTCATCACTGCCCATGGGCCTCGACTAGCTCGCAGAATGCGACCGCGATAGCGCGTTTCCGATGGCGTCATGAAGTGGGACAATTGCCATTTCGCGAAATATTATTATAGCGCTCGGGTGTTTCAGGAAAGCCGCACGTGAACCGTAGTTCGCCCCTCGACGCCATCGACCTGACCATCCTTGAAGCGCTGCAGAATGACGGGCGCATGACCAACGTCGCTTTGGCCGGACGCGCCGGATTGACCGCGCCCCCCTGCCTGCGACGAGTCCGAGCGCTTGAGGACATAGGCGCGATCCAGGGCTATCATGCGCGGCTGAATCCGACCGCGCTCGGCTATGGCATCATGGTGTTTGCGCTGGTCAGCCTGCGCAGCCAGGCCGAGGAGGATTTGCGCGGGTTCGAAGCGCATGTCGCGACATTGCCCGAAGTGCGCGAATGCCACATGCTCAACGGCGAGATCGACTTCATCCTGAAGATCGTCGCACACGATCTCCAGGCGTTCCAGGCCTTCCTCACGTCGCAGCTGACCACTGCAGCCAATGTCGCCAGCGTGAAGACCTCGCTGACGATCCGCACCGCCAAGGATCTGCCGGGCGTACCGGTCGATCCGCAGCGATGAGACGCCCCGCGATCAGGCCTGTTTGGCCCACAGCGTCCAATATTGCGCGATCTGCGCCCGCGGCCCGGTCTTGACGTTACCGAACGCGGCGATCGCCGCATCTTTCTGACCGGACATCGCCAGCGCGATGCCGAGGCGGGTGTTGGCGGCGTCGACGTCGATTCCGCCCTTCTGCAGCGCCAGGCGATAGAGTTCGGCCGCTTGGGCATAATCGCCGTAACCGAGGTAGGCGCCGGCCGTGGAGAAGGCCGGCTTGCCGTCCGCGGCCGATTTGGCGCGCGTCGCGGATCCAGGAAGCGAGCCCCGGTCGGCGGCTGTCTTGCCCGCCGCCAGCGCGCGAACTTCCGCGATCGACTTGTTGGAGGTGACGAGCATCTTGGTGGCGATGCCTTCGTCGATCACCGCCTTCGCTTCGCCCGGCAGGCCTCGATTATAAGCCGTATTGGCATATTCGTAATAATCCGCTTCGCCCTTGAGCGCCTTGGCGGCACGCTGCAGCCGCATCAGATCGAGCAGCTGCTGATCGTCGAGCTTCGATGAGTCGCGGAAGATGATCAGCACGCTGCGCCAATTGTCGGGGGAGGGGTAGGCGCTGACAAAAGCCTGGCCGAGACGCACCGACGGCTCGATCATCTTGTGGTCATAGGCCATCGTCAGCACGCGGCTGTACCAGGTCTCGGGCACCGGCTGACCCACCGCCTTACGCGACGCGATCGCCTTCTCGGCGGATGCGATCGCCTCGGCCGGACGCTTGTTGAGATACTGGATCTCCGCCAGCGAAATCAGATTTTCGCCGTCAGTCGGACGCAGCTCGGCGAGCTTGGCGAACGCGCGCTCGGCGCCGGCGTAATCCTTCGTCTTGTAAGCGAAGGCGCCTTGATTCTGATACAGCGCAGGCAACATGTCCGCGGGTGCCGCGCCGCTGGCGATCATCGCGTCGACCGCCGCCCGCTGCCTGGCCTCATCGTTGGTCTTCTGCGCCACCTGCAATTGGAGCGTCGCAGTATAAAATTTGTCGTCGGGCGTGGTGGCGGCGGCCGCAGCGGCATCGAGCTTGGTCTGCGCGGTGGCGAAGTCGCCCGCGGCGAGCGCGGTCTGCGCGGGCAACAGCGCCTCGCGCACCGGCTTCGAGAGATTGGCGGCAGCCTTCTTCTCTTCCTTCTTAGCCACGGCGGGCGGAACGGCGACAAAAGCCGATGCCCCGAGCGCGAGCGCGACACCGAGCGCGACAGTCGAAACGAACTTCATATCTTCAAGCCTCCTCTGGCCGCGTGCTCGCGCTGACCGTTGCTAACCATAACGTAGCTATAGGGAGGAGCGATCCGGTTCAAGCGCCCTCCCCGATCGGCGCGACATGGGTGACGGCGGCTGAACGCGCGTTGAACCCGGCGCGTTCCTGGGCTACCCGCCCGCCGTGATCGCGCTGCTGTCCCCCGCCAAGACGCTCGACTTCGCGCGGCCGATCCCGTCGGTCGCCGGTACCACGGCCGCGTTCGCCGACGAGGCCGAACGGATCGCCGCAGCGGCTGCCAAGCTCTCGGCGAAAAAGCTCGCCGCGCTGATGCATATCTCGCCCAAGCTCGCGACGCTGAACGCCGCGCGCTTCCGCGGATTCGCCGATCAGCCGGAGCGCCCGGCGATCTATGCCTTCGCCGGCGATGTTTACACCGGCTTCGAAGTGCGTAGTCTTGATCCCGTAGCGGTCGATTATGCGCAGGACCATGTCCGCATCCTTTCGGGGCTTTACGGGCTGCTCCGCCCGCTCGACGCGATCCGCGCCTATCGGCTCGAGATGGGGACGAAATGGGCGCCGGGCCGGCCCAAGGATCTCTATACGCTGTGGAACCGGCGGCTCGGAGACCTTCTGGCGACCGAATTGGAAGACCAGGGCGCGGACACGCTCGTCAATCTGGCCAGCCGCGAATATTGGCAGGCAATCGAGACCGCTCCGCCGAAGCGCGCACGGATCGTCACGATCGATTTCCGCGAGCACGGCCCTGATGGGCTGCGCTTCAACAGCTTTCCGGCGAAGCGCGCGCGCGGAATGATGGCGCGCTGGATGTGCGAGCATCGCATCGACCGGCCCGAGGGCCTGAAGGGCTTCGACAGCGACGGCTATCGCTTCACGCCCGACGGATCGGGCGATGCGGTAATGCGGTTCGTGCGCGGCTGACACAAACCGGTAATGTTCCTCGCGCACGCGCGTGCGCTACGCGCGCGGGGTGGCGTTGCGGCCCGCGGCGGGCTAGGATCGCACCAACCTCCACCAACTGACGGAACCACCCTTGGCCAGCGCCCCGCCGACCATCGACAACAGCGATATCTCCCCGGTCTCGATCGTCGAGGAGATGAAGACCTCCTACCTCGATTATGCGATGTCGGTGATCGTCAGCCGCGCGCTGCCCGACGTGCGCGACGGGCTCAAGCCGGTCCACCGCCGCATCCTGTTCGCCTGCCAAGAGGGCGGGTTCGTCCCCGGCCGGCCGTATCGAAAATGCGCCAAGATCGTCGGCGACGTGATGGGCAATTACCACCCGCACGGCGACGCCTCGATCTATTTCGCGCTCGCCCGGCTGGCCCAGGACTGGGCGATGCGCGTGCCGCTGATGGACGGCCAGGGCAATTTCGGATCGATGGACCCCGATCTGCCCGCATCGATGCGCTACACCGAGGCGCGCCTCGCCAAGGTGGCGATGACCCTGCTCGACGATATCGACAAGGACACCGTCGATTTCGCGCCCAATTATGATGGTTCGCGCGAAGAGCCACAGGTCCTGCCCGCGCGCTTCCCCAACATCCTCGTCAACGGCGCGGGCGGCATCGCGGTCGGCATGGCGACCAATATCCCGCCGCATAATCTCGGCGAGGTCATCGCCGCGTGCAAGGCGTTCATCGCCAACGGCGGGATTACGACCGAGGAGCTCCACGAGATCGTCCCCGGCCCCGACTTCCCCACCGGCGGGCTGATCCTCGGCAAGAGCGGCGCGCGCAGCGCCTATCTGACGGGCAAGGGCTCGATCATCATGCGCTGCCGGCACGAGATCGAGGAGGGCCGCGGCGACAAGCGCGCGATCGTGTTGACCGAGATCCCGTACCAGGTCGGCAAGAACGCTTTGGTCGAGGGCATCGCCGACGCCGCCAAGGACAAACGTATCGAAGGCGTCTCGGACATCCGCGACGAATCGAACCGGCTCGGCGTGCGCATCGTGATCGAGCTGAAGCGCGACGCGACGCCCGACGTGGTGCTCAATCAATTGTGGCGCCACACCAGCGCGCAGACCAGCTTCCCCGCCAACATGCTCGCGATCCGCGGCGGCCGTCCCGAGACGCTGTCGTTGCGCGACATCATCGAGGCGTTCGTCAAGTTCCGCGAGGAGGTGATCACCCGCCGCTCGAAGTTCGAGCTGATGAAGGCGCGCGAGCGGGCGCACATCTTGCTCGGGCTGGTGGTCGCGGTGACCAACCTCGACGAGGTCGTGCGGATCGTGCGCTCGTCGTCGAGCCCCGCCGCGGCGCGCGCCGCCTTGGCCGCGCGCGACTGGCCGATCGCCGAGATCGCGCGCTACATCGCGCTGGTCGAGGCGGTCGAAACCGCCATCGAGGGCGACACCTATCGCCTCTCGGACCTCCAGGTCCGCGCCATCCTCGACCTGCGCCTCCATCGCCTGACCGCGCTCGGCCGCGACGAGATCGGCGACGAGCTGGCCAAGCTCGCCGAATCGATCGGCGAGCTGCTCGCGATCCTCGGCGACCGCGCCAAGCTCTACGCGGTGATGGAGGAGGAGCTCGACGCGATTGCCGCCGAATTCGCCACCCCGCGCAAGACCGAGATCGCGCCCGCCGGCGACAGCATCGACGACGAGGACCTGATCGAGCGCGAGGAGATGGTCGTCACCGTCACCCACGGCGGCTACATCAAGCGCACGCCGCTCGAGGCGTTCCGCACGCAGGCGCGCGGCGGCAAGGGCCGTTCGGGGATGGCGACCAAGGACGAAGACGCAGTCACCAAATTGTTCGTCACCAGCACGCACACACCGGTGCTGTTCTTCTCCTCGCTCGGCAAGGTCTATCGCAAGAAAGTGTGGCGGCTGCCCGAGGGTGCGCCGCAGGCGCGCGGGCGGCCGATGATCAACCTGCTGCCGCTGGCCGAGGGCGAGACGATCTCGACCGTGCTGGCGCTGCCCGAGGACGAGGCGGAGTGGGGCAAGCTCCACATCCTGTTCGCGACCGCGCACGGCACGGTCCGGCGCAACAGCATGGACGCCTTCACCAACGTGCCCACCGCGGGCAAGATTGCGATGCGCTTCGCCAGCGACGAAGGCGAGGACGATGCGACCGACCGGCTGATCGGCGTGACGCTGCTGACCGAGGAAGACGACGTCCTGCTCGCGACCAAATGCGGCAAGGCGATCCGCTTCGCTGCGACCGACGTGCGCGAGTTCCAGAGCCGCACCGCCGCCGGCGTGCGCGGCGCGCGGCTGGCGAAGGGAGACGAGGTCATCTCGCTGTCGATCCTCAAGGGCTTTGCCGCGACCACCGAGGAGCGCGACGCCTATCTGCGCGCGGCGCCGTGGAAGGAGGGCGAGCGCGAGGTGACGCTGAGCCCCGAGCGGATGCAGCAGTTCGTCGAGGCCGAGGAGTTCGTCATGACGGTCTGCGCCAACGGCTACGGCAAGCGCTCGTCGGCGTATGAATATCGCCGCATCGGGCGCGGCGGCCAGGGCATCACCAACATCGACAATCTCGAACGCAACGGGCCGGTGGTCGCGAGCTTCCCCGCGCACGCCGGCGAGCAATTGATGCTCGTCACCGACCAGGCCAAGCTGATCCGCATGTCGGTCGGCGACACGCGCGTGATCGGGCGCGGCTCGGCGGGCGTGCGGCTGCTCAACGTCGCCGAGGACGAGCATGTCGTCTCGGCCGCGCGGATCGAGGAGAGCGAGGAGGAAGCCGAAGCCGATTTGCGCGAGGAGGGCGCGGCCGAGATCGCGCCCGACGATGGCGGCGACACGGGCGAGGACCTCGCCGACGGGGGCGAGGCGGAGTAAAACCTACCTCTCGTCCGTTTGGGCCGAGCCTGTCGAAGCCCTCTCCTTCGCGGCCGAAAGAAGAAAAGCCCTTCGACAGGCTCAGGGCGAACCGTAGTGAGAATCAGCTTGAGGCCTACTGCGGCGCCGGATCGTCGAGCACCCAGCTGTGATCCTCGATCACGACGTCGGGGACGCGCTTGCCTTGCGCGTTGCGCGCCGGCTTGTAGCGATAGCGTTGCTTGACCAATCGACAGGTCGTTTCGTCGAGCACCGGATTGCCGCTCGATCGGAGGACCGTGCAGTCGGTCACGCGGCCGCTCTCGTCGACCACGTAGCGGGTGTAGAGCGTGCCCTGGATACCGGCGTCGGCTGCCTCGGCCGGATAGTCCCAATCGCGAATTCTTCCCCTGAGCCAGCGCGACGGCGTTCCCCCGCCG
>CAXTMX010000033.1:4978-26102 GCA_964245585.1 uncultured Sphingomonadaceae bacterium | reverse complement strand
GTCCCCTCCTCCATCGTCGGAGACAAGGCAGGCATCTTCAGTTCGACGGGCATGGATCAGGCTTCCAGGAAGAGTTCGGCGGCGGCTTCGACGATCGCGTCGGGATCGAGCCGATAGGTGCGGTAGAGATCGGGCAGGTCGCCGGTCTGGCCGAACCGGTCGATGCCGAGCGGGCTGACCCGCATACCGCGCACCCCGCCAAGCCACGACAGCGTCGAAGGCGAGCCGTCGACGATCGTGACGAGGCCGGCATGCGCGGGCAGTGCCCCGAGCAGGCTCTCGACATGACTGGGCTCGCGGTGGTTCCCCTGCCAGCGGCCGGCTTGCCGCGCGCTCCAGCCGCGATGGAGCAGATCGGGCGAGGTGATCGCGAGCAGGCCGAGCCCGGGAATGTCCTCGCTCAGGCTGTCCCACGCGGCGAGCGCTTCGGGCGCGATCGCGCCGACATAGACGATCGCCGCATCGGTGTTCGGGCCGGGCGGCTTGAGCCAATAGCCGCCCTTGAGCGCATCGGCCTGCCAGCGCTCGTCGGGCCGCTCGATCTGCTCGATCGACCGCGTCGTCAGCCGCAGATAGACCGAGCCGCCGTCGTCGGCCTGCATATGGGCGAACGACCATTGCATCAGCAGCGCCAGCTCGTCGGCGAACGCCGGCTCGAAATAGGTCAGCCCGGGCTGGCCCATCCCGATCAGCGGCGAATTGATCGACTGGTGCGCGCCACCCTCGGGGCCCAGCGTCACGCCCGACGGCGTCGCCACCAGCAGGAAGCGCGAGTCCTGGTAACAGGCATAATTGAGCGCATCGAGCCCGCGCGCGATGAACGGGTCGTAGACCGTTCCGATCGGCAGCAGCCTGGTGCCGAACGTCGGCGCGGCGAGACCGAGCGCGGCCAGCATCAGGAACAGATTGTTCTCGGCTATACCCAGCTCAATGTGCTGCCCGGCGTCATGCCCGGCCCATTTCTGCGCCGACGGAATCTTGGCGGCATGGAACACGTCCTTGAGCTCGGCGCGGCGGAACAATCCGCGCTGGTTGACCCAGGCACCGAGATTCGTGGACACTGTGACGTCGGGCGAGGTCGTGACGATTCTGTCGGCGATCGGCTCGCCCGACTTCGCAAGATCGAGCAGGATCCGCCCGAACGCCGCCTGGGTCGACTGCTCCTTGCCGTCGGGCACCGGCAGCACCGCCGGGACCGCGACCGCCTCCGCGCGGGGCGGCGCGTTGCCGGGAGCGAGGGGCGAGGCGGCGACAAACGCCCGCAGCCTGGCTTCGACGTCGTCGCCGAGCCCGCCATAAGGCTCCCACTCCTCGCCGGGCGCGATTCCGAGCGAGCCTCGCAGGGCCTCGATCTGCGGCGGGTTCATCTGGCCGGAATGGTTGTCCTTGTGCCCCGCGAAGGGCAGACCATAGCCCTTGACGGTATAGGCGATGAACATCGTCGGCCGATCGTCGTCGGCTTGCGCGAAGGCTTCGAGCAACGTCTCGATGCAATGCCCGCCGAGGTTCGTCATCAACGCGGCGAGCGCCTCGTCGTCATAAGACGCGATCAGCTTCGCGACGGCTGCGTCGGCGCCGATGTCGGCCGTCAGCCGGGTGCGCCACGCCGCTCCGCCCTGATAGGTCAGGGCAGCGAAGTCCGCATTGGGGCAGGTGTCGATCCATTCGGCGATCGCCGCGCCGCCCGGCTGGGCGAATGCCGCCTTCTGAAGCTTGCCATGCTTCAGCGTCAGCACGCGCCATCCGCAGGTGCGGAAGATGTCGTCGAAGCGGTCGAACATGCGATCGGCCGTGGTCGCGTCGAGCGATTGGCGGTTATAGTCGACGATCCACCAGCAGTTGCGGATATCGTGCTTGTAGCCTTCGATCAGGCATTCATAGATGTTGCCCTCGTCGAGCTCGGCATCGCCCATCAGCGCGATCATCCGCCCGGCCTCGGCTTCCGCAAGCTGGCCATGAGCGATCAGATAATCCTGGACCAGGCTGGCAAAGGCCGTGATCGCGACACCGAGCCCGACCGAGCCGGTCGAGAAGTCGACGGGAATCTTGTCCTTGGTCCGCGACGGATAGCTTTGCGCGCCGCCCAATCCGCGGAAGCGCTGGAGCTGATCGACGGTCTGGTTGCCGAGCAGATAATGGATTGCGTGGAGCACCGGGCCGGCGTGGGGCTTGACTGCAACCTTGTCTTGCGGCCGTAGCGCATGGAAATAGAGCGCCGCCATGATCGCCGTCATCGACGCACAGGATGCCTGATGCCCGCCGACCTTGAGGCCGTCGCGGCTCTCGCGGATCTGATTGGCGTTGTGAATCGTCCACGATGAAAGCCAGCGCAGGCGCGCATCCAGTGTTTCAAGCGACGCAATCGTCTCGGGCAGGTTCGGCGAAGGTACCAGCATCAAACGTCCATCCTCGAAAAGGCGGAGCATGATACCGTAGCGGACGCAAACAGTCCTTGCTTCTTCGTCCGACTGTCACGCTATATAAGGCAGACTTGCCTCATAACGGCCTCTTCGAGAGCAGAATATGCCAACATTCACCTTGGACAGTTACGACCGGCGCATCGCCGAGGAGCTTCAGGAGGACGGTCGTCTGACCAATCAGGCGCTCGCCGATCGCATCGGCCTGTCGCCAAGCCCCTGCCTGCGACGCGTGCGTCATCTGGAGCAGGCAGGCGTGATCACGGGATATGTCGGTCTGGTCGATCCGGAAAAGATCGGTCTCACCGTGACGGCGTTCGTCCGCGTCCGCCTAGACCAGCAGGACGACCGCCATCTTGCGGCGTTCGAAACTCAGATCGCGAGCTTTCCCGAAGTGATGGAATGCTATCTGATGACGGGGGAAAGCGACTATCAGCTTCGCATCCTCGTCAGGTCGTTGAGCGATTTCGAAGAATTCCTCCGCCACAAGCTCACGCGGATCGGCGGCGTGGGTCAGGTCACGACGAGCTTCGCGCTGCGCCCGATAGTGTATCGGACCGCATTGCGGATCGACGCCTAGCCGATCGATCAGCCGAACGCAGCGATGAAGTGCGTCACCGCGATCGACGACGCGTTGCCCAGGCGTCACCACCAAATGTAATAGAGCGCCACCAGAATAGCGACGATCAGCGCGCCGGCGATGTTGAACCCGGTGCTCGTGCGGAACGACACGCCGCGCATCGCGATCAGGTTCGTCTCGCGCGGCTGCGGCCGGGCGAGCGAGACGACGATCGCCAGAACCAGCGACGCGGCGAACACGATCGACATGCGATTGATGAACGGGATGGCGTTGAGCGCCGCCGAGCCGCCCCATTTGGCCGGAAACCAGAAGATCAGGCTGATCGTCACCGATGCGATCGCGCCGGTCAACGCGCCCTTTTCCGTGGCGCCGGGCCAGAACAGGCCGAGCAGGAAGATCACCGTGATGCCGGGAGTGACGAAACCCGAAAACTCCTGAATATACTGGAACGCCTGATCGAGGTTTCCGAGCAGCGGCCGTGCCGTGATCATGGCAATGCCGATCGCCACCGCCGCCGAGAGGCGGCCGACCCGGACCAGCCGCCTCTCGCGCCGTGCGGAGTCGTCTGCCTCATCGGCACGGTCCGTCATGCCCCCGCCCTTCAGCTTGGCATAGATGTCGAGCGTGAAGATCGTCGCGATCGAATTGATCTTCGAGGCGGTGGAGGCGATGATCGCGGCGACCAATGCAGCGAAGACGAGGCCGAGCAGCCCGGCCGGCAGCAGCGCCATCATCGTCGGATAGGCCTGGTCAGGTGTGTCGAGACCCGGGGCGAGCACGACCGCCGCGATCCCGGGCAGAACGATGATCACCGGCATCAGCAGCTTCAAGAAGCCGGCGAAGATGATCCCGCGCTGGGCCTCGTCCAGGCTTTTCGCGGCAAGCGCGCGCTGAATGATATACTGGTTGAAGCCCCAGTAAGCGAGATTGGCGATCCACATTCCGCCGATCAGCACGGCGACGCCGGGCAGATCCTTGTAATGCGGGTTGTCGGGCGAGAGGATCATGTCGAAATGATCGGGCACGCGCCGGGTGAGTTCGGCAAAACCGCCGATGACCCCGGCCGTTCCGCCGATCTTGCTGAGCGTGAGGTAGGAGATGACCAGGCCGCCGAACACCAGCAAGGTGACCTGCACTATATCGGTGAGAGCCACCGCCTTGAGTCCGCCGCGCAGCTGATAGAGCAGCGCGAAGGTGCCGAGCCCGAACAGCGCGACGTCCTGATTGATACCGGCGACCTGCGTCACCGCAATCGAGCCGAGCCAGATGATCGAGGTGAGATTCACGAAGACGTAGAGTATCAGCCAAAACACCGCCATGACGGTTCGAATGGTCGGGCCGAAGCGCTGCTCCAGAAACTGGGGCATCGTGTAGATCTGGTTTGCAAGGAAGATGGGCAGGAAGAATTTGCCGACGATCAGCAGCGTCGCGGCCGCCATCCACTCGTAGGAAGCGATGGCCAGACCGATCGCATAGCCCGACCCCGACATCCCGACGATCTGCTCGGCCGAGATATTGGCGGCGATCAGCGAGGTTCCGATCGCCCACCACGGCAGACTCTTCGAAGCCAGAAAATAGTCGCTCGAATTCTTGGTGTGCCCTGCCCGGTCGCGGCTGACCAATTGCGCGAGGCCGAATATGCCGATCGCGTAGGCGACGACGACCACGATATCGACTGTCGACAGGTTCATTTCGACCTCTCCGGTGAACTACTTGCCGAGCTGCGGCGGCAGACTGATGTGACGCGATACGGGCGCTACGGTGCGAGGCCCTTCAAGACGGCGATGAAGCGGCGTGCGTCGGCGGCGACGTCCTCCGCCGGCTTGCCTGCGCGATAGAGATTCGAGCCGAGTCCAAACCCGTCGGCGCCGGCGGCGCGCCAGGGGGCCATGCTCTCCGGCGTGATGCCGCCCACCGCGAGCACAGGGATAGCGCGGGGGAGCACCGCGCGCTGCGCCTTGAGAAATGCCGGCGAGGCGCCCTCGGCAGGAAAGAGCTTCAGTCCGTGCGCGCCGGCGGCGAGCGCGGCGAACGCCTCCGACGGGGTGAAATAGCCGGGGAGCGAAATCATTCCGGCCGCGACCGCGGCGCGGACGACGTCGGTGTCGGTGTTGGGCGAGACGACCAGCGTGCCGCCGGCTTGGGCGACGCGTGCGACGTTCGCCGTGTCCACTACCGTGCCCGCGCCGATCACCGCCTGCCCGCCCAACCGGCGCGCGAGCAGCGTGATGCTGTCGAACGGATCGGGCGAGTTGAGCGGCACCTCGATCAGGGTGATCCCGGACTCGACTAGCGCGTCGCCCACCGCCGCCGCCTCGGCGGGCGTGATGCCGCGCAGCACGGCGACGATCGGGCAGGCGGCGAAGTGACGGGCGAACAGTCCGGCGGGGTCGGTCATCGGATCGTCTCCCAGATGCGATGGATGCCGGCGGCAAAGCCGGCCCGGCTATCGACGCGGACCGCGCGGCCGCCGGCGACCGAGATCGCCACCTCGTACAGATCTGCAAGCGGGCCGTCGGCGATGAGCTGGACGTCGCGGCCGACGAGGTCTTGCGCGCCGACGTCCGCGCCGATCAGCACGCCGCTGGCGAAAGCGGCGGCGTCTTCTGCGGCGCGCGCGGACAGCAGCACCGCGGCGCGCACCTCGAACAGCGCGACGGCCAAATCGCGCGCGCCCGCGCCGCGCACCAGCCCATCGCGAAACGCCGGCCCGTCAGCGACCGGGCCGTCGAGCATACCCGCGAGTATGCTGTGGCCGCGCAGCAAGGCGAACAGTTCGCCGGTCATCGCGGTCGAGAAATCGACGATGCGGCCGCCCTGAGTTTCGATCCATTTGTTGTGCGTACCGGGCTGCGCGAACAAGGCGTCGGCCGGGGCGAGCCCGGCGGCGACCGCGCCGAGCACCTGCACTTCCTCGCCGCGCATCACATCCGCCCGCGAGCCGGCGCGCAGCGATACGCCGGGCACGATCGCGAAATCCTCCCCGGCAATCGTCAGGCGCGCGGCGGCAAGCGCGGCGAGATCGGCCGGCGCGGCGACGTAGGGCGCCTCGTGCCAGCCGCGCGTCGATCCGACCATCCCGGCGGCGATCGCCGGCAGCGCGCCGAGCCGCGCGCGCACTGCCGCGAGTTCGCCGGCGAATTCGTCGCGCGCGACGGCGGTGACGCCCCGATCGTCGCGGAAAGTATCCAGAACGTCGCCGCCCTCGCCCATCAGATAGGCGCGCCGGTTGGTCGTTCCCCAGTCGATGGAAATATAGCGGCCGCCGGCTCGCATCGCTGCCCTTCCGCTTCTGTCTGACTTATTATCGGCTATAGTCACGCGTCGCTTGCGCGGCAATATCGGTGAAGAGCAGGACGGACGATGGACGACCGGGTGAGAACGATGTGGCCCGGAGCCATGCTGCTGGGCGAGGGCCCGGTGTGGGACGCGCGCACCGAAATGCTTTGGTTCGTCGACATCAAGGCGTGCCGGGTGCACCGGCTCGACCCGGCGACGGGGCGCGTCGACACGTGGGACGCGCCGGCGGCGATCGGCTGGGTATTGCCCGCAGTGGACGACGGCATGCTAATCGCCGGCTTGCAGACCGGGCTCGCCTGCTTCGATTCGACGAAGGGCCGCTTCGAGCATCTTGCGGCGGTCGAACCCCAGCTTACGGGCAACCGCCTGAACGACGCGACGGTCGGCACGGATGGCGAGATCTGGTTCGGCAGCATGGACGACGCGGAGGAGCGCGCCAGCGGGCGTGTCTACCGCTTCGACGGACGAGGGGTCACGGCCACGACGATCGCTCCATGCGTCATCACCAACGGCCCGGCGATGTCGCTCGACGGGCGCACGCTCTACCACGTCGATTCCCCCGGCCGCACGATATATGCGATCCCCGTTGCCGACGACGGGACGACCGGGACGGCGCGGGTTTTCGTCCGCATCGACGCTGCCGACGGCTATCCTGACGGCGTCAGCGTCGATAGCTTGGGCAATCTGTGGGTCGGCCTGTGGCAGGGTTGGTGCGCGCGGCTCTATGGACCCGATGGCGCGCTGCTGCGCGAGGTGAGGCTGCCCGTCGCCAATGTCACCAAGGTGGCGCTGGGCGGCCACGATATGCGGACCGCTTATGCCACCACGGCGCGGATCGGGCTCGACGCGGCGGCGCTGGCGGCACAGCCGGAGGCGGGCAACCTCTTCGGCTTCGACGTCGAGGTGCCGGGCCGGACGCTGCCACTCGCCCGGTTGCGCTAGTCTCGCATAAGGTCGGCCATTTCTCCTTTCCAGCGCCGCACGCTGCTTGCGCTCAGGTGATATGTCTGACTATATCCCGCAGGCGGTTTGCATAAGACGGAGGGTGATCGATGGCAGGTCGTGCACGACGCTGGGCGTGGTTCCTGGGCCTCGCCGGTGCCGTCTACGCGGCCCCCGCGGCGGCGGCCACGGCCGAGCGGTCGCGCTTCGGCACGCTGCCCGACGGAACCGCGGTCGAGTCGGTGACCCTGTCGGGTACCAACGGCGTAAGCGCGCGCATCATCACCTACGGCGCGACGCTCCAGGCGCTGAACGCGCCCGATCGCGCCGGCAAGATCGCCGACGTGACCCTGGGCTATGACGACCTTACGAGCCTGGTCGAGAAGCCCAATTATTGGGGCCAGACGATCGGGCGCTACGCCAACCGCATCGCCCGTGGCCGCTTCACGCTCGACGGCAAGACTTACCAGGTCACGCTCAACGACAAAACCAACACGTTGCACGGCGGCACGCGCGGCTTCGACAAAGCGGTGTGGCGGATCACGGCGGTCAGATCGGGCGCGGCAGCGAGCGTCACCCTGACGATGACGAGCCCCGACGGCGACCAGGGCTATCCCGGCAAGCTCGACGTGACGGTGACTTACAGCCTGGACGATGCCGGCGCGCTCACCATCGACTTCGGCGCGACGAGCGACCGGCCGACGATCGTCAACCTCACCAACCACGCCTTGTTCAACATGGCGGGCGAAGGTTCGCCGACGGGCGTGCTCCAGCAGCGGCTGACCATCCCGGCGAGGCGTTACACGCCCGTCGACGCCACTCTGATCCCGACCGGCGAGCTGAAGCCGGTGGCGGGCACGGTGTTCGACTTCAGCCGCGGCCGGCTGCTCTCGGACGGCCTGCGCGACGGGCGCGACCCGCAGATCGTCGCGGGCCGCGGCTGGGACCATAATTGGGTGCTCGACAAAGGCGCCACGGCGACGCCGGGGCTTGCCGCGCGATTGGAGGATCCCGCCTCGGGCCGCGTGCTGGAGGTGCTCAGTACCGAGCCCGGCGTGCAATTCTACTCGGGCAACTTCCTCGACGGCACGCTGATCGGCAAGTCCGGCCACGTCTACCGCATGGGCGACGGCATCGCGCTCGAGCCGCAGAAATTTCCCGACACGCCCAACCGGCCGGCGTTCGGATCGGCGCGCGTCGCCCCCGGCAAGCCTTATCATCACCGGATGATCTATCGCGTCTCCATAGCGCGCTGACGGACTGGAGCTGCACCGTGACCGCCAAGCTGCGCAGCCGCGCCTGGTTCGACAACCCGGATAATATCGACATGACGGCGCTTTACCTGGAGCGCTACCTCAATTTCGGCCTCAGCATCGAGGAGCTGCGCTCGGGGCGGCCGATCGTCGGCATCGCCCAGACCGGCAGCGACCTCAGCCCCTGCAATCGCCATCATCTGGTGCTGGCCGAGCGGATCCGCGACGGCATTCGCGAGGCCGGCGGCATCGCGCTCGAGTTCCCGGTCCACCCGATCCAGGAAACCGGCAAGCGGCCGACCGCCGGGCTCGACCGCAACCTTGCCTATCTCGGCCTGGTCGAGACGATGTACGGCTATCCGCTTGACGGCGTGGTGCTGACCATCGGCTGCGACAAGACGACGCCGGCGTGCCTGATGGCCGCGGCGACGGTCAACATCCCGGCCATCGCGCTGTCGGTCGGGCCGATGCTCAACGGCTGGCACAAGGGCGCGCGCACCGGCTCCGGCACCATCGTGTGGAAGGCGCGCCAGCTGCTCGCGGCCGGCGAGATCGACGATGCCGAGTTCATCCGTCTGGTCTCGAGCTCGGCGCCGTCGACCGGCTATTGCAACACGATGGGCACCGCCACGACGATGAACAGCCTGGCCGAGGCGCTCGGCATGTCGCTGCCCGGATCGGCGGCGATCCCGGCGCCGTACCGCGACCGGCAGGAAGCGGCCTACCGCACCGGCAAGCGCATCGTCGAGATGGTGCGCGAGGATCTCAAGCCCTCCGACGTCCTGACGCGCGACGCGTTCCACAACGCCATCGTCGTCAATTCGGCGATCGGCGGCTCCACCAACGCGCCGATCCACCTCGCCGCGATCGCACGCCATATCGGCGTCGAACTGCCGCTGAAGGATTGGGAGGAGAAGGGGCACAAGGTGCCGCTGCTCGTCAATCTCCAGCCGGCGGGCGAGTATCTAGGCGAGGATTATTACCGTGCCGGGGGCGTGCCCGCGGTCGTCGCACAGCTGATCGGCCGGCAGCTGATCTGCGAGGACGCGCTGACCGTCAATGGCCGGACCATCGGCGACAATTGCCGCGGCGCCGGAATCGAGGACGAAGAGGTCATCCGCCCCTTCGACCGGCCGCTCAAGGAAGATGCCGGCTTCATCGTGCTGTCGGGCAACCTCTTCGATGCCGCGATCATGAAGACGAGCGTGATCTCGCGCGAGTTTCGCGACCGCTATCTATCCAACCCCGACGATCCGGAGGCATTCGAGGGGCCGGCGATCGTCTTCGACGGACCGGAAGATTATCACCGCCGGATCGACGACCCGGCGCTCGGCGTCACCTCGGCCACGCTCCTGTTCATGCGCGGCGCCGGGCCGATCGGCTACCCCGGCGCGGCCGAGGTCGTGAATATGCGCCCGCCCGCCTACCTCATCACCGAAGGCATCCACGCGCTGCCTTGCATCGGCGACGGCCGCCAGTCGGGAACCAGCGGCAGCCCCTCGATACTCAACGCCAGCCCGGAAGCGGCCGCAATGGGCGGGCTCGCCTTGCTGAGAACGGGCGACCGGGTCCGTATCGACCTTCGCCGCGGCACTGCCGACGTGCTCATCTCCGACGCCGAATGGGAGCAGCGCCGGGCAGAATTAAGAGCGGCGGGCGGCTATCGCTACCCCGCGTCGCAGACCCCGTGGCAGGAGATCCAGCGCGCGGTCGTCGGCCAGCTGAACACCGGTGCGATTCTCGAAGGCGCCCAGAAATATCAGCGCATCGCGCAGACCATGGGCCTGCCGCGCGACAGTCATTGAACGCGACGCCACCGCGTCGCCACGCCGGGATCAACCGGTGAGCGCGGCCTCCGTATCAAGCTGCGCCTGGCCGATGAGTTCGGTGGTGACGCGATGGGCCGCGGCCGCATCATTCTCCGCGATCGCCTCGAAGAGGGCGCGGTGCGCGGGCATCGGGTCGCGCGGCGTGCGGCTGGCGCGATACTTCAACAATGTCGTCCAGCGCACTGCCGAGGAGATCGTGCCGGCCAGGCTCAACAGCAGCTCATTGCCGGTCGCTTCGAGGATGATGGTGTGAAACTGCTGATCCGCCCACTGCCCCTCGGGCGTTGCCAATCCCGCAGTTCCCATTCTTTCGAGCGCATATCCCAGGCGCGACAGCTGATGCCCGCTGCGGCACGCCGCGGCCAGCTCGGCCGCGGGGGGCTCGACGATCAGGCGAAGCTGGAACAGGCTGCGTACGAAGCCGAGCGGCGGCGTACCCTCGAACATCCAGGCAAGCAGGTCCGGATCAAGGAGGTTCCAGTGCTGACGGTCGCGCACCCGGGTTCCGGCCTTCGGGCGGCTGTCCAGCAAACCCTTGGCGGATAGCATTCGCAGCGCCTCACGCACCACGCTGCGCGAAACGCCGCGCTGCTCCGCCAATTCCACCTCTCCGGGCAGCAGAGTGCCGGGTGCGTGAACCCCCGTGACGATGCCGATGCCGAGCTCCTTCGAAAGCGTCACGTGCGCCGGGGTCCGCCGTTCGCTGATGATCAACCCACGCCCTCGCCTTGTTGCCACCAAGGAATAGGTCGGGTGCTCCGGCCGGGCAATTGCGATATGGGCTCCACCCTATACTCCATCTCCTATCGAGGAAATTATCCGCCGTGCTTGCTTGAGGTGCGGCGCGCGATCGTCTGGCCGTGGAGCCGGAGCGCTCCGGCTGATGGAGGGAGAACCGATGCGGCAGGAGGGCCGCATTTCGCCTGTCTAGCGCTGGATCGTCTCCGCTTGAACTGCGCAGAGATACGTCGTCCAGCGATTATGATACAGATGGCCGGAGGGCTCGGCTGAAATGTCCGGCAATCATGGTAACGACGCAGAGTATGGAAGATCCGCTCATTTCGGAAAAACGACAGGATGTGGGCCTTGCCGACGAAGCCGGCGACGCTGCCGGTAAGGCTGACGGTGCCCCCGGCGAAGCTCCTTGCGCGGACGCCGCAACCGATGAGGCTGGCGCCGAGGCCGCCGGTCTCGACCGCCTCGTCGCGATCATGGCGCGGCTGCGCGACCCGGTCGACGGCTGCGCGTGGGACATCGCGCAGACTTTTGCGACGATCGCGCCGTACACGATCGAAGAAGCCTATGAGGTCGCCGACGCGTGTCAGCGCGACGACATGGCGGCGCTGCGCGACGAGCTCGGCGATCTGCTGCTTCAGGTCGTCTATCATGCGCGGATCGCCGAGGAACGCGGCGCGTTCGCGCTCGCCGAGGTGATCGCCGCGATCTGCGCCAAGATGATCCGGCGCCACCCCCATGTCTTCGCCGGCGTGCCGAGCGCCGGCTGGGAAAGCCTCAAGGCGGCCGAACGCGCGGGCGAGGCCGACGGCAGCGCGCTCGCCGGCGTCGCGCTGGCGCTGCCGGCGCTGCTGCGCGCCGAGAAGCTCCAGCGCCGCGCGGCGCGCACCGGCTTCGACTGGCCCGACGCGGCAGGACCGCGCGCCAAGATCACCGAGGAGATCGGCGAGGTCGAGGATGCCGCCGACGCGGCGGCGCGGGCCGACGAGATCGGCGACCTGCTGTTCGCGACGGTCAATTGGGCGCGCCATCTCGGTGTCGATCCCGAGGCGGCGCTGCGCGGGGCGAACGCGAAGTTCGAGCGGCGCTTCCGGGCGATGGAGACCGCCGCCGGCGACGGGTTCGCGGGGCTGCCGCTCGCCGAGAAGGACGCGCTGTGGGAGCGGGTCAAGGCGGAGTTGCTCAGGGAATGAATTTCGTTCCGAATCAGAGCGTTCGGACTGAGCCTGTCGAAGCCTCCCTTCTCTTTCGCGAAAAGAAAGAGAGCACTTCGACAAGCTCAGTGCGAACGGTGTGATGTGATGTTGGATATCCAAACATTGTCGTTATGATCCGCGAGAGAGGCGTTGCGACCGGCGCGTCCTTGCCACGGGCATCCGGGCCGGACGTCGAGGTATGCGATGGAAATCGCGTCGCCGCGACTTCCGGGGGTGATCGCCGGCCCGTTCCGCCCTGTATCGGTGGCGTTTAATGGTTGGCCCGCTACGATTTGGACCACGCTGACCGGTTCTTTGGCGCATCCTTGTCGCGGGGTTTCCCCCGCTTTCCCGGATACTCCCGGCCCCGTCTTCTTCCGTTTCGCGGACGCCCCAACGGACTCCTGCTAGGCCGGCGATAGGGCGAAGCTTCGACTTGCTGCCGGATGACTTCGCGCCGGTCGTTCCCTCCCCGCTCGACACGGGGCGGGAAAGCCTCGTCCGCCGCGCCTTGGCCAAAGGTTCGGCGGACGGCGGGGTTTATAACCTATATGGTTTGTGGTGTCAAGGGAAGTTGCGGGCGGGCTTTGGAGTCGGTCGCCCTCACCCTTCCCACCCGGTTGCGCCGAGCGGGCCCCTTCCCTCTCCCGGTGGGAGAGGGAAGGAGGCGCGCAGCGCCGGACGGGTGAGGATGGCTAGCGCTCGCGCGCCTGGAAGCGGTCCCAATCGGCGTCGGACAGGCGGACGTCGAGGGTCAGCCGTTCGGCGCGGCGCGCTTGGGCAACGACCTCGCCGTGCGCGTGCAGCCAGGCGATCGCACCGCCCTCGCCCGAGCCGAGGACGATCCTGCGGAGGCGGCTGCCGTGGCCGAGCCGCTGGGCCAGCATGCGCTGAAGCCGGTCGACCCCCTCCCCGGTCAAGGCCGACAGCGCGACCACGTCGTCGCGCCGGGCGGCTTCGGCGAGCAGGCCGGGGCGTGCCTCCTCGTCGCGCGCGTCGAGCTTGTTCCACGCTTCGATGACCGGCGCGCCGCCCTCCCCGTTCCTGGCCACGCCCGCGCCGATATCCGCCAGCACCTGCTCGACGTCGGCGGCCTGCGCGTCGCTGTCGGGATGCGCGATGTCGCGGACGTGGACGATCAGATCGGCCGAGACGACCTCCTCGAGCGTGGCGCGGAACGCGGCGACCAATTGCGTCGGCAGCTCGGACACGAAGCCGACCGTGTCGGACAGGATCGCCTTGTCGATGCCGGGCAGCGCGATCTGCCGCATCGTCGGATCGAGCGTGGCGAACAGCAGGTTCTCGGCCATGACGTCGGCGCCGGTCATGCGGTTGAACAAGGTCGATTTGCCGGCATTGGTATAGCCGACCAAGGCGACGGTCGGCCAGGGCGCGCGCTGGCGGCGGTCGCGGTGCAGCCCGCGGGTGCGGCTGACCTGGGCCAGCTCCTTGCGCAATTTGGCCATGCGATCGCGGATCATCCGGCGATCGGCCTCGATCTGCGTCTCGCCGGGGCCGCCCAAGAAGCCGAAACCGCCGCGCTGGCGCTCGAGGTGGGTCCAGCTGCGCACGAGGCGCCCGGCCTGGTAATCGAGATGGGCGAGCTCGACCTGGAGCCGGCCCTCGGCGGTCGCGGCGCGCTCGCCGAAGATCTCGAGGATCAGCCCGGTGCGGTCGATCACCTTGGCGCTGAGCGCCTTCTCGAGGTTGCGCTGCTGGATCGGGCTGAGCGCGGCATCGACCACGACGAGCTCGGCCTCGGCCTGGCGAACCGCGGTGGCGAGGCTTTCCACCTGTCCCGAGCCGAGCAAGGTCGCGGCGGTCGGCGCACGCAGCTTGAACGCGGCGCGCTCGACCACGTCGAGGCCGATCGCGGCGGCGAGCCCCGCGGCTTCGTCGAGCCGCGCTTCGACGCTGCGCCGGTTGGCCGGGCCGCGGCGGGCGCGATCGGGCAAGGCCACGATCGCGCGCGCGCCGCGCGTCACCCCGTCATCGCCGTCGCGGGCGAAACCGCTCAATCGGCCTCGGCCGCGGTATCGACCTCGGTCAGGTCGACCGGGTTGATCGGCTGCACGGTGGAGATCGCATGCTTGTAGACGAGCTGCGACATGCCGTCGCGGCGCAGCATCAGGCAGAACAGGTCGAACGCGGCGACCTCGCCCTGGAGCATCACGCCGTTGACGAGGAACATCGTCACCGGCTCGCGCGCCTTGCGCACCGCGGTGAGGAAGATTTCCTGGAGCAGGGTCGGCTTGCGGTTGTTCTCGAAGCTCGCCTCGATCGCGGTCATATCCACCGGCGACGAGGGCATCACCGTCGAGATCGCGTGCTTGTAGATCAGCTGCGACTGCCCGTCGCGGCGCAGCAGCACCGAGAAATTGTCGAACCAGGTGATGATGCCCTGCAGCTTGACGCCCTTGACGAGGAACATCGTCACCGGGGTCTTGGATTTGCGGACGGTGTTGAGGAACAGGTCCTGGAGGTTGTTGACCTTGTCAGCCATGTGCCGGTCTCCGGTCTTGGCGGGTCGTGGCCCGCTGGGCGCCTTGCAGGCGTCGTGCGCCCCCGCGGGGGCGTGGGGGCGGATCGGATATAGTGCGGTGCAGCAAAGGCGTCCAGCACTCAAAGCCGACCGTTCGCCCTGAGCCTGTCGAAGTGCCCCTCTCTGTGTCGAAAAGAAGGAAAGGGCTTCGACAGGCTCAGCCCGAACGGTGACAGGAGATGGGATTACTCTCCCTCCCCCTCCTCGCGCGCATCGGCCAGCCCGAGCGTCTTGAGCTTGCGGTGCAGGGCCGAGCGTTCCATGCCGATGAAGGTCGCGGTGCGCGAGATATTGCCCGAGAAGCGGCGGATCTGGACGCGCAGATATTCGCGCTCGAACGTCTCGCGGGCCTCGCGCAGCGGCGTGCCCATGATCGAACGCGCGCCGCCGGTCGGGCTGAGCCGCTGCTGGTCGCCGAGCACCTCGGCCGGCAGCATGTCCGCGTCGATCCGCTGGAGCCGGTCGCCGGGCGCGAGGATGATCGTGCGCTCGATGACGTTGCGCAGCTGCCGCACGTTGCCGGGCCAGTCATAGGCCTGGAGCGCGGCGATCGCTTCCTCGGCCACCTCGGGCGTGGCGATGCGGCGCTCGGCGGCGAAGCGCGCGACGAAATTGGTCACCAGCGGCGGGATGTCCTCGCGCCGGTCCATCAGCGCGGGCAAGGGCACCGGCACGACGTTGAGCCGGTAATAGAGATCCTCGCGGAAGCGGCCGGCGGCGATCTCGTCCTGCAGCGCGCGCGCGGTGGCCGAGACGACGCGGACGTCGACCTTGACGACGCGCTGGCCGCCGACGCGGTTGAAGCTCTGATCGGTCAGCACGCGCAGGATCTTGGCCTGCGCGGTCAGCGGCATGTCGGCGATCTCGTCGAGGAACAAGGTGCCGCCGTGCGCCTGCTCGAACAGGCCGGGACGGACCAGCTCGCTGCCCTCCTCGACGCCGAACAGCTCCTCCTCGACGCGCTCGGGCGTCATGCGCGCGGCGCTGACGACGGTGAACGGCGCGTCGGCGCGCGGGCTCCACAGGTGGAGCAGGCGCGCGGCGACCTCCTTGCCGACGCCTGCCGGGCCGGAGATCAGCACGCGACTGCCGGTGGCGGCGACGCGCTTCAACGTGGCGCGCACCGCGTTGATCGCGCCCGAATTGCCGGTCAGCTCGTCGTCCTGGCCGACCTGCGCGCGCAGATCGGCATTCTCGCGGCGCAGCCGCTCGGTCTCGGTCGCGCGCGCGACGAGGAGGAGCAGGCGCGCAGCCTCGAACGGCTTCTCGATGAAATCGGCCGCGCCGCGGCGCACGGCAGCGACCGCGGTGTCGATATTGCCGTGGCCCGAGATGACCAGCACCGGCAGCAGGGGATCGCGCCGCTTGATCTCGTCGAGCAGATCGAGCCCGTCGAGGCGCGAGCCCTTGAGCCAGACGTCGAGCAGCACCAGCGAGGGGCGGCGTTCGCCGATCGCGGTCAGCGCGGCGTCGCTGTCGCCCGCGGCGCGGGTGCGATAGCCCTCGTCCTCGAGCACGCCGGCGACGAGCTCGCGGATGTCCTGTTCGTCGTCGACCACCAATACTTCGAGCGCCATGTCAGCCGGCCTTCATGCGTGTGAGTTCGGAGGGCCGCGCCGCGCCGGAGTCGCCGCCATGATCCTGGCCGCCGCCTTCCAGCGTGGCGAGCATCGCGCGATCGAAGCAGAGATGGACGACGGTGCCGCCGCCGGGCCGGTCGGTGAAATGCATCGTGCCGCAATGCTCCTCGACGATCTTCTTGACGATCGCGAGGCCGAGCCCGGTGCCGCGCGCGCGCGTGGTCATATAGGGCTCGGTGATGCGATCGCGCTCGGCGGGCAGCCCGACGCCGTTGTCGGCGACGTCGACCGTCAGCCGCCCGCCGTCCTCGCCGATCGTGAGCACGACCTCGCCGCCCTCCTCGCGCGCGGCGGCGATCGCCTCGATCGCGTTCTTGATCAGGTTGGTCAGCGCCTGGCCGAGCTGGCGGCGGTCGCACACGAGCAGCGGCGACGGATCGGGCGCGTCGAGCGCGAAGCGGATCGCGGGATGGGCGACCTCGTGGAGGAACAAGGCCTGGCGCGCGACCTCGCCGATCGCCTCGGCGCGGAAGCTCGGCTTGGGCATGCGCGCGAACGAGGAGAATTCGTCGACCATGCGCCTGAGATCGCCGACCTGGCGGACGATCGTGCCGGTCAGGCGCTCGAACGTCGCCGGATCGGAGGCGATCTCGCGGCCGTAGCGGCGCTGCAGCCGTTCGGCGGCGAGCTGGATCGGGGTCAGCGGGTTCTTGATCTCGTGCGCGATGCGCCGCGCGACATCCGACCAGGCCGCGCGGCGCTGGTCGAGCAATTGCTGGGTGATGTCGTCGAACGTCAGCACGTCGCCGCTGTCCGAGCGGACCAGCTTGGCAGCGAGCGTGCGCGGTTCGCCGGCGCTGCCGATCTGGACGATCGCCTCGCGCTCGTCGCTGTCGAGCAGGCGATCGAGCTCGGGCGCGATCTCGGCAAGCGGACGGCCGACCGCGCCCGCGCTGTCGGTGACGAGCAGATCCTCGGCCGAGCGGTTGATCAGGCGGACGCGCCGGTCGCGGTCGACCGAGACGACGCCGGCGCTGACGCCCGACAGCACCGCCTCGATGAACACGCGGCGGTTGTCGAGCTGGCTGTTGGCGCTGACGAGCGCGCCGGTCTGCTCCTCGAGCCGGCGAGTCATGCGGTTGAACGCGCTGGCGAGCGTGCCGACCTCGTCCTGCGCGTGCGGCCGGCGGACGCGCACCGCGAGATCGCCGGCGGCGACGCGCCGCGCGGCGCCGACCAGCTCGCTGACCGGCCTGACCAGGCGATCGGCGACGGTCAGCGCGATCCAGATCGCCGCGCCGACGATGAGCAGCGAGACGAGCAGCAGCGCGGCGTTGAAGCGGATCTGCAGCGAACGCGAGCGCTCGAGCAGGCTGTTGTAGTCGCCGAGCGCGGTCTGCGTGCGCGAGACCTGGCGCAGCACCAGCGGATCGACGAAGCGCGAGGCATAGAGATAGGAGCGCGTCGCGGGATTGAGCGCGATCGCGCTCTCGATCCGGTCGCCCGACCCGGTCGACGCCCAGATGTCGCCGCGGTCGAGGCCGGGGACGGCGAGATTGGGCAGGCGCCGCTCAAGGCTGCGCACGTCGGCGAGCGCGACCAGCGGCGCGCGGCGCACCCCGTCCTTGCCGATCTCGATGATCGCGATCTCGGACAGGCCGCGGCGGCGCCCCTGCTGCGCGACGAATTCGATGAAGCGCGGATCCTCGATCGACGCCTGCGCCAGAGCATTGCGGAAATCGCCGAGCATCGGGACGATGTCCGCGCGGATGCGCTGCTCGTTCTCGCTGACATAGGCGCGCGCGACGCGATCCGAATTCTCGAGCACGACGCGCGCGCTGTCCGAGAACCAGAAAGCGACGCCATATTGGAACAGCAAGGACGCGAAGATCACCACCAGCAGCGTCGGCACCGCGGCGATCGTCGAGAAGAGCGCGACGAGCCGCACGTGGAGCCGTCCGCGGCCGCCGATCGGCGAGGCCGCGGCGCGCCCCTTGGCGATCCGCCGGGCGAGCAGCACCAGCACCGCCATCGCCGGCACCAGATTGGCGACCATCAGCAGGGCGACCAGCGGCGGGCTCAGCAGATGCGCCGGCGAGCCGCGCCCCGTCACGATGAAATAGCTGCCGGTGCTGATCGCGAGCGCGGCGAGCAAGGTGAGCAGCTCGACCGCGGGCATGAAGCGCGCGCTGCGGCGGACCAGCGCGATGCGCCGCTGCCAATGCGGACGCCGGCTGATCAGAACTGCGGTCTCGCTCGCCATCGTGGCTTGCCTACCACAAGCTTGTGGCACGCAAAACACGGTTTGTAAGAGCCATAACCGTACCGCCGTTCGGGTTGAGCTTGGCGAGGCCCTTCTCTTCTTGCGCCAGAAGAAGGGGAGCCCTTCGACAAGCTCAGGGCGAACGGATGAGAGGTCACCCTCCGATCTTGCGCACGTCGGCCGGATCGATCCCCCGCTCGGAGAGCTTCTTGCGCAGCGTGTTGCGGTTAATCCCGAGCAGGCGCGCCGCGCGCAGCTGGTTGCCGCGCGCGGCGGCGAGGCTCAGGCGCAGCAGCGGGCGCTCGACTTCCGCAAGGATGCGGTCGTGCAGCCCGTCGGGCGGGAGATCGCGCCCGAACGTGGCGAAATAGCGGGCGAGATGCAGCTCGACCGCGTCGCCGAGCCCGCCCGACGGCGCGATCGCCGGGACGTCCTCGACCTCGCGCACGCCGCCGAGCTGGCGCTCGACCGCATCCGCGCCGATCACATCCTCGCGGCTCAGCGCGGCGAGCCGGCGCATCAGATTCTCGAGCTCGCGGACGTTGCCGGCGATGTCCTCGCCGCGCTCGCGCAGCGCCGGCAGGCGGATCGGCACGACGTTGAGCCGGTAATAGAGATCCTCGCGGAACGCATGGCCGGCGATCAGCGCGGGCAGATCCTTGTGGGTCGCGGCGATGATGCGCACGTCGGCACGGATCGCGCGCGCGCCCCCGACGGTGGTGAACTCGCCCTGCTGGAGCACGCGCAGCAGGCGGGTTTGCGCTTCCATCGGCATGTCGCCGATCTCGTCGAGGAACAAGGTGCCGCCCTGCGCCTGCTCGAACCGCCCGGCGGTGCGCGCCTGCGCGCCGGTGAAGGCGCCGCGCTCGTGGCCGAACAGCTCGGACTCGATCAGCTCGCGCGGGATCGCGGCCATGTTGACCGCGACGAACGGGCGGCTCCCGCGCGGCCCGAGATCGTGGATCGCGCGCGCGACGAGCTCCTTGCCGGTGCCCGACTCACCGAGGATCAGCACGGTCAGGTCGTTGGCGACGACGCGCGCGATCGTGCGATAGACCCCCTGCATCGGCGGCGAGCGGCCGATCAGCGGCAGCTCGTCGGTCGCGGCGGCGCTCGCTTCGTCGGACGAGACGATCGCCCGGCTGGCAAGCGCGGCGGAGACGGCGCGGGCAAGCTCGGCCAGGTCGAACGGCTTGGGCAGATATTCGAACGCGCCCTGCTCGGTCGCGCGGACCGCGGTCGCGAGCGTGTTCTGCGCGGACAGCACGATCACCGGCAGGCCGGGGTAAGCGAGGAGCAGCTCGGGCACCAGATCGAGCCCGTTGCCGTCGGGCAGGACGACATCGGTCACCAGCACGTCCGGCGCGAACGCGTCGAGCGCGCGGCGCTGCTCGGCGACGCTGCCGGCGGTCTCGACGAGATAACCCTCGCGGCGCAGCGCCTCGCGCACGACGGTGCGGATCGCGGCGTCGTCGTCGACCACGAGGATGCGGCCGGTCATCGGCTCAACACGGTGAGGACTCACCGTTCGGGACGAACGGGGTGAAGGAAGGTTCAATTGGCCCTCGACTTGGCTCCGCACGAACGGGCTTCCGAAAATGGCTCACCCTTCTTTCGCCCGCGGCAGGAGGACGCGCAGGACGGTGCGCGGCGGGCTGCCCTCGCGGGCATATTCGACGATGCCGCGCTGATCGCCGACGAGCTTGTCGACCAGCGCGAGGCCGAGGCCGCCGCCGCTGCGCTTCGATGTGACGAACGGATCGAACAGATGATCGACCAGCTCGGCCGGCGCGCCCGGCCCCTCGTCGATCACGCAGACCTCGATCGGCAGCGAGCGCCGACCGTCGCGGTCGGTGGTGACCGAAACGCCGTGACGATAGGCGGTGGTCAGCGTGATCGCCCGCTGGTTTCCAATCTCGCCCATCGCTTCGACCGCATTCTTGAGAAGATTGAGGAAGATCTGGACGAGCGCGTCGCGATGGCCGAGCACCGCCGGGAGCGACGGGTCATAGACCTCGCGGATCGGCACTCCGCGCGCAAAGCCGCTCGCCGCGACATCGCGGGCATGGCCGAGGATCACATGGATGTTCTGCGGCGACCGCTCGAGCGGGCGCGTATCGGTGAACCCTTCCATGCGGTCGATCAACGCCGTGACCCGGTCGACCTCGTCGCGGATCAGCCGGGTCAGCCCGGCGTTCGCGGCGTCGCCGCCGGCTTCGAGCAATTGTGCCGCGCCGCGAATGCCCGAGAGCGGGTTCTTGATCTCGTGCGCGAGCATCGCGGCGGCGCCGATCGCGGTCAGCGTCCCGCCGTGGCGATCGCCGCGGCGGCCGAAATGCGCGGGCGCGCGCGCGTGGACGGTGACGACCTGCCAGCCCGACCGATCGGCCAGCGGCGCCGCGCTGATATCGACGCGGTGGCGCCGTTCGCCGGGCAGGACGATGTCGATGTCATAGGCGGCGAACGGCTGATCGCTCTGGATGCCGG